>NZ_JBFJPY010000098.1:0-11405 GCF_041616895.1 Arsukibacterium sp.
GCCTATTTCTAACTTAGCCAGGGGTACCGGCAGTTGGATTGGCCCGCCATCCCCTATCACCGCCCGGCCGTTCGCGGTTTCCAGCATACCCGTAGGGCTTAACTGCAAATTTCCGGCACGGGTGTAGGCTTCATTGCCATCTGCATCCTGCACGGCAAACCAGCCATCGCCCTGGATGGCAATATCCAGCTCGCGTTCCGATATAATCATGGGTCCGGCGTCAAAGTTTTGACCTGGCTGCTCGGTCATGGCGAATACTCTGCTCGGCAAGCCAGCGCCATATGCCTGCATGGCACGAGCCTGTTCAAAATCTGTTTTAAAACCAACGGTATTGCTGTTTGCCAGGTTGTTAGCCCGAACGCTGATGCCATGCATGTTTTCTTTGGCACCACTCATGGCGATATATAGCAAATGGTCCATAATGCGCTCCGATAGTCATCTCTGTATCTATAAAGCAACTTTGATGCCAGTTAGGCCTGGCCGCGAAAATCGGATAAAAAAACACCACCCGAAGGTGGTGTTTCAGAAGGTTTAAGCGGCTGAAGATTAACGGATCTGCAGCACAGTCTGTTGTAAGGTACTGTTCACTTCCAGAGCTCGTGAGTTTGCCTGGAAATTTCGCTGGGCGCTGATTAAATCCACCAGTTCGGTCGTCAGGTTAACGTTTGACTGCTCCAGCGCCGAGGCGTTTACCGCACCAAAGGTACCGGTATTACCCTGGCCACCTATCGGCTCGCCCGAGGTTAAACTCTGTTTCCAGGACGTATTGCCCACCTGCTTTAAGCCTTGCACATTGGCAAAGCGTACCAGTGTTACCTGGGCCAGGTAAGATGAGTCGCCGTTACTGTAAGTCGCCAGCACCCGGCCAAAAGAGTCAATATCAACCCCGGTCAGGCTGCCTACGGTAGTGCCGTCCTGACTTAAATTATTCACATCAAAACCCGAGGCATACTGGGTAGGCGTGCGGGTACCAGAGGCATCGCGGAAATTAACCACCACATCATTTGCATACTGCGCACCGTTGTCTAAATAACCATTTAGCGGATCATTTAACACCGCAGCAGGCAGCCTGATTTCAGGAACAGGCGGAGTAATAAAGTTACCACTTGAATCAAAGAAAATATCGTCGCCCTGGATCCAGGAGCCTGCCGCTGGTGGTGTTGCCACATTGTCATCCCAAACCACATAGGTTTCCCACTGCGATGGCGCCGGCGCTGTGGTATCTGCTTTTCTGAAATACGTGGTCAGAATATGTGATTCGCCCAGACTGTCATAAACCGTAACCGAGGTAGAATGGTTATAACTTGCCCGATCTGTCGGATCAAACGGTACTGCCGCTGTCGGCAATGCCCGGGAGTCAACGTTCATACTCAGAAATACATTATTGGTCTCACGTGGCGCACCTGCTGAGGTGGGTATGGAGATAGGTGATGACGTGCTTAAACTGACTGAGCTGTTTTCACCGGTTACCGGGTCAACGTTAAAGCCCTGCAGAAAGTTGCCGCGGTTATCGACAATAAAATTATCTTTGTTCAGCTTAAAGGCCCCTGCTCGGGTATACGTCAGGTCCTGTGACTGTAAATCAGGCGTGGTCGCAAAAAAGCCTTCACCGGTAATCGCCAGATCCAGCGAGTTATTGGTAAATTGTAATGACCCCTGATTAAACTGCTGGGCAACCGTTGAGGTAGACACACCGTCACCTACTTTGGTGCGCCCCGATGAAAAAATAGACGTCGCATACACATCGGCAAACTCGGCCCGTGACTCTTTAAAGCCGGTCGTATTAACGTTAGCAATATTGTTTGCCGTGGTATCCAGATCTTTCTGGGCTGCAGCCAGGCCGCTTAATGCTATTTGAAAACTCATAAATCACCTCACCTTAAACGGTTGCTTAACCGTAAGAAACTTCAAGAACATCAGTTAATTTTACTGCCCCTAACCCAACCAGGTTAAGCGTAATTCCTTTACCACTGCCTGCCAGGCTCACGCTGGATACCGGCGTAAACACATTGACCGGTATCGATCGGTTCTCACCGGAAAAACTGGCTTCTACTTTAATTTTGTAAACACCAGGCGGCATGGGCTCTCCGTTGGCATCGGTGCCATCCCAGACAAATTCGTTTTTACCTACTGCCGGATTACTGACGTTAAAATTAGTAACCAGCTCACCATTTGCTTTCTCTATCCGCACCCGCATGTTATCTGCTGGCTTGTCCAGGTTAATATGACCGCGCGACAAAGTTTCGCCGGTAAACACAATTTCATCCGACTGTGTTAACACGCTTCGCCCAACCAGAGAAGATGCCTGCAATGCCTGATTTGAGGTCATGCTTTCAGCAAAACCTTTAAAACTCTCGTTTAACGAGCCAATACCATCGGCCATGGTAAAGTTAGTCATCTGCGCAATCATCTGATCGTTTTCTACCGGCTTGGTCGGGTCCTGATAAGCCAGCTGTTGCGTTAGCAAAGCAAAAAAATCTGACTGGGTTAAGGCACCGTCATTTTTATCCGGCACTTTCTTGCCGCCATCCCAGTACATGCCATCTAATGCCGGGTTATTGTTAATAGTACTCATCTGCTATTCCTTATTAACTCTGACCCATTCGCAACGTGCGCATAATCATTTGCTTTGCTGCATCTGCCGTTTGCACATTCGTTTCATAAGAGCGCGAGGCTGAAATCATATTCGCCATTTCTTCCATAATATTGACGTTAGGTTTATAGATATAACCGTTTTCATCGGCCAGTGGATGATTGGGCGCATACTCCACGTTTAGTGGCGCATCAGATTCCACAATGCCCATCACCTTAACGCCGGCACTATCGCCTTGCGCTCGCCTGGCTTCCGTCAACTGGGTCTGGAATACCGGGTGCCGACCGCGGTACGTTTCGCCGGCACTGCTGCTAACGCTATTGGCATTAGCAATATTACTGGCGGTGGTATTCATTCTTACTGACTGCGCGGTCATGCCGCTGCCAGCGATATCAAATACTTTTGAAATGCTCATAATTATTGTCCTGAACCGGTTATCGCCTTTTTCATTCCTGAAATGCGGCTATTAAGGAAGGTTAAACTGGTTTGATATTCCAGGTTATTCTGCATAACGGCGTTACGCTCGCGATGAATGTCCACACTATTACCATCACCGGTGTCGGCTTGATCTGGCTGGCGAAATAACGTGTCTTTTGCCATAGTCGAGGCAATATGAAAATGCTGTTCGTGGGTGCGGCTGGCACTTTGTCCGCGGCGGGACTGGGCAAGTTGTAATGCCTGCTGAAAATCGACATCTTTCGCTTTGTAGCCTGGCGTATCAGCATTAGCAATGTTTTCAGCCAGCACTTCAGAGCGTTTTTCGCGGATCATTAAGGCATGAGGATGCATTCCAAATGCTTTTTCAAAACTGATTGCCATTTTTTTGCCACCTTCTGTCGAACTATGGCAAACCAAATGCAAAACACAGGCCAGTTTTTCAGCAGTGGTGTTTAAACTTTTTTGCGGTAAATAATCCCGGGGTTGCAGCGTATCATCTCAAAATCGTTATTAACGCTGGAGATAGATTCAGACGCGCCAAGAAACAAATAGCCCCGTGAATTAAGTGACTGGGCAAACTGTTTGATAATTTTGGCTTTTAAATCAGGAGAGAAGTAAATAAGTACATTTCGGCAAAAAATAATATCAAACTTACCTAGTAAGCTATAGCTATCAAGCAAGTTTAAGTGGCGAAAACTGACATTTTTGCGGGCGAAATCTTTGACCCGCATCATACCGTTACCGCTGTCTTCAAAAAAACGGCTGCGTCGCTCTGGCGACAAGCCGCGCGATAAGGCTAAACCATCATATTCTGCCCGCTGACAATGCTCGAGCATGGTATTGGAAATATCAGTACCCAAAATATTTAAGCCCAGGCTAAAAGAGCCGGGCCGGCTTTGCTGATATTCCAGCCCTGTCATCGCAATGGAATAAGGCTCTTGTCCGGACGAGCTGGCGGCAGACCAAATCTTCAGGGTGCGGCAGCTTTTTTCCAGTTCCGGCAAAATTTGTTTCTTTAATAACTCGTAGGGATAAGAATCTCTAAACCATAACGTTTCGTTAGTGGTCATCGCATCAATGACCGCCGAGCGCAGCTGACGCTCAAACGGGCTTAAGGTTTTGGCAACTAACTCCGACAACGTAGCGATGTTAAACCGTTGCATTAGTGGACCAAGCCGGCTTTTCACCAGGTATTGTTTGTTATCTCCCAACACAATACCGCACTGCTGTTCAAGAAAATCCCTGAACAGTTTATATTCGCCTTCCTGCAGCTCTTTGTTGGTCACTACTTGCCCTTAATGCTTATTCTGCATGCAGCCATTTTTGCACCGACTCTGCCAGTTCATCCGGATTAAATTTTGCTATAAAATCGTCAGCGCCAACTTTTTTAACCATTTGCTGATTAAATACCCCACTCAATGACGTATGCAAAATAACATGCAGGTTTTTCAATCGCGGATCAAGCCTTATCTCTGCTGTCAGGGTATACCCATCCATGTCGGGCATCTCAATATCCGAAATCAGTAACCCTACTTTTTCAGTAACAGACACCTCACACTCTTTTGCCGCTTGCTGCAAGTAAGTTAAGGCCTCACGGCCGTTATTTACCAGATGCATCTTAACACCGAGTCCCTCTAATGCTCTTTTCACCTGATTACGGGCAACGGTGGAGTCATCTGCAATTAAAATTAACCGATCTCCCAAATCCTTATTAATGGTTGCGGTATCCACCGTCGCACTGCTAATAGAAGTTGGCGACGGCGAAATTTCCTCTAAAATTTTCTCAACATCGAGAATTTCTACCAATTCTTTATCAATTTCGGTTATTGCAGTCAGATAGCTTTGCTTACCACCGGTGCCTTTTGGCGGCGGCATAATGGAATCCCAGTTAATATTAATAATGCGCTCTACCGAACTGACCAGAAACCCCTGCACTGAACGATTAAACTCGGCGATAATAATAAACGCGGTACTCAGATCACTCACCGGCTTGCCGCCAGTTGCCAGGCTAAGATCAATCACCGAAATAGTCTGGCCCCGGACATGGGCTATGCCTCTTACCAGCTTGTTACGCTTGGGGATCGCGGTTAATGGCGGACACTGCAATACCTCACGCACTTTAAACACGTTTATGCCAAAGCGTTGCCGGCCTTCAAGTTTAAAGAGCAAAAGCTCAAGCCTGTTCTGTCCGACAAGTTGTGTTCGCTGGTTCACCGAATCTAAAATACTGGCCATTTACCACTCCTGTCGTCTACATTATGGCGTTATTATTGCAGCGACATTAATCGCAACAACAAAGCAGCAGCCATAGTAGAGTGCCTAGTACACTAAATCAGTTACTGATCCGGTGTCTGGCAGAAATTAAACCTTGTTATACCAGCAATGGTATAGCTGTTAGCCTGTAAAGCATAGCTGAAACCATATGATTAAGTACGAAAAGTTTTATCTGATATTCTTTATCTCATTATTTTTAATCAGTAATCTGAGCTTGGCAAGGCAACCAGAATTACTGCAATACAGCCCGGAACAATTAACTGAAATGACCGGGCAATGGCTTTCGCAGGAACTGAACCTTGCGCCTGACAGTGGGGTAGAATTAACTGTCGTGCCACTGGATAATCGCATCGGCGACAAAGTGTGTGCAGAAACACCACAGTTTAGTCGACCACAACACCATTCTCCCAGGCAAATTACCGTTAATATCAGTTGCAGCGAACCGGGTCCGTGGCAGTTGTACGTGCCGGTTAAAATAGCAGAAATTGTCGAGGCGGTTACGGTAAGGCAAAATATCGCTACAGGAACCGTCATTACTGCCGATATGCTACATGTCGATAATAAAGAACGACGTTTTGTCAGAGGTAATTTGGTTTCGGACCCGCGTCAGATAATTGGCGCCCGCAGCAAGCGAGCACTCAATAACGGCCAGTTGATTACAATGCAGGATCTTTGCCTTGTCTGTCGTGGAGATGTTGTTACAATACTGATTGACAATAGCGGCCTTAGCGTCTCAGCTAGTGGTATCGCTGAGCAGGATGGTACACTCGGTGATACCATAGCGGTACAAAATCAGCAGTCTGGCAGGAAGATCCAGACCGAGGTGGTTGCTGTTAATCAGGTCAGAGTAAAATTTTAGAAAATATATTAAAGTTTTTTAAAGCTCAGCCGTTAACCTGAACATAGGGAACTGGTTTAAGGTAAAGAGGTTCTATCATGGCTATAAATATCAATAACCTGCAGAATACTTCTCAGGTTAAAAACGACAAGGTTGATCAAGGGGCTCAGCGTCAGCAAGCCACTGTGCAACAAAATGCAACGCAACAGGCAACCTTGCAAGGTGCTGCCCAGCGTCAGGATTCCGTATCTATTACCCCTCAGGCCAAGCAATTTACTAAATTGCAGGAAAAAGCCAATGCGGCAAGCGGCGTCGATCAGGAAAAGGTTGATAAAATTAAGCAGGCGATTGCCGAAGGCAAATACAAAGTAAATGTTGAGCAGCTTGCCCGGCGAATTATGCAATTTGAAGGTGACTTGTTTAATAAAGAATGAACAGCCAATTTGAACCTCTGAATACCTTGTTACAGCAACAGCAAGCGCAACTGGACGCGCTGCTTTTGCTATTGCGGCAAGAACTTGCCGCCCTTGCCTCCCGTGACATTGACGCACTTAACACGCTAACTATTGAGAAACAACAAACGTTAACTGAAATTCAAGCCACTGATGCCAGCATTGCTGCAAGTGAAGGGTTACAAGCCGCACGCGCTGAACCCTGGTTTAAACAGCAAATCATTAAACTGGAAGAAAGTCTGGCGAGCTGTAAACAGCAAAATGAAGTTAATCAGATAACGTTAGAGCAAAGCCAGCTAACGCTGCAGCGGCTGAAAACCGAGTTATTGTCAGCCAGAGGAAAGTCGGGTTTAACCTACACCAGTAAGGGCAAACCAACTGTCGATAACATTGGCAAAGGTATTAAGGCCTGAACGCACCTGCCACCCGATTTGATATACCACCGGCTTTCTCTACTAAACATCGCTACTATTAATAATAGTGAATGCTTTTGATAGTCTGACGCGGATATACGTTTTGGTATAAGTGATAAACCTGCTCAAAATCAAGCTCAAGCTCAGTAATATAGGCATCGTCCACCGCATAGGTTTTTACCACCCTTGCGCCGCGAATAACGCCTTGTACTGACGCACCAAACTGATCATTGCCAGCTACCATCGACTTAACACTATTACTGCTGTCAATTCTTTGGCCATACACCTGTTCAGCCAATTCACGATAAGCCTCTAGTTTTGACGCCCTCATGGCCAGCAATATTTTCTGACTATCAGACTCCCCCGGCTGCAGTGAGATTGGCGCCATGCCCACGGCTTGCAACATTGGGAATGCATCAGGCTTAACCGGCACATACTCGATATGCTTGTCGAAAAGCTGACTACAACCAACAAGTAATAGTGCACATAACAGTGCAGAAAAAGTTATAACCGTTAATTTCATCATTTGGCATCCGTCATCAGGGTTAGCGGCGTACAATGCAAAAGCACTTAACTCTCAGTACTTAACACTCAGCACTTAAAATAAGTACTTCACAATTTGTCTAAGTTTGTTTAAGCAAAATTTGCGCCATCTTCGTAAATTCTTGCTCCACATCTCCTTATAGTTAAAGTAAGGCATAGTTTTTGCTTTAATTACCTTATGAAGCTTTTATCAACGTATTTTTGGCGGGTTATGAAATTACCACTAATAGTTAGCGCCTGCTGTACTCTGCTATTAAGCAGCCCACTGTCCGCGAACTGGTTTGAGATGACAGGCCAGGCGGCCATAGAACAAGGTGATGTCGCAAAGGCCAAGCAGGCCGCGATCAGTGACGCGCTGGAACGTGCGGCGTTGTATGCTGGTGTCAGGGTATCGAGCCAGCAGCAATTGGTTGCAGGCGTAATGCAGCAACATCAGCTTACGCTGGACAGCGATTCCGAGATACGAGAAATCAGGCTGCTTAGTGAAAACTATGGCAGCGATTTTGTTACCGTTACCCTGCAGGCTGAAATATTGCCGCAACAACAACTTTGTAAAGGTAGTCATCAAAAAAAGCCATTACTTCTGGCTCAGGTTGAGCTTGGCGCGCGGCGCGACGCTATTTATGGTCAGCTATTTGAACTGGATAAAAACGCTACTGCCCAGTTATCACGCCACTTACAAGATTATTCTCCTGCACTCTTGGTCACTGCCGTTGACTATAGTCTGAAACCTGAGCTGATGACCGACAGCATCAATCGCCAGCTATTTACCGACGGCCAGCAGTTTGTACTGGTAACTAATATTACCGATCTGTCATTAGGTAAGCGCACGAACCGTTTTTGGCAGGACGATAGCTTCCAGCGCTTTTTTGCACTGGATGTTGCCTTGTATGATTTGTTTGATAACCAGCTGGTGTACCAGCAACAATATCGCACTCAGGCAGAGTGGCAAAGCGAACTGAAGGTAGCAGGCAGCCACAGTCAGCAGTTTTGGTTGCAGCCGTACGGCCAGAAAATTGATACGGTATTAAAAGCCGTAGCGAAAGACATTCAGCAACACACCCAGTGTCAGGGCCTTTTGGCCCAGGTAAGCCATGTTGAGCAACACCAGATTGCTATTAATAAAGGCTCCCGGCAGGGTTTACAGCTGGGCGACAATGTTACGGTGATGCAAATCCAGCGCTTTGCCGGCAGAGATGGCCTGGAAAAACTGCATAAAAGCCCGGTAACCCTGAAAATCACCGACATCAGCGCCGAAAATGCCTGGGCCAGTGCCAGCACCCCCACCCTGGTAAGTCACTTGCAAATCGGTGACTTAATAAGCATTAACAGTTCCGGTTTATAAAAAAATGCTGAATTAAGCGAGTGAATAGCAAACCGTTTTGTCATTCACTTAACCCATTTATTCTGTTAAACTTTCGCGCGTTCAATTCCGCACAATTGCCCTATAGTTAAATGGATATAACGGCCCCCTCCTAAGGGGCAGTTGCAGGTTCGATTCCTGCTGGGGCAGCCATAAGACAGTTCAACCCGGTCTTATATGGTCTAAAGCCCCTGAAAAAACCCCTTCAATATCAAACCTTAGCAATGATTTTCGGCCTTAGCAGGTCTTATGCGGTTCAAAGCAATATACGCTTTTTAGCACCACAGATAGCACCACAGAGCAAAATGCCAAAGTAAATCATGCCATACGCCTGTTCACGCTGCAGCACCGCAGCGGTTTATTCTTTGCCCCACCACAGTATCGGTAGTTTACTTCCCCTGCTCCAGCATTTTACACCCCTTAGCGGTAGCATACTTCCGAAAATTAAGCTAATGTAAGGCCATATCAGTAATAAACTACCGGAGCATTGGTGAACACCATTACGCTACAACTATTTAATCAAGGCCAATGGCGGGATGCTGCTGAGATTAGTTTCGTTGCTAATGAGATGAGTAGCAATGTTGCCCTTTAGGTGAGCTAATGGCATTTTTAAACACGTTGGCTAAGCCTTTGCTTCGTGTTCCTCAGTTGCTGCAGAGCTATCAATGTCCACCAGAAATACTTGATTTTCCATCTATTGGCTTTTTCGACATAGCAAACAAGTTAACGTTATTGGGGATATGCCATGACTAATTTATCAATCGCAGAGCGTAAAAGGATAATAGAGGAAATTGAAAGCGCTGTTGCTGATAATAGTTTATCAATTGGGGAAGCTATTCGACGCATAAGAACTGAATTTTATGGCATGACCCAAACACGCTACGCAACCTTCACCCGGGTATCTGATAAAACGTTGCGTGACATTGAAAAAGGCAATACCGATCCGCGCTTATCCGTAGTAAGCAAACTATTGGCGCCAGGCGGCTTTCAACTAAGCGCCCGTTTTTTTAAACGCGTTATATAAGGCGGGCTAAATGGGGTGTAGCATGAAGAAGCTGTGCTCCTGGGTAGCGTTCACATTAAATCAGTACAGGTGTTCACATAAAACCAGAATCGGTGTTCATCCTGGAGCAGAGCGCGACTAACCTTCTTTAGTCACTGGCATTCGAAACTGACCCATTATTCGAAAATATTTGTATCCAGCAAAACTTTCGCACCACACATAGCACCACAACAAGATAAAACCGGCTGCAACGCCTTATATCACTGGCTGTTCGATTCCTGTTCCAGCAGCCCCAAGCGGGTTGGCTAATCATCGAGTAGCTAGTCGCCTTTTCACCACATTGCCTTCACCAGAATTAAAAACGTTAACTATCGACTTTCTATAAAGGTTTGAGATAGGCTCAACTTAGTTTTTAAGAATGTGTGGTCGGCTAAATGCCCTCAAAAACAATAGATTATTATAATCAGCATGCAGCTGATTATACCCAAAGCACAGATCAGATTGACATGACGGCGCTATACGCAGAGTTTTTACCCTTCGTTAAAATTGGTGGCCATATTCTCGATGCCGGTTGTGGCAGCGGCCGTGATGCTGATTATTTTAAACAACAAGGTTTTAAGGTTAGCGCCTTTGACGCCAGTGCAGAACTAGCCCGCCTTGCCAGCACACGCCTGCAACAAGCTGTTGCGGTGCAGCGTTTTGAACAGTTAAACCAGCACGAAAAATACCATGGCATATGGTGCTGCGCCAGCTTGCTGCATGTTGCCAATAATAACTTGGCCGCAGTGTTTGGCTTATTACAGCAAGCATTAAAGCCAAGCGGCGTGCTTTACGCCTCGTTTAAATATGGTGATGCCGAGCGCCAAGACCATGGCAGGCATTTTACTGATATGAATGAAGCCCGGCTTACCGCCTTAATCAGCAATGTTAACGGGCTGACTTTGAACAAGATGTGGCTGACGCAGGATCAACGTCCTGCACGTAACCACGAAACCTGGCTTAATGCCCTGTTATTCAGGAATGGCAGCTAAATATGGCGGGTATGCAGCAACAACTGGATTTTATTGGCTACATTCAGCGCATGTTGAACGAGGGAGATTTTAGCGCAACGTACAAGTTTGCCTTGCTGCATGCCATTGCCGATGTCTGTGTCGAACAGCCGCTGCAGCAACCCGACAGCGAGCTGGTAATCACATTGGATGCACTGGTAGACAAATTTATTCTGTTGTACTGGCACCACGCCATGCCTTTTGCTGCTGGCAACAACGGAGATGCGGCACTACTTAAACAAAACGCAGGCAAACAATCCAAAGTGATCAGTGTGTTGTACGAGTGCCAGCAAAACAACATCCGCAATATTCGCCAGTTAAAGCAAAGCATGTATTGGAAACAGATTTATCGTGCCACGCTGGCAACGCTTAAAGACGGCCCGTTATGGCGGCTACAAGTTTTGGCAAAACAGCCTGAGTGTTTTCTCTATCCGCATCA
>NZ_JBFJPY010000099.1:0-11280 GCF_041616895.1 Arsukibacterium sp.
AAGCCCCGGTTCATTATAGCGAGCCCATGTGCTCAGAAGTATACGTTATGATAGCCATCATCGCTGATGATCATCCTTTATTCCGGGTTGCCCTGGCCCAGGCTTCCTCAGCCATTCTTGGCAACGATGCCCTGTTGCTGCAGGCGCAAACCATGGAACAAGTCTGGCCATTATTACGCCAGCATCCCGATACCCATTTTATCTTCCTCGACTTAAAAATGCCTGGCTCTGATGGTTTTACTGGTCTTAGTGCGCTTCGTACCGAATATCCTGACGTGCCGGTGATTATGGTGTCAGCGGAAGAAGATCCGGTCATTATTAAACAGGCATTAGCGCTAGGAGCTGCTGCCTATATTCCTAAGTCAGTGCCGTTAGAACTGTTATCTGATGCAATCAGTGCGGTATTAAATGGTGACAGCTGGCTGCCGCCGGGTTTGGCAGACGATGTTAAAAATGCTAAACCACTTATCGACAATGATTTTGCACAGCGACTGGAACAGCTGACGCCGCAACAATTCAGAGTGTTGAAAATGATTGCCGATGGCTTATTAAATAAGCAGATTGCTTATGAAATGAATGTACAGGAAACCACGATTAAGCAGCATGTCTCGGCTATTCTACGCAAGTTAAACGTTAATAACCGCACACTGGCTGGCATCATGTTTGAGAAGCTGCGCCTGCCAGAAAGCTATACAGGCTAACGCCTTAATTCCGGAGTAAGCGCTGGAATAAGCGTTTTAAGGCTGCCGGTTTAAGCGGTTTCAGTAAAAAATAGAAGCCTCCGTTCAACGCCTGCTCCCGAATATGCTGGTCATGATCTGCTGAGTGAATAATGACCGGCGCTGTCAGGGCAAAATGACTGACCAGTTGTTCAGCGACAGCGACCCCTGTGGCAGCGTTATCCAGATGGTAATCAAACAAACATAAATCAGGTTTTAAGCCCTGTGAAATGGCGGCCAGAGCATCACCAGGCTGACTTACTGCCGTTACCTGACATTGCCAGCTGCTAAGCAGCGCACTGACGGCACTGAGTAAGTGCGCTTCGTTATCGAGCAATAAGATCTTTTTACCGGCAAAACTGGCACTAATTTCACTAATTGCAGGGGGAATGGTTACCGGGCTTAACGGTGCGGCTGAACGCGGTAAGGCTAAACTAAAGCAGCTACCTTTGCCGGGTACAGAGTGGACGCTAAGCTGATGGCCTAAAATGGCACTAATCCTATGGGCGATAGCCAGCCCTAAGCCGAGGCCTTTTTGATCTGGCTGACTACCTTGTTGAAACTCTTCAAATATCCGCTGCTGATCGGTTTCGGCAATGCCGACACCGGTATCAATAATATGGATATGAAGCTGCTGTCCGGCTCGTTTTACCCCCAGAATGATTTTTCCGTCAGTGGTGTAGCGTACCGCATTAGCTAATAGGTTCTGAATAACCCGCTTGACCAGCTTACGATCTGTTGTAACCCATAACGCGCTGCTATGTATTTTAAACTGCAGGCCTTTTTCCGCAGCAAGTACGGCGGCATCCCGGCCTATGTCTTCCAGCAGCTGGCTTACGGCGACAGGTTGCACATTGGCTTTTATAACCCCGGAGTCAAGCTTGGTTAAATCCAGAATAGCGGTTAACAGTTCTTCCGCTGAATTAAGTGAATTGGTTAAATTGGCACTGAGCTGGCGTAGTTCAGGGGTGGTGCTTTGTTGACGAAGTAAGCCGGCAAACAGCGCCGCCGCGTTAAACGGCTGCATCAGATCATGACTGGCAGCGGCAAAAAAACGGGTTTTTGCTGCGGTACTAATCTCCAGTTGCTGCTGAGTGTGTTGCAGCTGCTGATTTAACGATTGTAATTCAAAGGTACGCTCACTGACCCGTTGCTCCAGCAAGGTATTACTTTGCTCCAACTGGGTTTGTACTTCGATAAACGAGCTAATGTCAGTGTAGGTGGTAACAAAACCGCCACCCGGCAGCGGGTCGCCCTGCATTTCAAACACCCGGCCATCTTGTTGCTCACGCTGAAATTTATAGCTGCTACCCTGGCGCAAATAGCTAAGCCGTTTACCTATTTCTGCTTCAATATTTTCGCTGTCAATTAAGCCACGCTGCAGGTTAAATCGTATAACCTCTGCCACTGGCTTGCCCACTTCAACCATGCCGGCGGGGTAGCTGAACATATCAATATAGCGTTGGTTCCAGGCGATGAGCCGCAGGTCAGCATCGACCACACTGATACCCTGGCTGATATTATCAATGGTGGATAACAGTAGTGCTTGATTAAACTGAAACACTTGGCTGGCTTCGTCAACAAACCGTTCTACCGTTTCCATCGGCAACTGGGCATGTTTGCCTGCCGCATCCATAATTAGCCGCATAGAGGCGCCACCGACAACAGCAGCAAGACTGCGTTCTGCCGCTTGGACCAGATTAAGCGGCGCGATCTGGTTTTGTTGAGGATTGGGATCTTTTAAGTTGCGCAGTAACAAGCGGCGGGCTTCTTTTTCACCGGCGAAGCGTTTTACCAGCAAATAGCAGTCCTGAATACTCAGTTGCACACTACGGCGATTATCATTACTAAGCTGGGCGCGCAAAAAGCGACCACTTTCCAGATACTCACTGACCCGGGTGTTACTAAAGCGGCTGACGAGTATCACCATCAGACAATTTACCGACAAGCTAAGCAGTACGCCCAAACTCAGTGGGTCGGCCTGCCAGCCAAACAACTGTTGTGGCGCCAGCCATGACAAGCCAAAGGGCCCCTGACTAAGCCAGGTTGAGCCCATCAGGCCCGCTCTGCTGATCTCAGGCAATAACAGAATATAGGCCCAGACCACAGCACCGCTAAGTACACCGGCCATAGCGCCCTGGCGGTTAACTTTGCGCGATAATAATCCAAGAATTAACGCTGGTGCCAGTTGTGCGACCAGCGCAAACGCCATTAAACCAAGCTGGGCCAGCCCGGTTTCGGTGCCAATAAACCGATAGTAAACAAAGCCAAGCGCCATTACAGTAAGCATGGCCGAGCGGCGTAGGGTCGCGACTTTTACTCTATTTTGCTGTTCTTTTTGCAGCAATGTACTGCGGTAAATAAAAGGTGCCAGCAATTCGTTGGTGATCATTATGCCCAATACCACGGTGGCGACTACGACCATACTGGTGGCTGCTGAAAACCCTCCTAAGTAAGCAAGCAAGGCGATGTCAGTACGGTTGGCGGCCAGGGGTAACTGCAATACTACAACATCGATATTGGCATCATTGCCCAGTAACATCACGCCGGCCAGTGCCAGCGGCAGGGTAAAAATACTCATTAATAGCAGGTAAAGTGGGAAAATCCAGCGGGCGCTGCGCAGGTGGCTTAGTTTCTGGTTTTCAACAAAGCTAACGTGAAACTGTCTGGGTAAGCAGAGAGTAGCAAAAAATCCCAGCAGCGCGTGTAGCCAGTAGGCATGCATCGGCAGCGCTTGTTGGCGCAACTCACTAATAGCAGGATCCTTCGCCGCATTGTCAAAAATACTGGCAAAGCCGTCAAACATACCGAATACCACAAAACAGCCAATGGCCAGTAATGCCAGTAATTTAATTAGCGACTCAAAGGCGATTGCCGTCATTAACCCTGGGTTAGGTTGATGCGCTCTGGCACTTTTGCTGACAAACAGCAGGGCAAACACGGCCATCCATAAGCTGACATAAAAGCCGGTATCGGTGTACCAGTGTACGCCAACCTCTGCCTGAACCAGGGTATTGATACTGGTAGAGACAGCATGCAATTGCAGCGCGATATAAGGGATCACCGCCATGATCAAAATAAGGGTGATTAACACGGCCAGCGAGCGGGACTGGCCAAAACGGGTGGCGATAAAATCGGCTACCGAGGTGATACGATAGCGCCGACAGGCAATAGCGATCCGGGCGATCAGTTTAAAACCAAACCAGAACAGAATAAATGAGCCGATATAGGTAGGTGGGATCCACCAGCCATTCACGGCGGCCTGGGCTGTGACACCATAAAAGGCCCAGGAGGTACAATAAATAGACAGGGCGAAGCTGAATACCCAGGGGGCCAGGGGGTGGCGCGCCGTTATACGCCTGCCGAAGCGGCCAACGCTAAACAAAATAAGCAGATATATCAGTGAAATGGCGGCAATGGTGGCTAAACCAATGCCGCTGCCATTTTCAATCATTTGTTGAGGAGACGTCATTAAATACTCATGAGTCGATTGTGCCTCAGATACCGTCGCAGTGCTAGCGGGCTGTCCAGCCACCATCCAGGATCAGCGCCTGCGCGGTCATATGCCTTGCGCCATCCTGACAAAGAAATGCAGCCATTTCAGCAATTTCGCTAACGTCTATAAAGGCTTTTTGCGGCATAGGCGCCAGCATAATTTGCTCAATGACTTGCTGCTCCGTCAGATTATGCTCTTTGGCCTGGGCTGCGATTTGTTGCTCTACCAGCGGCGTTTTAACATAGGCTGGGCAGATGGTATTGATGGTAAAGTTTTTATCAGCGTTTTCCAGCGCGATCACCTTGCTAAAACCCAGCAAACCGTGTTTAGCCGCCACATAGGCCGATTTAAACGGGGAGGCAATAACCGCATGAATTGAGCCGATATTGATAACCCGACCAAAATTATTGTTGCGCATATAAGGCAGCATTGCCCGGGTTAGCATGGCCGGTCCGGTTAACATAACATTGATAAGCAGCGCCCACTTTTCTGGCGGGAAATCCTCCAGCCGGGCCACATGCTGAATACCAGCATTGTTTACCAGAATGTCGGCGGGAAAGCGCTTGGCACACTCTTCAATTGCCAGCTGATCGGTAACATCCAGCACACAGTAGTCAGCAGAGATGCCCTGGTTGCTGAGCTCTGCTGTTTTTTGCTGCAACAAGGTTTCGTTTAAATCAGCTAAAACGACCTGATAACCCGCTTTGCCAAAATGGCTGGCAATAGCAAAACCGATACCGCCGGTGCCTCCGGTAATAACTGCACGCATAAGTTTACTCCGTTACTCGTTAATTGCTTATGCTAGGCAGCGTAGCGCCGGCAAGCAACGGTACTTTAGTGTTATGTCAAAGGTGTTATACCCAGATGTGTCGTGCCCCCAGCTAGCCGGTATTTTTCAATATTTCCGGTTAGTACGGTGGTTACTACCAACAGACGACTGCGAATTTTGCGGATTTCAGCTGCAATTTAACGCTATAGCCGGTGTTAGCGTAGCTTCAGGCTTTGCCGCCGCCCGCTCCTGTGATAGATTTGGTCGATAAATACTATAAAGGTTAGCGTCCGGCCTTTGTTAAGGCCAGCTAAGTTGCGATATATCAGGCTCTTGCGCTACTTTCTTGTTGTGAGCCTTAAAATAACTAAAAAGCTATTAACGATTTCCAGATAATTGCCGAGATTATCTGTGCTTTGACCAAGAGGAATGCATTTATGACAAACGCTGGTAGAACACCTGCCCAGGCGGAACCGAAGCGTGGCTGGTTTACCCGCTTTCTTGATACCGTAGAATGGCTGGGCAATTTATTACCTCACCCTGTGACGTTGTTTGCCCTGTTTGCGCTGTTAGTTGTGGTAGGTAGTGGTGTTGCTGCTTATTTCGATTTTAGTGCGGTTGATCCCAGGCCAGAAGGTGCTGCCGGTCGCTCGGCTGACGGTATTATCAGGGTAGTCAGTTTATTCAGTGTTGATGGCCTGCAGCGGATTATTGCCAATCTGGTGACCAACTTTACCGGTTTCCCGCCGCTTGGTGTGGTGTTGGTGGCATTACTGGGGGTCAGTATTGCTGAGCACTCTGGTTTAATTTCAGCGGCCATGCGTGGCTTGGTAATGAACGCGTCACCACGGATGGTAACGGTGACAGTGGTGTTTGCAGGTATTGTCTCTAATACGGCATCAGAGCTGGGTTACGTGGTGCTTATTCCGATGGCCGCGGTGATCTTTCACTCTCTGGGCCGCCATCCACTAGCCGGTTTAGCTGCCGCTTTTGCAGGCGTATCCGGTGGTTACAGCGCCAATTTATTTATCGGCACAGTAGACCCTCTGTTAGCCGGTTTTACGACCTCTGCCGCAAATCTGATAGACCCCAGTTATACGGTTGGCCCAGAAGCCAACTGGTACTTTATGATTGTCAGTACCTTTGTTATTGCGACCTTAGGGGCGATTGTCACGGAGAGAATTGTTGAACCTAAACTAGGCAAATACAATCCGGATGAGGCCTCAATTGATTTGGGTAAGCAACAGCTTGATTCATTAACCGCCAAAGAGAAATTAGGCCTGAAAGGCGCGGGGGTAGCTTTTTTACTGATCGCCGTTTTATTAGCGTTAAGTGTAGTACCAGAATGGGGCATTTTGCGTAATCCGGAAACCGGTGGTGTACCTGATTCGCCCTTTTTGAAGGGTATTGTGGTTTTTATCTTTGTTACCTTTGCGATTCCGGGTTTTGTCTACGGCAAGATTGTTGGCACCATGAAAACTGATCGTGACGTGATTAACGCCATGTCTAAAAGCATTGGGGCAATGGGGCTTTATATTGTGCTGGTGTTTTTTGCGGCGCAGTTTGTGGCCTTTTTTGGCTGGTCCAATATGGGCGCTATTTTTGCAGTAAAAGGGGCGACGGCCTTGCAGGAGCTGGGGTTAACCGGGCCGCTGTTGTTTATATTTTTTATTGCCATGTGTGGCTTTGTTAATCTGATGCTCGGATCCGCCTCAGCACAGTGGGCCATCACCGCCCCTATTTGTGTGCCGATGCTGATGATCGTTGGCTACTCGCCAGAAGTGATCCAGGCGGCTTACCGGATAGGCGATTCTGTTACAAATGTTATTACCCCAATGATGAGCTATTTTGGTTTAATTCTGGCTGTGGCAGCTCGCTACAAAAAAGATATGGGGCTGGGTACGTTAATTGCTACCATGCTGCCTTACTCCATGGTGTTTTTTGTCGGTTGGACCATTTTGTTTATTTTGTGGGTGTTTGTTGCTGGCTTCCCGGTTGGCCCGGGCGCACCAACCTATTACGAGTTTAGTGCGGGTTAACGGGTACCACATATACAAAAACCGCTGATATCAGCGGTTTTTGTAAGTTAAATTATAGTAGCCGGTTTAGATAACGTAGTCTGGTACTTGCTGGTAAACGGGCGCTTCAGCGGGTTTTATCGGCATTCAGCAGTTGATTCAAAGCCCAACTTCACGCAAGATAAGCTCGGTACGCCAGGGTGACAGACGGTGGCAGCAGACACTTTAGCTGACAGTATTAACACCGCAAACCGCTGGTATCTTAAAAATCCCATAACAATGAGTTATCTATGGAACAGAATAAAGTAGTAGCGCTAAGCAAAGAACAACATGCCAAAACCAAAATCAGCAGTGTCAATGCATTAAGCCATGTCGCTGAGCAGCATATGCTGCCTGTCGTTGTGCAGGAATTTGTCGTTGCTGGTGCCGAATTTCCGGTAGTATTTGTTAAAGATGGACAGAATGACAGCTATCAGCCAGTGGTATTGTTAGGGTTGGCAGCCAATCAGAATCTGGTCATTCAGGATGGTAAATGGCAGGCGTTATACGTTCCACGTGTGGCACGGAATTACCCTTTGGTGCTGGTTCAGCCCGAAAAGGACAGTGAGCGGTTAATCGTTGCGGTAGACGAGTCTTCTGAGCGGGTAAATGAGACGGATGGTGTATCTTTATTCAAGGATGATGGCAGCGAGAGCGATTATCTGGCTGAGCGCAAGAAACAAATGGGCGAGTTTGTAGAATTTAGTCGGATGACCCGCGGATTCAGCGAGAAGTTAAAAAGTCTGGATCTGATTAAAGAGCAGGTATTGACCATTACCGTCGACGGTGAGCCACGCAATATTAACGGTATTCATATGGTCGATGAGAAAAAACTCAATGAGTTAAGCGACGAGGTTTTTCTGGAGCTGCGTAAGTTAGGTTTCCTGACCGCGATTTATGCACATTTAATGTCGTTGCAGCATACTCAGAAGCTGGTGCAAAAGCTGGCTAAACCAGCCTAATAGCCCCCCCGGCGATAAAAAACGGCACCTGTATTGGTGCCGTTTTTGCAAGTGGAACAACATGATGAAACGTAATACTGAACATAGCAGCAATACCGGTAGCCTCGCTGTTTCCTCGCTGTTTGATGGCACACACTGGCATAGCAATGTCGAGCTACATTGGCAGCAGGGCAAGATTGTTAGTATCAGACCTGCTGTTGGTCCTGTGCTGGCTGGTACCCTGGTACCAGGCTTTATTGATTTACAGGTAAATGGTGGTGGTGGCGAATTATTTAACAGCGCACCTACGGTGGCAACGTTGCGCACCATTTTGTGTGCCCATAGCCGCTTTGGCAGCACCGCTATTTTGCCGACCATAATTACCGACAGCACCAGAGTGATGCAGCAAGCCGCCGATGCGGTTGCTGAAGCCATTGCTTCAGCCGAGCCTGGTATTATCGGCCTGCACTTTGAGGGACCGCATTTAGCTGAACCTAAAAAGGGTGTGCATCCTGCTAAACATATCCGGGAACTCAGCCAGGAAGAGTTAGCAATTTATAGCCGAACGGATATTGGCATAAAGGTGGTGACGGTGGCGCCGGAAAATGTCAGCCCTGCACAAATACGACAGTTGGTTGGGCTTAATGTGATTGTCTGCCTGGGGCACTCTAATGCCGATGCAGCGACAGTGCAGGCGGCATTGGCTGCCGGTGCCACCGGTTTTACCCATTTATACAATGCCATGTCACCGCTTACTTCCCGCGAGCCGGGCATGGTTGGGGTGGCCCTTGCAGATCCTGACAGCTGGTGTGGGGTGATTTTTGACGGTCACCATATGCATCCGCTGGCGGCAAAAGTTGCGCTGGCCGCCAAGCCCGCCGGAAAGTTATTGCTGGTTACCGATGCGATGGCACCGGTGGGTACCAATGACACCGAATTTGCCTTTTTTAGCGGCAAGGTGCGACGCGAGGGCTCTAAACTTACCGACGAAGCCGGCCGGCTGGCAGGTTCCGTGCTCGATATGGCCGGCGCCGTGCGTTATGCCATTGACGTTCTGGCAGTGTCTGCCGACGAAGCACTACGGATGGCGTCGCGCTATCCGGCGCAGGCATTAGGTTGTGCAGCTAGCCGGGGGAGTTTAGTAAAGGGCTATCATGCGGATATGGTATTGCTGGATGAGCAGTATCAGGTGCGGCAAAATTGGATTGGCGGTTACTGTGTTTATTCAGTATAGCGGGGCTTTGATTCCTTAATAATGATAAAAACAGGAGTGAACAAGATGGATGCATCCGTGGCAAGGCCGGTTAACCATAGCAGTGTTTTGCCGATGACAATAATCGGTGTTTTATTTTTTATCTTTGGTTTTGTCACCTGGCTGAACGGGTCACTTATTCCATTTCTAAAAATTGTCTGTGAATTGAATGAATTCCAGGCCCTGCTGGTGACTTTCGCGTTTTATATTGCCTATGTCGTCATGGCGTTGCCTATGTCGTTTGTGCTTAACAAGGTTGGCTATAAAAATGGCATGGTGCTGGGTTTACTTATCATGGCGGTGGGCGCCATTCTGTTTATTCCGGCGGCCCAAACCTCCCACTATGCATTGTTTCTTGCCGGACTGTTTATTCTGGGGACAGGCCTGACTATCCTGCAAACTGCCTCTAATCCTTATATCGTTTGTATTGGCCCGCGTGAAAGTGCGGCAATGCGGATCAGTATTATGGGGCTGGTCAATAAAGGGGCCGGCTTTGTGGTGCCGCTTATTTTTACTGCCTGGGTGTTAACTGGCATGGAGCAGTTTTCTGCAGAGGCTCTGGCACTGTTAACTGAAGCAGAGCGAAATACTCAACTGGCAGCGCTTTCGAACCGATTAGTCACCCCCTATATTTATATGACAGTAGCCTTGCTGATCCTGGCCGCATTTATTAAGTTGTCACCACTACCTGAGCTTGATTTTAATGACAGTGCGACTGAAAAAGCAGGCGCAGATCCCTGGACTGCAGTATTCAGCCATCCGCAGCTGGTGTTGGGTGTGGTGGCGCTGTTTGTTTATGTGGGCGTTGAGGTGATTGCCGGCGATACCATTGGTTTGTATGGTCAGGGGTTAGGTGTCGCTCACTTCGGTGCGTTAACCTCCTATACCATGGCCTTTATGGTTTTTGGTTATCTGGTGGGTGTATTTTGTATTCCTAAATATTTGTCGCAGGAGCGGGCCTTGCAGGGTTCAGCCATTTTTGGTCTGTTGTTTACCCTGGGCATCATGTTTAGTAGTGCCGACAGCAGCTTGCTGGCTGATGTGTTGTTTGGCTGGAGTGGCATCCCGGTCGTGCCTAATACAGTAATGTTTCTGGCATTGCTCGGTTTTGCCAATGCGTTGGTATGGCCAGCGGTGTGGCCGCTGTCATTGCAGGGCCTGGGTAAGCTAACCAGCACAGGCTCAGCCTTACTGATTATGGGCATAGCCGGCGGGGCCATCTTACCTATGGTATACGGTTACCTCGCTCATAGTTCGGGCAACAGTCAGTTTGCCTACTGGATGATGCTGCCATGTTACCTCTATATTTTATTTTATGCTTTCAAAGGCCATAAACTGCGGAGCTGGCGTTAAGTACTCCTTTCAGGTTTTGCTGAATTTTGCTTTCAAAGCCCGCTCAACATGAGCGGGTACAAAACTACTGATATCGCCGCCATGCCGGCACACTTCTTTAACCAGTGTGGATGAGATAAACGTGTTCTTCTCTGACGGGGTCATAAATAAACTGTCCAGCTCCGGGTTGAGTTGCCGGTTCATGCTGGCTAACTGAAACTCATACTCATAATCAGCCACCGCCCGCACCCCCCGCAGTAACACCAGGGCATGCTGCTCTTTGGCAAATTGCGCTAATAAGCCGGAAAAGCCAATCACCTGCACATTGCCACAATCGGCAAACGCCTGCTCAGCCAGTTGTACCCGTTCTTCCAGGCTGAACAAGGGCTGTTTACTGGGGTTAGAAGCAACGCCTACCACCACGGAATCAAATAGCCTGGCGGCACGGAGCACTAAGTCACTGTGACCATTGGTTAACGGGTCGAAGGTGCCGGGGTAAATGGCTTTTACTTTCATATTTAAGATGCTTATGTTGTCGCCACCTGGCACTGGAACAGTGCAAGCGACTAGAGTTTTTAGTCAGTTTGGCGTTACTATAGCAAACTACTATACCAATAAAGAAGCTTAGCTATTCAGATGGAAAAAAAGCTCAGAACTAAAGATAAAATTCTGCAAGCCAGTATTGCGCTGTTTAACGACGTAGGCGAGCGCCAG
>NZ_JBFJPY010000100.1:0-11201 GCF_041616895.1 Arsukibacterium sp.
GCGTTAAAACCAGCAAACTTTGTCAGTCCTTTAGCAAAACACTAAAATCCGCCCTATGGTATTGGCGCACACTTGGTTATAATGTGCGCCATTTTTCTGTAGGGTTACTGTCGTTATGTCTCATGCCGCGCAAGCAAAAGCTCAATACAATTTAAATAAACTGCATAAACGGCTGCGCCGCGGCGTCGGTCAGGCCATCGGTGATTTTGGCATGATAAGCGACGGCGACAAAATAATGGTGTGCTTGTCAGGCGGCAAAGACTCGTACACCATGTTGGATATTTTGCTCAACTTGCAACAGTCTGCCCCTATTAGTTTCAGTATCGTTGCCGTTAATCTTGACCAAAAGCAACCGGGTTTTCCGGCCGAGGTGCTGCCAAATTACTTACAGGGTATTGGGGTCGACTATCACATTGTCACAGAAGACACCTATGCCATAGTAAAAGAAAAAATTCCGGAAGGTAAAACCACCTGCTCGCTCTGTTCACGTTTACGTCGTGGCATTTTATACCGCACCGCAAAGGAGCTGGGCGCAACCAAAATTGCCCTTGGCCATCATCGCGATGACATGCTTGAAACCCTGTTTTTAAATATGTTCTACGGGGGCAAGATGAAATCAATGCCACCTAAACTTATCAGTGATAACGGCGAACATATTGTGATCAGACCACTGGCATATTGCAAAGAAAAAGATATTGAAAAATATGCGCAGGCCCGCGAATTTCCTATCATCCCCTGTAATTTATGTGGCTCGCAGGATGGCTTGCAACGTCAGGTTATTAAAGAAATGCTGCAAGACTGGGATAAACGCTTCCCCGGCCGGATTGAAACCATGTTTCAGGCCATGCAGAATGTGGTCCCGTCTCATCTGGCCGACAATAGCTTGTTCGATTTTGCGGCCATAACCAAAGATCACGCTGCCAGCGCAGAAGGTGACACGGCATTTGACCCGATTTCAGTACCAGCGATCCCCGTTGGCCTGGTCAGCGATGATGAACCTGATAGCGTGGCCAGCAGCGCTGGCCAGAGTGATCTTAAAATAGTCCAGTTAATGTAATACCATTACTACAGCGCAGTTAATCTTCCAGAAAGCGCCGGTTGAAGCGGATCATGCTGCTAATTTCAGTAATATACTCTTCACCGCGCTCTGAGTAGCGGCCTAAGCCAGCCGCTAATGCCTCGCCTCTTACCGGCTTGCGTTCTGCCCTTAACTTTGCCCGGATCTCTCTGAGCGACTCATAAGTATGAAATGTATTCAGGTTATAGAAATAGCTACGGATGCTCTTTGCAGGTGAATCAAATTTGGCAACCTCATGCGATTGGTCCTCACCACGATTTAACGGCACCAGGCCACAGCCTTCACGAAAACACCATTGCCCAAAAAAATTAAACCCTTCCACAGCAAACCGGCTGGTACCCCAGGCAGATTCATTTGCTGCCTGCATCAGCACCAGACTTGGCGGTAAAATATCAACCCGCTTTAACAGCTCTTCAAGCATTTGCGGATCAGTTTCCGCCACGTCCATTCGAAACTCGTCATACAAACTGTATAGAAAAGCGTATTCGTTAATATTTAGTCGTTGGTTTTTCCTTTTTTTCTCAGCTAACTCCAGCAATTGCTGGCGCAGGTAGCGCAGCCGGTTATTTTCTCGCTGGACATGAGGGCGCAGATAATCGAAAAACGCTCGTTTTTTAGCTGTTGTATCGTTTATAGCATTAAAGTCGGGCAAAGGTTTAAAGGCAATTGCCGGTTCTGTATAAGCTAACCGCTCCAGTACTCGCTTCTTATCTGCCTGGCTTAACGCTTCAATTCTGTCGGGCCGTTGCCATTCATCAAGTGAGTCTTGCTGAGGTATCGGCTGTAAACCGACAAACGGGCTTAGTGCAGCAGCACATACTGCCAGCCAGCCAACCATAATTGCGCTTTTTTTAATCAAATAATCACCACTACATTCAACAGCATCACAGTAAGCTCAGCGTAACTTAACCGGCTACTGACTTCAAAAATCAGTGGTCATTTTAGCCTTTGCTTGCCCCGGAGTGAACTAAAAAAAATTTAAGCGCTTTTTTTACTGAAAATTCGTCAACAATTGTGGTCACTGCATTGCAAATTATCCGCCGTTATGTGACAACTACACTTTATTGTTTTAGCTATCTGGATGGATATTATTTTAGGGGGCAAACCGGTTCTGTCTATGAAACCAATTGAACGTTCAACCAAGCTTGATGGCGTATGTTACGACATTCGCGGACCTGTGGCTCAGGAAGCCCGTAAAATGGAAGAAGAAGGGCACCGTATTCTTAAACTGAATATCGGCAACCCTGCACCTTTTGGCTTTGAAGCCCCCGACGAAATACTCAAGCATGTTATTCATAACCTGCCGACAGCACAGGGCTACTCAGACTCGCAGGGTATTTATCCGGCAAGGGTTGCCGTGGCGCAGTATTATCAGCAGCGCGGTATCAGAGGCGCCGATGCTGACGATGTCTATATCGGAAATGGCGTGTCAGAGCTAATCTTAATGTCGCTACAAGCCCTGTTGAATAATGGCGATGAGGTGCTTATCCCATCGCCTGATTATCCGTTATGGACAGCGGCGGTTAATCTGGCCGGCGGCAAAGCCGCGCACTATCGCTGTGACGAGCAGCAAGACTGGTATCCTGATCTGGCGGATATCAGACATAAAATTAACAATAAAACCAAAGCTATTGTACTGATTAATCCAAATAACCCCACCGGAGCTGTTTACGATAAGGCCTTTTTAAATGAGGTACTTAGCATAGCCCGGGAGCACCGTCTGGTGGTATTAAGTGATGAGATCTATGACAAGGTACTATACGACGGTACTGAGCATATCAGCACCGCAGCGCTGGCCGATGATCTGATCATGCTGACCTTCGGCGGTTTGTCGAAGAATTACCGGATTGCCGGATTTCGGGTTGGCTGGCTATTTATCTCTGGCGCCAAACATCTGGCAAAGCATTACATTGAAGGCTTGAACGTACTGGCGTCAATGCGGCTTTGTGCCAACGTACCCTGCCAGCATGCTGTTCAAACTGCGCTCGGCGGCTACCAAAGCATCAACGAATTAGTGATACCTGGTGGCCGTTTGTATGAGCAGATGGATCTGGCTCATAAGCTGGTCAGTGAAATTGATGGTTTAAGTTGTATGCGGCCAAAAGGCGCCATGTATTTATTTCCAAAAATTGATCGTAAAAAAATCCGGATTAAAGACGATGAATTGTTTGTACTCGATTTTCTGCGCCAGCATAAAGTCCTATTGGTGCACGGCCGGGCTTTTAACTGGCCAGAGCCTGACCATTTCAGGATCGTATTTTTACCGCATAAAGAACAACTGACGGCGGCGCTTGGCAAACTTGCCCAATTCTTACCGGGCTATCACCAATGATAAGTGACTTTTCGTTCCAACAGGTATTTGAAAGTTTCACCGCTAAACTTGCCGCTATCGTGTTTTATGCATTTGATATTAATGGCATTGCCATACCCATGGTATTGATCTGGCTGATGAGCGGTGCGCTGGTATTTACCTGTTATCTCGGCTTTATTAATGTCAGAGGTTTCAGGCATGCTGTTGGTTTGCTGAAAAACAATAAAAGCAGCAATGACAGTGGTGAAATATCGCCCTTTCAGGCATTGAGTACCGCGTTGTCGGGCACCGTGGGTACCGGTAATATCGCCGGTGTCGCTATTGCCATAAGCCTGGGCGGGCCGGGTGCTACCTTCTGGATGATTGTGGCCGGCCTGCTTGGTATGTCTACTAAATTTGTCGAATGTACCCTGGCAGTTAAATACCGGCAGATTAACAGTGATGGCACGGTATCTGGCGGCCCGATGTATTACATTAAAGCAGCACTGGATAAATTTAACTTGCCACTTACCGGCACCGTACTGGCAATGGCATTCTCGGTGTTTGTTATTTTTGGCTCTGCCGGTTTTGTTCATGTTAATCAGGGGTTTGTTCAGGTTAAAACCGTGACGGGTTTTGATAACGCCTGGCTGTTCGGTGCCGTTTATGCAATTCTGGTAGGCGCAGTAATAATTGGCGGCTTAAAAAGTATCGCCCGGGTGACCAGTAAACTGGTGCCGTTAATGTGCGGACTGTATTTGGCGGCATCGATGCTGGTGATGTTTAGCCACTTTAGTGCTATCCCTGCTGCGTTGTGGCTGATTGTCGAGGGGGCGTTTACACCTGAAGCCGGTTATGGTGGTTTTATCGGCGTATTGATTCAGGGATTTCGGCGCGCGGCGTACTCTAATGAAGCGGGCATTGGCTCCTCGCCTATTGCCCATGCGGCTGCAAAAACCAAAGATCCCGTCAGCCAGGGGTTTGTTGGCTTGCTTGAGCCCTTTATTGATACCGTTGTTATCTGTACTATTACTGCTCTGGTGATTATCCTGACCGGTGCCTATCAGACCCCGGGTCTGGATGGCGTGCAAATTACCTCCGGCGCCTTTGCCTCCGTTGTCAGTTGGTTTCCGTGGGTGTTAATGGTGGCCTTGCTGTTATTTGGCTTTTCTACCGTAATCAGCTGGTCTTATTATGGGTTAACCGGTTGGCGTTATCTGGTGGGCCATGACAAGCGTCTGACCAAGCTTTATAAAGTGCTGTTTTGCTTTATTGTGTCAATTGGCGCAGTACCCAATGTAATGGCCGTTTTCGATTTTATCGATTCAATGATATTTCTGATGGCAGTGCCCAATATTCTGGCGTTGTATTTACTACTGCCTGAAGTAAAAGCCGATTTAAAAGCCTATTGGTCAAAGCGGGCACGATAGTACCCTTACGTTGCTGGCTGCGCTGTCATCGCTAAGGCAGCGCAGCTTTTACTTACCAATTGTTTTGCAGCGGCTCAGGCAGCTTGCTCTGAGCCGGCTTTATTATTTGCCGCCAATTCAGCCTCGTCATGTGCTTTAGTTTCAGTGACAGCTTTAACAGTTTTTTTCTGCGGCGATTTCTCAGCCACTTTTGCTGGCTTCTTGGCACCCAATGCGACCAGTAGCGCGTCTTTATTCTGAGCCAGATATAACGCCAGAGTCTCGGTTTGCGCCTCATCGGTCAACAGGCTACTGGCATTTAAAAAACCAGCCAACTCATCAGCAGTGTCCAGCATTTTGTCATAGGCATCAGCCTCCGCCTTTGAGGTAAATGTCATTTTCTCTACTCCATTGCGCTCTACAATATATTTAATTACTACTGCCATTTTGCTGCCCCTGATTAATTTTAACTGTTATTTTATACAGTATAATTTAGCCGGTGTCGAGTGCTCGAATTAAAATCGATTGTCGCGTAGTATAGTCGCTCTTGCTAAGCCGTTTTACCATGATTAAGGAAGGTTATGTTAGCAATTTGGTCGGAGCGACACTCAGAGGGCAACCATGATCGGCCCAATGACCAACGCTCACCTTGGCAGCGCGACCGGGCGCGTATTCTGCACTCAGCTGCATTTCGGCGCTTGCAATCAAAAACCCAGATCCTGGGGATTGGCCAGAATGATTTTTACCGCACAAGACTTACCCACTCGTTAGAAGCGGCTCAAATTGGCACTGGCCTGGTGAGTCAGCTTGAAAAAAAATCGAGCGGACAAATTAAAGCCGCTTTGCCGGATCCCAGCCTGATGGAAGCGTTATGCCTGGCCCATGACATCGGTCACCCACCCTTTGGCCATGGTGGTGAAACCGCACTGAATTATAAAATGCTGTCTGACGGTGGCTTTGAAGGCAATGGTCAGACGTTGCGGATTGTTGCCAAACTGGAGCCTTATACCCAGCACCACGGTATGGATTTAGCAAGGCGTACCTTACTGGGGTTATTAAAATACCCGGTATTACAACCGCCCTTGCCGGCCATCAATAACACGGTGAACCCACTGAACTTAAATCACTGGAAACCGGCTAAAGCCATTTTCCAGGCCGATGCTGATATTCTGGATTGGATATTGCAACCGTTAAACAGTGCGGATCGCCTGGCCTTTGGTCAGATCGAAACCTTATCGCAGTCGCCCTTTATTAAGTCGCGTTTTAAGTCGCTGGATGCGTCGATTATGGAATTAGCCGACGATATCGCGTACGGCGTTCATGATTTAGAAGACGCTATTGTGCTGGGAAATGTAAGCTACAGCCAGTGGCAACACTATACCGGCGACGACATGCAGCAGCTGGGGGCAAAGCTGTTCAGTAGTGAGCACCATATCCGAAAAGACGCCATAGGCGCCTTAGTAAACCGGCTTATTACCTCGGTAGAGATTTATCAGCCGTTGCCAGATGCCAGCGAGCCATTAATTCGCTATAACGCCCGCTTACCAGGAGCGGAAACTGCACTGTTACATAGCCTGAAAAATCTGGTGTTTAATTGTGTTATCCGCCAGCCAATGATTCAGCAATCCCGGTTTCGCTGTCAGAATATGTTATTGCAGCTGTTTGATGCCTTCGCGTCCGATCCCAGTCGTTTGTTGCCGCTCAATACCCAGCAGCGCTGGCATAGTGCCAGCGAGCATGGCCAGGGAATGCGGGTAATTTGTGATTATATCTCTGGCATGACTGACGATTATGCCGAGCGCATGCACAAAACGTTGTTTGGCCCGTTTTAAGCGGTTTTAACATCAGCCTGAGAAACTTACTGGAGAGCTCTGTCGTTTTGAATAAGCTTCGCGTATTAGCCGGCCCGGGTGCAATGGCGCATATTAAACAACATGGCCTACAGGCCGACGATATCAGCGTGATGGTGGGCGCAAGTGGCGGCCCCAAATGGTTTTGCTTGTATGGTCTTGACCAGTACTTACTGGCCAATTTCTTTGCCGGGCGCACTAAACCATTGCATTTACTGGGCAGCTCGGCCGGAGCCTGGCGCTTTGCCTGCTATGCCCAGGCCAACCCCGTTGCTGCCTCAGAGCGCTTTGCCAATGCCTATTCAACCATTACCTTTCCGCCAGGCGCCGATATTCAGCAGGTAACCCGTATTTCTTCAGCCATCATCGATCAGGTGTTCAGTAACGAGCAGCAGATTAGTGAAGTGCTGGATAACCCAGTGATGAAACTCAACCTGATTGTAGCGAAAGCCAAAGGGATCAACCGCAGCCAGCAAAAGTTATGGCAAGCGGCCGGTTTGACCCTGGCCGCGGGTGCTAATTTGTTAAACAGACGAAATCTGCAGCACTTTTATCAGCGGGTGCAGTTTCACCCAAAGCATTGCCATGCGCCATTTCATCGCTACACTGGCTTGCCAACCCAACATGTGCCGTTAAGCCAGGCAAACCTGCGCCAGGCGGTATTGGCCAGTGGTTCAATCCCGCTGGTATTATGCCCTGTTAAAGACATCGCAGGAGCGGGCCCGGGGCTTTATTACGATGGTGGCATAACCGACTATCACTTTGATCTACCATTCAGTAATCATGGGCTGGTGCTGTATCCGCACTTTTATCCCCACCTTACCCCAGGCTGGTTCGATAAAGCGCTGAAATGGCGCCGGCCCCATGCATCCCACTTGCACAACGTGGTGTTGCTATGTCCTAGCGCCAGTTGGGTCGCTAGTTTACCAAACGGTAAAATTCCCGACAGAAATGATTTTAAGCTAAATGATCAACAACGGATCGCAAACTGGCAAACCGTGCTACAGCGCTCACATGAACTGGCCGCAGCGTTCGCAAACGGTGATTACCAGGTGGAAGCGCTATAAGCCTCGGCCGTTAGTCGCAACGGCCGGCTTAATGACCACAACGCTTAGGTTGGATTGGCGCATCCTGATTATAAGCCTGAATACGCTTAATTAGTGCTCTGGCTCCGCCTTTGCGCGTGTTGTCTCAGTTGCTGCACTAAGCGGCGTAATCGTAAATTCAGTCGGTATAATATCCAGCTTTACCCCAAAGGCACTGCCACTATCGAGCAACCCATCAAGATACTGCCAGTAGCCGGTGGTGTATTCATCCTGAGTAAATCGCAGCGTAAACCCGGTGCCTTGCCCCTGATGCAGATAACTGATCACCTGTTTGCTGCCTTTATTATCAACCAAATCAAAGGTCAGCATATCTTTTAACCGGGTATTACGACTAAACACGCCAGACACCACAGGGTCTGCCAGATTAAGGTATTCATGGCCCACGGTAGCGTGTTTAAGCGGGTTAGCGACAAACTGTTGGGTATCAAAATTATACTGATCCCCACCCTGCATTACGCTAATACGAACATTTTCAATATGGAAACCATGGGGATTAGTCACTCGCCGGGCATTACTGACATCAATGGCGGTAACAGCACCGGCCCCGATCACCTGCACACTATGATTTGCGGCGGTATAAACCAGTGCGGTATTTTCATCAATGCCAAAGCCCATTGGAAATGCAGCCTTGTTCAGCTCGGTAGCTAAAATCAAACGGCCAAAGCGGGCTTTGCGGTCAAAATGCTGATCAATAATGGCATGAGGGAAAAACCCCAACCCCTTGACCAACATTAACGGGCCATTTTCCTGATCCTGCATGCCGTTATAACTGTCGGTAGTGCCTTCAGTCAGCGCCCCCCAGGAGTCACCTGCCGCGATCATAACATCGCTCATCATTGCTGCACCGGCGCTGGTTCCGCCAATTACGCCACCGCGTTGGTATAGTGCCCAGATAGCCTCAAGTAATACTGACTTCTGGCCATCCGGCGCCAGGGTTGCAGTAATGTTCAGCTGATCGCCGCCCAGAAACCATACCGCAGTATACTGGCTAAGGTGTTCCGCCAGCTGAGTGTCAGTAGCACCGCGGCGCCACTGGCTTTCATCAACATCCGCCGTACTTTTGTCATCATTCACAGCAACCGGAAACAACGTCATCTGGTCTTCGTCCAGGCCGTAACGCTGCATGTCCTTGCGAAATTGTTTAAAGTACTTTGCCGGCTGGCCACTGGCAGCAGGAATAACCGCTATCCTCGCCTGCAGTTCACCACCGGCCAGCGCAATAAACCGCTGATGTACATCCGCATTAGACGCGGCCAGCGCCCCACCAACTAATACCAGCGACCCTTTATCTGGCAATGGCGCAGGCGCTGGAGTGTCGGCTTCGCTGCAGCCAGTTAGCCCGCTTAACGTTAAAATAATACTTAACATTAACAGCGGCTTTGCCATCATATTTAAAGAAGTAACAGTGTGCTTCACCCGTTTTGCTCCATATTTATGCTTTTAGTAATCAAAATTTTTTGCCAGGCAGTTATTATTTTTATAGCCCACTACACAGAGTACCAGATTTACGCTGGTAAGGTCACTCGCGACAAAGTAAGCTGAAGCTATACTGTTTCTTTTAATATCAACGCTGTTTTCTTTTAATACCAACTTTATTGAGTGCGAACCGGAGAACTTTTAATGCTAAGTACACTTTTACTCACGTTATTTATCGCCATGTTATTACCATTTTTAGCCAAGGCCCCACTGGCATTTGCCATGCAAAAAGCCGGTGGCTATGACAACAACAACCCCAGAGAGCAACAAGCGGCGCTAAAAGGCTTTGGTCAGCGGGCAAATGCCGCTCATTACAATAGTTTTGAAGCACTTATTATTTACGGTTGCGCCGTACTAAGCGCGGTGGCATTAAACGCAGTAGACAGCACTACAGTGACTCTAGGTTGGGTATTTATCGCGAGCCGACTGGTGTATTTATTATGTTACTGGTTCGACTACGCTACCCCCCGCTCAACGGTATGGCTTGTTGGAATAGTAGCGGCATTTAGCATGGCTGGCAGAGCGTTGTTAGGCTAAAGAAAAATTGGACAGGCATAGCTAAACATTGCAACTATACAAAATTTTGTGCACCCAATCACCAAAAGCTTGACAGCTTTGCAATGGGTTACTAGTCTAAATACTGTATATTTAAACAGCTAAACAGGTGCACCATGCCCAGACCACGCAAAGTTCTCATCGCTGTCGAAGACACACCTTACTATCATGTTGTGTCACGCTGTGTACGTAGGTCATTTTTGTGTGGTGTCGACAGCGTTACGGGCGAAAATTACCAACACCGCCGAGCCTGGATCGAGCAGCGGATTCGCTTACTGGCCTCGCTATTTGCTATCGACATCTGTGCTTACGCAATAATGTCCAACCATTTACACATAGTGGTAAAACTGCAACCACAGCAGGCTACAGACTGGTCTTCACAAGACGTACTGTTGCGATGGACAAGTATTCACAAGGGTACCCTGCTGGTACAGCGCTACCTGAAAAATAGCACTCTTGGCGCCGCCGAGTTGGACACATTGCACAGCTGTATCGATGTTTACCGCCAGCGCTTGACCAGCCTGAGTTGGTTTATGAAATGCCTAAACGAACCCATTGCCCGCCAAGCCAATAAGGAAGACGGCTGCACAGGACATTTTTGGGAAGCCAGATTCAAATCTCAGGCACTTCTGACAGAAGAGGCTTTGCTGTCTTGTATGGCCTATGTCGATTTAAATCCGGTACGCGCCGACATGGCGAAAACACCGGAAGAGTCAGATTACACCAGTATTAAGGAGCGGATATCCCCTTCATTCGATTTGGCGCAAGCTATTACCGAACAAACCAATCAGGGTAATCTGCAACACTTTTACTACCCACTTAAGCCGTTAATGCAGTTCGAGGGCGAGCAAATCGACAAAACACAACTCGGAATACTATTCAGTCTGTCTGACTATCTTGAGTTAGTCGATTACACAGGACGTGCAATCAGACCCGACAAAAAGGGTTCAATTGCCGAGCATCTGCCGCTCATCATGCGACGGCTCAATCTAAATCAGCTTGGCTGGCTGACACGAGCCACCCAATTTGAAACTCGTTACACCACACTCTTTAGTCGACGTGCCCACCGCGACACAGCCTGAGCTATCTTATCAGTCTTTTACTAACAAAATTCACCAGCCGCCAACCCCGGTTTTGAAAAAATTATGCTTGAAACTGCTATTGAGTATATCAGCCGTATTTTTTCACTCTGATATTGCCCTCTGTAACCAACTTTGCCGCATTAGTTCTGGATATACAAAACAAGATCTTTACTCGATGAAGCGATTGGCTAACTCTTCTCAGATGTGCCTGTCTTCAATTTACATTATCCACATGCATTCCACTGATACATAGATATTGTTCAAACTTGTGCCTGTCCCAGTTTTATGCCGCCGAGCAGGCCAATCGGGTCCTGGCTGATAAAACGGCCGGTGTCGGGGTCGTCAAACTTGTGCC
>NZ_JBFJPY010000101.1:0-11165 GCF_041616895.1 Arsukibacterium sp.
AAACGGGTTAGCATTTGCAGAACATTCATGGCGTGCCCTTGATAGGTTTGTTTGGCGATAGATCTGATCACCGAACGCCATGAATGTTCCTTCTGAATTCATCTTTTTGTTTTAGCTGATAATTTTGTGGGGATACCTCAGACTCTGACCCCATTGATTCCCATTGATTCCTGACCCCATTGATTCTGAACAGGGAAACAAGCCATTACGGTAATAATAAAAGCACTTACAAATTTAATATTTATACTCAACTCTGGCAATTAACACACTCCATCTTATTATTCTTTTTCAAACAAACCACTTCAACCACGATGATTTCTCGTTAAGAATAAATGAATATGATTACATTAGTTACTAACTTAAATACTTTGTAATACCTCCCACTTTGCCGTCATTGATATAACCTATCCATACTTGATTAAGCGAGCCTGAAATAAAAATACCAAAAACGATATCATCTCGCCCAACTTTCATTAAGTAAGAATCAATATCTGAAAGGATTTTAAAACCATGCCGTTGCAATCTGAAATTACTTTTTAAACTATCGCCAGCTTTAGGATCTATAACAATCTTAGATTGCAAAGTTGAACTATCAAAATTGAAACCCACAAGAAAACCATGACAGCTGCTATTTGAAGCCACATAATCTCTTGCACTATCTATTATCTTAATAACTCCATATAAAAAAACCTCTAATAATAAACTCTTAGGTACTGATTTAAAAAACGAACGAGCCTCCTTAGAGTTAAAAACCGCATAGCTCTGGTACTCGGTTAAGTTTTCAATCCAAGAAAAATCTGTTAGCTCTTCTTCAAATAAAACTTCATCTAATTTCGATAAATAATTAATAGCACTCATATATTCCATCCACTTTCTCGGAGCCATTCCAAAGTTTTTCTAGGTAATTTAGGTGGATTCTGTCCAGACTTAACATGCTTCCACGTTCCATCTTGCTTCAAAGCTGGACTACCTTTGCCACCCACATGCGCCTCCCACTGAGAACCTATAACACTTTGCTCGGGTCTATCAATGCGGGAAATTCCTTCTGGCCCACGTTTCTTTTTAACTAAGTCCCGCGCCTGATTAAATGTTCTTTTTCGTACTTCATTCGTTGCATTTCGTGTTAAAGCTTTTCCTGCGCCTCTAATCCCAATAAGTGCGCCAAACTTATATAACCCGGTGCTTTTATCCACATTCCCGTATGCAGACGTAAAATCTTCTGAGAATCCCCATGAATAGTTGTCTGCTAATCCAGCAGCAAAGCTTAGAATCAAGCTTTTTTGTGGTAGTGGTTTTCCGACAGTGACATAACGCCCGTGGTTGTTACCACCATCCGCCCCACCTGCATACTTCCAGCCATCTGAGTCAACCAACGAAGATGTCTGGTTATGTCCTCCTACCGCCTCAGCTGGTGCATGCCCATCCGTACTGGAACTACCTTGCTGATCAACTAATGCCTTGGACGCATTTGGGCTATCTGCCGCTGGCTGCCCATTGCCAGCAGTGCCATTGCCTGTAAACAGGCACCCTCCCGTACCCATTACACAGCTAAATATCTGTCCTTTAGCAAACCCCTTTGCCATGCCCCCGGCAAAGTTGGCCATGGCGGTGCCGCCGCCCTCTATTGCTTGCATGGCTCCTTTTGCCATTTGGGCATAGCCGTAGAAGGTATACGCGGTCATTACCGCATTAAATGCAGCAAGGGCTCCACCAGTTAATGTCGCGGCTGCCACATAATTTGCTGCCCATACCACCAGCATTTGGAAGAAATAGCCCGAGGGATCGGTCGCATTTAACGGGTTATTCAGTACATAACTATAGCGGTTAAAGTTCTGGATATTATTCGGCTGCTGCACAAAAGGGTCGGCTTGTAAAAAGCGCCCTAATATGGGGTCGTATACCCGCCCGCCCATATGCACTAAACCCACTTCGTCTATCTGCTCGTGGCCGGTAAAGCCGCGCATGGTAATACTACTGGTTAACAGGCCAGTGCTGGCTTCTTCGTGTTTACGCGCCCAGCTCTCAGTATCACGGCGCGCACCGAACACATCAAAACTCATGGTTTGTTCAACAGTGCCATTATCTTTAGCTATAACATGGGTAGAACCCAAATGATCAGTCAGTAAATACCGCACCACGGCCTGGTTGGCACTTTGTGAGGCCAGGCGGCTCACTACGGCTTTATCGCCGACATACCGCCGCTGGATCCACTCGCTGCCACCCGAGCGCACAAACTCTACATTACCTACATAACGGGTTTCGGTGTGAAACGGAATAAACGTCGTGATATCGCCGACAATAATAGGGATCCACTGCGCCTGAGGACCACCAGACTCCAGTCGTTTGTATCTGTCACCGGCAGGATTATAGTGAAACGCTACCTGATAGCTGCCTTTGGTAATTAAGGTCGGTTTGTTAAAGCTGTTGTAGGTAAGCGTTCGCTCGTTATCGCGGGTCATATTACCATTAGCGTCATACTGATAGGTGTTCGCTCTGGTACCGGTAACCCGGGTTACCGCGTGCGGGCGGCTGCTTTCATAATAGTAAGTACCCACCCCGGTTTTTGAGGTGATATTGCCCAGCGCATTATAATTAATATCGGTATTGGTACTGCCCTTTGGGCTGGTGATCCGGCTGGTTTTCACCCGGTTTAAGCCATCATAAGTGAAGGTTTCCCGGTTGCCGGTTATATAGTCGTGCCGATAGTTCAGATTACCCAGGTTATCCCAGTCATATTGCCAGTTTTGCAACGTGGCAGGGCCAGTTGCGTTAATGGTTTTAATTAGCCCGGTAGTTTGATCAAAGGTATGGTTACGGCTGATTAAGGCGCCCAGCTGGTCCTGGGTGACATTACCAAAGGCGTCAATAGCATTGGCTTGCCAATGGCGGCGGGCAGTACCAGAGGTATTTTTTAAATCTTTGTCATCAATGCTGCTTAGCCAATGATTGGCGTTGTAGTTATAAACCAAACCACCGCCAGTAGCGTCAGTTTCAGTTTGCATACGGCCAAGGCTGTCATATGCCCAATGCTGGTTGTACACAGTGCCGTCGTCAAAGCGGGTACTTTGTTGGCGAACACGGGCAAAGGTATCATAGTAATAATTCGTTTTATAACCGGTTTGCTTATCTTCAACGGAGCTAACCTGACCAACAGCATATGCACCTGTGTCGTAAACGGTTTCTACATTGTGCTCTACCACGCCACCCGCTTTTTTGCGCAGCATGGTTTTCTGCCGGCCCAATAAATCATAGGTGTACGTAATGACATTGCCATTGGCGTCAGATTGGGTAACCAGCTCATGAAAGTTATTGTAGGTGTAGTTGGTAATACCGGCATCGGGGTCGGTTACGTTCTTCTTGTTGCCCCATTTATCATAACTAACAATAATTTTGTTATTGTTGGGGCCAACTAGCTCGGTGCTTTTGCCATTAGCATCATATTGATACCAGGCACTTTTATTATCTGCATCTGTTACTGAGACTAAATCACCCAGGCTGTTTTTTATTTCAGTTTGGGTTTTGCCATTGGGTGCAGTGCTGATAACAGCGAAACCCGCATAATCTGTTAACCACTCAGAATTATCGGGTTTTACAACTGTGCTAACCCGCCCTTGCATATCAAAGGTATACTCTGTCGCTGCAGCACTGGATGCATCCGAAAAGTACGGTAGTGTTTCCCGAATTTTGCGGCCTTTACCGTCATATTCGGTATCAGTAACAATCCAATTGTTGGTAAAACCTCTTTTCGCGGTTCTGACTATCCTGCCTAAACTATCATAACTGTTAATTTGAGACGCTTGGCCAGTTGCGGTCTCTTGTTCATAATATGAAGCAGTTTCTGGACAAAATTCTCCGACAGAAAAACACCAATATTGCGTTTTTGTTTTTGTTAGTACCGCGGCTCCCGTCTTACTGGTGTTATTAGCTGGAGTAGTTTTCTCCATAACCAGCCGACCCAGACTATTGTAGTCAACATATACTCTCTGGCCATTGGCATACTGGGTATAGTTCAGTAAGCCTTTAATGTTGTAGTCATAGCTGGTGGTCTGGCCTAACGCATTGGTTTCAGATAACAGGTAGCGGCCATTAGCATCGTAGCCGCGGGATACTGTGCGGCTGGCTAAACCAGAGGCAGATACTGTTTCGTTAGTTATTAGGCCGAACTGGTTTAATATGTAGCTAGTGACAATGCCACTGTCAGATGTCTGGCTGGTAAGCCGCCCTAATCCGTCATAACCAAAGGTATTGGTAAGGGTAATCACCGGCTGCACATAAGTACTACCCGCTACCCTGTTGGTTCGCTCCTTTTTCACGACAGTCTGGTCTAATCGACCGCCATAACGACTGCTGTTGTTATAAATATAGGTATTAGTGGTGGTGGTTTTTGCCGTTGTATAAGCGTCAGCAACAGTTTCTACCTGGATTAAAGGTTGAGCAAAACTGTCGATACTGCTGATACTCTGCGTTTGTGTCGTTAGTATTACCGAACTACTCTGATCCGTGTCATAGCGCCAGGTAGTAGAGGTAGTTGGGTAAACAAAACGTGCCTGTGTTTTATTGCTGTTAGTACTGAAACTGGTATCAGACTTTAAGCTGTAGCTAGCAGTGCTTCTGCTTTGCAAGCGCCAAATTGGGGTAGAAGCAGTGCTGAAGCTTTGAATCATCCTTGGCTGTTCGCAAATTCTGCCGTCGTAACAAGGTGGGGGCTCACATAGAAAGGGATCTTCGTCACACGGATTAGTGGGTGGTGAATACTGGCCTATTTGTACTTCAATTTGCGTTTCTGCCACACTGCCGCGGTAGTCACCGTCCTGCCGGTAAGTAGTAGTACTGCGTGTAGCGGCCGCAAAACTGGTTATCTGCACTTTTTCAAAACCCAGCATGCCACGGCCAACCTGCATTTTACCGCCGGTATAGTGGTAAGTTAGCGCATCAGTGCCTGTTTTAACTGTTTTTACAACAGGCAACGCACCTTTCAGGTCCCTCACCAGATAACCATTACCCCAGTTTTTACTGGCACCATCGGTTTTTCTATCATGGACTGAAGGATCGTTCAGGTTAGAGTAACCAACAATTATTTCCTCTCCAAAACCATTGATTACTTTGGTGATATGCCTGGCGTTATTTCCTGACAAAAACTTTAGATGATAGCGACCATGGAAATCCAGCATATCGGGTGTGCCATCACCGTTCATATCTAAAAAGTTGGTGCTCCAGTACTCCCGATCTATGCCGTCATAGCCAAAACAGGCACCATGAACAAAACTAGTGCCATTGAAAGATTTGTAGCAGAATTGCACATGGTCTTTATAAACGACACTTAGTTTTTCAGTACCATAAAATTTCAGCGTGTCCTCATTAAAAACACCTGTCGAAATTGGCGCATTAAATCCTGCACCATTATTAATTCTGATAAACCATTCTTTGTTGCCCGATTTTCGATAAGCAATATCAGCTAAACCATCGCCATTCATATCGACCGGAATGACTTTGTCATAGTATGCGACCTGGCCAATAGTTGCATACTCCGACAAACTGGTATGACTATTAGATATCAGTATCTTCCAGTAAACCGTACTTGTTGTAGTAGCGGGACTGACGGTCTGTAGTTGCAAGGAAGGTTTTTCATCAACAACAGGGTGTTCCACATAATGGTTTACCGGCACTACATCTGACTCTGCTAAAACCTGCAACTTTCCACTTTCAGATGCATCATTTATCAGAGTTTTACTTTGCTGATCACCGGATGAAAGAGGCTCATAACAGATTTGGCCTGGTATACAGGGTACCGGACCGGGATTTGGGTCAGTATAGTTTTGACGTACCTGAACAATAAAGTCTGACCTACCATCGCCATTAAAATCCGTTGCCGGCATGGTGTTATCTTCACGGTCATACGGCACAAGGCTTACAGTATAATCAGGGCCAGGACTATTAAGATTTACTTGCACCACTTCTGTTGTGCTGGAAAAGCCAGTTTTTGTGCCGCGTTGCACTGCTAAAACATTATTTCCCGTATTAAGGTTTACCGTCTGCAGAAGCTCTGCTAAGCCATCACCGTCCATATCTACTACATTTGAATATGCATTTTGGCTTGCGGCAGTAATATTCAAACTTGCACTAGTAAAACTACTACCGTTATGTTTTATCTGGTACCAGCTGCCGTTATTGCCGCGATAAATAATTTCGTCTTTACCGTCTTTATCTAAATCAACGATCTTCCAAGTCTTTCGAAAGTTTTCTCCTGCTATATCATTAAAGCGCTGCTTTTCAATTAGACTGGACCCAGTATTTTGAATAAGAAATAAATGGTCAAACGAATTGCCCCTATCGTTCCTTACATAAGCGATATCCAGCAATCCATCGCCGTTGTAGTCCCACATCTGGTGGCCTTTATATCGGCTAGTGCGTGAGAACCCGCCACCATACTCACCTGTCGCGTATCCGCTATTCCAGTCAAATTTAGTCGGTGTTAAGCATTTATTAGCACCATAGTAATCCGTAGCGCATGCCTGCACGCTAAACAAAACACTACCTGAAAAATAATATGCGAGATTATAGGTTCGCAGAGTCGTCCCATTAACCTTTGAAATAATTGTGGTCAATCGTTTAGACAGCGTTATTTCATTACCAAGCAAATATGATATTTCTTTATCTGGCCTAGAATCATCATAGGAAAAAATGATTTCATTCAGTGGTGCTAGACTGCCGTTACCACTGTATTTAATAGATGTTAAGTAAAACTCGAGACTATTACTTATTTTATTATAGTGGTAGGTATAGTAGTTACCGGAAACATCCTGAACGCGTTTTAGTGCCCAGGCATAAGCTTCATTGCTGCCAGTTAGGATCAAGGCATCATTAACGCTGCCAACCCGACCAAAATAAAAAACATTACCGCTGGTATCAGTTACTTCAAAACTTGCAGGCCCCGCGACCCCACTTGCAGTTTTAGAAATAATTTTTTCAAAATTGTTTTGTACTGTTCGATACTCAACATCATTGCCGCCATAAGTGGCACCGTTTTTGGCGATCAGCTGTTGTCCATCTAAACAAAAACGGTCGTTATTACTGAAGTCAACTTTTCGTATCGTGCCATTTAGCTCCAGATTCTGTTCACAACGAGTTATTAATCTCAAACCTGAAATTGACCATCCCCGTCCCATATGGCCATTCGGCCCGCCAGAACTATAACTTAAAGCAATATTCGGGGAAAAATTACCCGTTGCCGGTGCAGTGGTAATGGGCATACTGTAGGTAAACTCACCGCTCGGCGTAACATTATGTTCGCCAGCCAGACTACCAACATAATCACCTTGTTCGTACTGTGCAGAAAAGCCCATCTCTTGAGCATACATTACAGTACCGTCATTCTTTACAATGTCGGTGCTACCATCGTAGTTAAAATCACGTAACTCAACTTCGCCCTCTTTTAGGCCACTTTCCAGTTGGTAACCAACCTGGAATAATTTAACAGAGTATCTATTTTTTCCTGTTTTACTGACCAACATATCTTGGCCAATACTTGTTTGGATCAAAATATCAGGCTGACCATCACCATTGAAGTCACCCTGAAATCGTTTACCGCCAGACTGTAAAAAAGGGCGTAGCCTCTCAAAGTCAGTTTTAGATATTGACTCTGCAAAGAAGTCATCCCCGACGGCTGTGATTTTTATATAGGGAAATTCGTTGAATAGCGCTACAGCCGGAGCAAGCTCTTCAGCAACAATGACATGCTTAGTTGGCGACGCATAATAGTAGTTACCCTCAGAATCAACCCAAACATCACTTCCGGCTGCAAACGCGCAAACAGAAAAAGAAAAAAACATGACCAAGGCAATTTTCAAAATCCCTTTCACGTGCAACCACCTTTTTATAATTAAAATGTTATTCGCTGACTAAGATTTCTACAGAGGAAACTTCGCAAAAGGCGCTTACAGGGTCAAATTCCACTACAAGTGGTGCATTTGACGCAATAGCAGTTAGTAGTATGGAGTGTGTGCTACTAAAATTGCGGGATTTGGTGTTTAAATTGGCGTAGACACCATTTTGCAATTCGCAACTTAAAGATGCGTTAACACCAGCGGGAAACGTTAAAAATATATCCGAATCTGTCGTTTTTAATGACTTTACAAAAGTATTTGTTACACCTTCACATTGCAGCCCCTCACAGTTTGAGTAAGCAAATTTGCTAAAACAACAAAGCGCAGCTGCGAAACAAAAAAAGCCTAAATTGTTCTTCATGTTAACATCCTAGAATTTTAAAACGAAAATAATACACATAAACTTCAAAAGTTCAATTTATTTTGTAAATATATGTCAAGAGCTTAATTAACAAAACTATTGCACTCCTGTCAGCTTAAACGCTTGCGCTATAATTAAATTCTTCAGCGGCAACATAGGTGCAGGCTATGCCAAATAACGCGGTAACCACTTCACCTCTGACTATTCAGCATATTTTGGACCAGGCGCTTGTTATGGCAGAGCACAGTGGTTGGGGGCATTTACAGCTCACTGAACTGGCTAACAGCTTAAAGGTCAGCGTGGCAGAGCTGGCGCAGCTAGTTAACCAAAAAGATGAACTGACAGATGCCTGGTTTGACCGGGCTGATGAGGCCATGCTGAGCACTGAACTCGCTGGCGCAAACACTAAAGCTGAAAAACTGGAGCTGGCCATTCGCAGTTGGTTAAATGCTTTAGCGCCGTATCAGCAAGTTACCCGGCAAATGCTGTATTACAAACTTGAGCCGGGGCATGTGCATTTGCAGGGTGCAGCATTATTGCGAATAAGCCGCACGGTGCAGTGGCTGCGGGAATTGGCGGGTTTACAAGCCTCTGGCGCCAGCCGGATTAGCCAGGAACTGGCGCTCAGTGGCTTATTTGTGTCAATATTTATTGGCTGGTTAGCTGATACCTCGCCGGCACAAACGGTCAGCCACAGCCGGCTGAAAATCGCCGTTGCCACTTTAAATAAACTGGGTTTGTGCCGCTAATCGTCCAGCTGCTTGTTTAGTTTTTTCAGCAAAGCAATATCTGGCGGATAAATTATGGCAAGCTCGGCTCTGGCTAGCGCTGCTGCTGAGTGCTCTCTGGCACAACGTTTAAACTCCGGTCCATAGTCGGCAAGTGCCAAAAAGGTTTTTTGCAACCGAATGTTGATTTCAATATTGCCGGCACCATCGCGGGCAATGGCATTGAAAAAATCATTAAACAGCTCGTCAAGTTTTACTGCTGGTGCCCAGACTTTGTCATATTTAACGTCTTTCTGGCAACTTTGGGTTGGCCAGTTGCTGAGTACCCGCAAACCCCGGCCAATAATTTCAATGGCAGTACCCGGATCGTTAATACCTGGCGATAATGCCTTAGAGGCAATTTCAGCCAATACCATCAGACCAAAGCGTGGGTCTTGATCGAAACTTCGATAATCACTGATACTGACTGCGTTAAGCAACGGCTGCTTCTCTTCAAGATTAGAGCCGCTTATCCACATCAAGGGGCGATCTTTATGGACAAAAGCTCCTGGCAGGCTACTGATATATATTTTGGCGTTATACTTAGTTGCCCACTGCTGCAGAGCACTGACATCAATATGCTCAATATAGCCAATTTCAGTAGTACACAGCGCACTGGCCTCACTGGGAATATCATCCAACGACGCTAATTTGTTGGCATCCAGCGAGGGATGCTGCTCGCAGCGTTTTATCGCATTAAATGCTTCAGTTTCAACCCGATTAGCGGTTTCACCAACCCGACCAAGACCAGACAGGTGTTCTATCCAAATCAGGATAGTGATAACAATCAGCATAATTACCGTGATAGTGATGATAAACAGTACCACCCGGCCGCTGTCGCTATAGACATCAGTACTTAGCATGACAATGCTAACGATACTAAACAGGAAAGAGCCAATAAAGGTCGCCAAGGCATTTTGGGTAGTACTATCATCCATCAGTAAGCGGGTGGCCCTGGGCGACACACCGGTAGATGCGGCATTAAACGCCGCAACCATAATACTCAAAGAAAAAGTCGTGACAGTTAACATACTGGTGGCAACTATGGTCAGGATTTTTTCTACCGACTCGCTGCCAATCGCTCCCGCCAGGCTTGGTGGGATAAAACCATCAAACAAAAAGGCCAGGCCAGCCGTAAGTAAGGCTAATACGGTAAACAGTGAAGTGCGTACCCAAAGCTTGCGGCTAAGCTGCAGTAACTTCCACCCCCATTTTGATAGCATAACGTGGCCTTGTATTTTTAATTGTGTTCAACATAGCCAAAGGTTTAGCTGCTGACAAGCTTTAACCGGCATATTGCCCGGCAGTACGCTGCACTGTGCCACACTATGCCCACTCCCGCTTTAGTATTACACTAGTGAGATTAACGCTATTTAAGGATAAATTATGTTGCACCGTCTTGTTATTTGTTGCGCTTTAATGCTGGTTAGCTTTACTGCCAGCAGCGCCACTGACCATTACACCTATGCCAATTACCAGCAAGTCACGGTAAGCCATTTACATCTTGACCTAAGCGTAGATTTTGAGAAAAAAACCTTAAGCGGCTTCGCCGATTTACAGCTTAACTGGCTGGATAAGAACCAGACTGTGGTTTATCTGGATACCCGCGATTTAGTCATTGACCGCGCCTATGCCAAGGCCCGCGATGGCAGCTGGCAGCAAGTGGCGTTTACCCTGGCCAAGCGTGATGCCGTGCTCGGCAGTAAACTCAGTATCAATGCGGGTTTCCAGATGCAAACGTTACGTATTCACTATAATTCTACCCCAGAGGCCTCTGGCCTGCAGTGGTTAACGCCGGCCCAGACGGCAGGTAAAACGACGCCCTTTATGTTCAGCCAGAACCAGGCCATTCATGCCCGCAGCTGGATCCCAATTCAGGATACCCCAGCGGTGCGCATGGCTTACAGCGCGCGTATTCAAAGCCCGGATAATGTGCTGGTTGTAATGAGTGCGCCGAATGATCCTACCGCCGCGCGCGATGGGGATTATCAGTTTTCTATGCCAAAGCCTATTCCGGCGTACTTAATTGCTATCGCCGCCGGTGATTTACAATTTCAAGCGATGAGCGAACAAACCGGCGTTTATGCAGAATCTTACATTCTTAATGCTGCTGCAAGCGAGTTTGCCAGCACTCAGGCGATGATTGACGCTACT
>NZ_JBFJPY010000102.1:0-11125 GCF_041616895.1 Arsukibacterium sp.
AATGATATTCAGTGGGGCAAAGCTTCCGATAAACATGGCTGGTTAACTCGTATTTAAGTATTATCGACAGCCCCAATTAAAAAGCCAGCATATTGCTGGCTTTGTTTTTTGCGTGGTCAGCGCAATTAATTAGCGTCGTTTTCCATAATAACCGGCCGGATCAGCTGGAACAGCTCGCGGAAGGCTTTTGGCGGCTGCTCTTTCTCTTGCTCTTTCTTGGCCTGACGAATAAGTAAGCGCAGTTGCTGCACTTCAATAGCTGGATACGCTGCGACAAATTCAGTTAACGCATCGTCGTTACTCAGCAGCTTCTCCCGCCACTTTTCTACTTTATGAAATTGTTTGTCTGCGGCTTGTTTGGTGTTGCGCATTACCGCCAGCGCCTGTTCAATTTGCTCCACTTCGCGGGTGCGCATTAACCGGCCAATAAACTGAATGTGCCGACGTAGTGCTTCGCGTTTTTTAGCCAGTTTGTCAGCCAGCTCCAGTGCATCCAGCAGTTCTTCATCCAGCGGTACCTTGGCGCGTGCGGCCGGGCTCAATGCTACCAGCTCTTCTCCCAGGGTCTGCAGGGCATGCATGTCGCGTTTGATCTGGCTTTTGCTGATATGGTCTGGTTGCTCCAGCCATTTGCTGTCGCCGTATTTAAATTCGGTTTCGGTCATGGTGCTTCTTCATTAGCAAATTTTGGTTAAGTATATCACTAAACTGCTATCTCCAAGCTTATGCCGCTAAACTTCTGCTGTTAAACTTTTACGTACAAACTAAGATCATTAATAAACTTAGCTCACTAAAGTATGGGGTGCTGGCAGCAGCCGTTAACAGTATATGGTAAGCTTGGCACAAATAGAGCGATCAGCAAGAGTGAATATGCAAGCAACAGAACAAAACGTCTGGCAGGAAATTGCCGAAGTTAAAGATGCCGTCGGTGCAGTACTGGCCCGCGCCAAAGCGCTGGGTGCCAGCAGTGCAGAGGCGTCAATGAGCCGTACCCGCGGTTTAAGTGTGGAAACCCGCCATGGCGAAGTAGAAACAGTAGAATTTAATCAGGATGGCGGCCTGGGTATCAGTTTATATTTTGGCCAGCGCAAAGGCTCAGCCTCTACTGCAGATTTAAGCCCGCAGGCGCTTGAGCGTGCCGTAGCGGCTGCTGCCGATATTGCCCGTTATACCTCAGAAGACCCGCATACCGGGGTGGCTGAAGCCGGTTGGCTTGAGTTCAGCCCACCTGATTTAGATTTATTTTATCCGGATAGTATCAGTACAGAGCTAGCGATCAGCTTATGCGCCGGCGCAGAAGAAGCGGCCTTTGCCACCGATAAGCGGATCACTAACTCTGAAGGGGCCTCATTCTCATCGCACCAGGGGTTGAAAGTGTATGGCAACAGCCATGGCCAGCTAGTGGGCTACCCTAGTTCGCGCCATAGCTTCAGTTGTGTGGTCATTGGCGAGCAAGACGATGAAATGCAGCGCGATTACAGTTTTACGGTGGCCCGCCAGTACAGTAAATTACTCGATCCAAAACAAATTGGCCGTGAGTCTGCGCTGGAAACGGTAGCCCGTTTAGGTGCCCGCCAAGTACCTACCCAGAAAGTACCGGTTATTTTCCGGGCCGACATTGCCAGCAGCCTGTTTGGTCATTTGGTATCGGCGATCAGCGGTGGCAGTATTTACCGGAAATCCAGTTTTTTACTGGATAAAGTAGGCAAGCAGATAATGGCAGCGGGCGTAACAGTTCAGGAAAAACCGCATTTACCCCAGGCATTAGCGTCCAGCCCGTTCGACGCAGAGGGCGTTAAAACCCGCGATTTAGCCGTTATCGAAAATGGCGTATTAAATACCTATCTCACTACCAGCTACTCTGCGCGCAAGCTGGGTATGACCAGTACCGGCCATGCTGGTGGTATTCATAACTGGCTGATTAGCCACGGTAGTGATGATTTAGCTGCGCTATGCCGGCAAATGGGTAAAGGTTTGCTGGTTACCGAACTAATGGGCCAGGGCGTGAATACTGTTACTGGTGATTACTCGCGGGGCGCCAGTGGTTTCTGGGTTGAACATGGTGAGATTCAGTTCCCGGTAGCGGAAGTGACAATTGCCGGCAATCTGGCTGATATGTTTATGAATATTGCGGCAGTGGGCAACGATGTCGACCGCCGTGGCGGTGTACTGACCGGTTCAGTGCTGATCAGCCAGATGCAGCTGGCAGGCGCGTAACTCTTCAGGGCTATTAGCCGGCCGGTATAAAAAAGCCCTGCTAAGAAGCAGGGCTTTTTATTTAATTAACAGTTAAGCGGCTTATTCCACTTTGGTTTTCAGACCACGGCGAATTAGCAGCGCGTCGGTTGTCGGCTCCTGGCCACGGAACGCTTTATAAGAGTCCATGGTAGGGCGTGAGTTACCCACTTCCAGAATATTCTTGCGGTAATGGTCACCATTTTCACGGGTTAAACCACCACGAGATTGTACATAGGCAAAAGCATCTGCCGCCAAAATTTCACTCCACATATAGGCATAGTAACCGGCTGAGTAGCCACCGCCCATTGAATGGGAGAAGAACGGTGACTTATACCGTGGTGGTACCGCCGGTAAGTCAACGCCGTGCTTCTTCAGGGCTGCAGCTTCAAACGCCACCACATCTTGAAGTGGTTCGTCGGCTGACAGCGAGTGCCATTCCATGTCTAGTAAGGCAGCAGACATATATTCTAAGGTGTCATAGCCCTGGTTAAAGCTACGTGAACGCAATACTTTATCCAGCAATTCTTTTGGAATTGGCTCGCCGGTTTCATAGTGTTTGGCATAATTACTTAACACTTCTGGATGCTGAGCCCAGTCTTCCTCAAAGGTAGACGGGAACTCAACAAAGTCACGGGATACGGAGGTACCGGCTAACGTTGGGTATTTTACGTCAGAGAACATACCATGAATACCATGGCCCAATTCGTGGAAAATAGTGGTGGTATGGTCGTAGCTGATTAACGTTGGGTTACCTTCCGGTGCTTTAGGAATGTTCATAACATTCACTACTACCGGCTTGGTACCCAGCAAGTTCGACTGGCCGACAAAAGAGCTCATCCAGGCACCACCGCGTTTACCTTCACGGGCAAAGTAGTCAGCATAGAAAATCGCCAGGCTGGAGCCATCAGCATCAAATACTTCATACGCTTTAACGTCAGGGTGGTATACCGGTAAATCCGGACGGGGTTCAAACCGAATACCGTAAAAGCGATTCAGGGTATAAAATACGCCATCTTCCAATACTCGGTTAAACTCAAAGTACTCTTTAACTTCGTTTTCGTCTAAATCGTATTTCGCCTGACGAACCAGTTCTGCATAGTATTCCCAATCCCAGGGCTGGGCTTCGAAATCACCACCGTGCTGTTTAATCATTGCATTGATGTCAGCCAGTTCTTTTTTGGTATTTTCTACCACAGCCGGCACCATACTTCCGAGCATACCGAACACGGCTTCCGGTGTTTTAGCCATTTGCGCTTCCAGGCCATAGCTGGCCCAGTTAGCATAACCCAGCAGCTTGGCGCGCGTTGCCCGCAGTTGCGCTAAACGGCTAACGATAGGAGTGGTATCAAACTCACCGCTCTGGCCACGATAAGCAGATGCTTCCCACACCCGCTTACGTAATTCGCGGTTATCAAGCTGGCTTAGCACCGGCTGGCGGGTAGTATTGGTAATGTTTAGCAGGTATTTACCTTCATGGCCTGCTGCTTTTGCTGCTGCAGCAGCTGCTGTGATCTGAGCGTCGGTTAATCCGGCCAGCTCCTCTTTACTCTCAACTACCACGGCGATATTTTTAGTTTCAGCTAACAGGTTTTGCGAAAACTTGGTGGTCAGGTTTGAATGCTCTTCATTCAGTGCCCGAATCGCGGTTTTCTGATCTTCAGTCAGCTCGGCACCTGCCCGCACAAACCGGTCATAGTAGACTTCAGCCAGCCGCACGCTTTCCGGATCCAGCTTCAACTCATTGCGATTGTTATAAATGGCTTTAACCCGCGCGAACAGAGCAGGATTTAAACTAATGTTGTCAGAGTGGGCTGCCATTTTTGGTGCCAGTTCTGACTGGATTTTCCGACGCTGTTCGTTACTGTCAGTACCGGTAAGGTTATAAAATACCCGAGATACCCGGTTTAACATTTCACCGCTTTTTTCAAGGGCAACCAGGGTATTGTCAAACGTTGGTTCAGCTGAGTTATTGGCAATGGCCTCCACCTCAGCCATGTGCTGCTTCATACCTTCTTCGAAAGCGGGCAGAAAGTGATCATCATTAAAGGCACTAAAGTCCGGAGCCTGATATTGCAGGCTGCTTTGCTGAAAAAATGGGTTGCTGCTGGTCACTTCGGTATTCTCAACGGCTGAGGGAGTGGATGCTACCTGGGTTGGGGCGGTATTGTCTGAGCAGGCGCTCAGCGCTAGAATGGCACCAATCGCCGTAGCGAGTAAAGTTTTGCGCATTATTATGTCTCCGTGGCGTAATTGCGGTTAAGACCGCTAGTCATTATTGTCAGCTGCACCCTTGCAGGTGCGCTGTAGCAAATGCAGTATGTCAAAAATGACATTAAAATGGCGGCTTTTGCAGCCAATGGTATGCAAATTAAGACAAAAAACTGCCAGCTGCAAATTTTAATCTGTTAGAACGCCGGTTGCGGGTAATTCAAAATAAAAGCAGCTACCCTGGGCGAGACGCTGGTAGCCAATTTTGCCGTCCATCTGCTCTATTATGGCTTTGCTGATTGCTAATCCGAGGCCCGTGCCGGCATGCTGGCGACTGGCATGGTTCTCAGCCTGAGCAAACCGCTGAAATAAATGAGGTAAAAACTCTCCACTGACACCTTTGCCCTGATCAATAACGCTGACCCGAATCATCTTGTCATGCTCACTTAACTTAATCTCAACCACACTGTCATCTGGCGAGAACTTTACCGCATTAGACAGTAGGTTCAGACAAACCTGGCTTAACCGGCCTTTATCAGCCATCACCTGAAAAGGTTTTTCATTGTCCTGAACGATCACCAGGCGTTGTTTATGCTGCATCGCTGCAATTTGGGTAATGTTTTGCTCCAACAAAGGAACTAGTGCAACCGGAGAAATCGAAAAGCGCATTTTGCCGCTGGCCAAACGCTCAGTATCCAGTAAATCGTTAATAAGCTGATTGAGCTGGCCGCAGCTGCTATGTGCCATCGTCAGCATTTTCTGTGCAGAGTGGTTTATGTCACCCAGTGCGCCACCAATAGCCAGACTAAGGGCACCATTGATAGCAGTAAGTGGTGTACGGAGTTCATGGCTAACGGTAGCCACAAAGTCATTTTTCAGTTTTTCAACTCGCTTACGTTCTGTAATATCTCTAATTAACATTAACTGGTGCTGTTGCTTGCCTTGAACCAGTCTGCTGCGGGTTAACGACAGCTCAAACTGACTACTGTCCTGGCGCAGGCCCTGGCCTTCAAATACCTGGTCAGGTGCTGATGTGGCGCTGTAAATCTCATCAATATTCTGGGGAGTAGCAAGTAGCATAGACCAATGTAAACCTTTCAGGCTGCCGCTGGGGTAGCCATATAAGCGGAAACAGGACACATTGGCGTCCTCTATAATGCCGTCATCACTGGTAACCACGATGGCATCGCGTACATTGTTCATTACTGCCCGTAAATAGCTTTCGCTGTGGCTAAGCTCATTCGCGGTCTGCCGCAATTGTTGTCTCGAATAAAACAGCCAGGCCAGCAAGATCAACAAGCAAAGAGTGGCAGTAAACAGACTAACACGTAATAACACACCTCTGTTTAACACCGGCTCGGTGGCCCTTATCGCCATTTGCCAGTCTGCGCCACGGATCGCCAGATTCAGCAACAGGCTATCATCATAAAATAAACCTGGCTCACCAAAAAAAGTGTTTCCATAGTCGTCCTTGCCCGGCACTTTAGCTCTGAGTGCTATAGTGACATTTTGCGCTGCTGCGTTGTCTGCCAGTAAAGACCAGATGGTTTCTATATTTATGACAGTGCTTAAAATACCCCAATAGGTATCATCGGGAATAAAGAGGGGTAACCGGTAAATAAAAGCCTGGCCTCCCTGCACCAGCCGCACCGGACCAACCAGCCGCGCCTGTTTGCTACGTATAATTTCTTCCACCGCCGGCCACTGGTCGGGTAAATCCGGGTAATATAAATTAATGGCGCGTTCATTACCGACCAGCGGATAAATATATTGCAGCCGGTTTCCCGGCGCTACGCCAATATTCCGGATATGCTTCGCCTGCTGTACCAGGCCAGGCAGCAGAATATCCAGCTCATCTTGATCTATTTCACCGCCGCTCGCTTTAATATAAGAGGCCAGGCCAACGGTTAAATAAAGCGGGATATTCAGTTCAGATTCGAGCATGGCTTTTAGCTGACCGGCACTGGCTACTTCATGGCGCAATTGCTGGCTACGGGTAAGTTGTTGTTCGTGTTTAACTAAAATTTCAGTAGCCAGTAAAGCCACACCAGCCAATACCGCTAACAGTAACCAGTGCCAATAGCGCAGCGCGCTAAAAAAACCAACCATCGAAAAGGATCCTCAACCACAATTAAGCTACTCTAGCGTTTCAAAGGCAGTGGCGCAATCATCCGCATAAAAACTGTTTGCCTAAAAAACGCACTGTCAGGGAATAGACTTACACTAAAACCCTGTCTATAATGCGCGCTCGCACCAAAGTGCGAAGGTTGCACCCGTAGCTCAGCTGGATAGAGCGCTGCCCTCCGGAGGCAGAGGTCCCGCGTTCGAATCGCGGCGGGTGCACCAAAATATCAAAACCACCTTAGGGTGGTTTTTGTGTTTTAAGCAATGAGCCCAGTCCAAACGCGTTTTCGACCAATGTTTCATGATTGTCTAAGCTTGAAAAAACAATTTTGGCATAAATATGAAATCTGCTGCCTGTAACATTAGCGTACACATATAAAATATCTTCACTGTTCAGAGCTGTTTTCAGCTGCTAATTTGGCTACACTGAAACAGAGCCTAAGGAGAATGCTATGGATAATGATGTAATCCAACTGGAAAAGCAGAGCTTGGAAGCACTGCGCTATAACTACCCTCAACTACAACAGCTTAGTGGCAGCATTATGTTTGTCGCTGAAGCCGAATCACCAATGCTAACCGCCACTGCATGGCACTTAACTGAAGCCAATAATATGATGCTGAGGGAGTTAGGTGTAAAAACCGCTATTTTAGAATTGCTCGATACTTTGGTCGAACATCGCAAGCGTCACCGGATCCGGCCAAACCGGGAAGGGCGCTTAATTATTGCTGCTGGTGAGTTAGACGTAGAATGGCTAAACGATGGCAGTATTTCGTTATTAGCCTACAAAAATGCAAGTTAGCGGTATCTCAAAACGCATGCCGTTTAACTTCATCACTTAATAACAACAGCTGGCAGCGGAGAACGCCAAGCTTAAGGCTGCGTTTAAACGTGCTCAAGAAGATCGGCACATAATTCGGCTTGAAATAAACGCTGCTAATTGATCTTGCAAGTTTTAATACCCAGTACACTGTACAATGGACAAAAATTAAACAGGCCAGTTAACAACGGCACAACGCCAACCCAGCCCCACAGGCCAATAATACCGGTTGCTGCCAGGGCAATTAATATGACACCAGCGATAATCCGTACTACCTTATCAACTCCACCTACATTGTTTTGCATAAGTTAACCCTTTTAATTAGTTATAACTTATTTATGCTAGTCTTATCGATGTAAAGTAGCGAATGCAGAATTAGTATAAAAACTGATCTGGGTCAATTTCCCACCATCTTTACCAAAAAATGCTGAATTAAGGGATAACAATCAGGCTTCACCGAAGTTGTAACGTGCGCTATACACCATCCAGTTCATCTATTGGTTTAGCTACGAAACGTAATCCGTCAAAGTTATTTCCATATGGTATAAGCTTATATTATATTAGCATATACTCACTTTGTGGTGTTATTGCAGAAAAATGGTTGAGGGGGCAGCATGAGCTATCAGGTTCAGGCGTTTTTAGATAATGACAGTGAAACCTTTAGTTATGTGGTAAGCGATCCGCTTAGTGGCAAAGCGGTAGTTATTGATCCGGTATTGGATTTTGATTACAAGGCCGGCCGCACCAGTACTGTTAGTGCAGAAAAAATTCTGACGTATGTGCAACAACATCAGTTAACGGTTGACTGGATATTGGAAACCCACGCCCATGCTGACCACATATCGGCAGCACCATTCTTGCGAAGCAAGTTGGATGCAAAAGTGGCGATTGGCGCTGAAATAACCCAGGTACAGCGCATTTTTAAAGATGTATTTAACCTGGAAAAAGAATTTCTGCCGAATGGCTCGCAATTCGACCGTTTATTTGCTGACGGCGACACCTTCCAGATCGGCGAAATGACTATTCGCGCGATGCACTTGCCAGGTCATACCCCGGCTGATTTGGCGTATATCATTAACGGTAAGGCTGCCTTTGTTGGAGATACGCTTTTTATGCCTGATGTTGGTACCGCCCGCTGTGATTTCCCGGGTGGTAGTGCCGGGACTTTATTTGACTCTATTCAGAAGCTGCTGGCGCTACCGGCTGATACCGAAATTTATATTTGTCATGATTACCCGCCAAAGGGGCGAGGGCACGAGTATAAGACGTCTGTAGCTGAACAAAAGCAGCACAATATTCATGTTGGTGGTGGCGTAAGGAAAGCTGATTTTGTAAAAAGGCGCGAGGCGCGCGATGCTACGCTGGCGATGCCCCGGCTTATTTTGCCTTCGGTACAGGTTAATATCCGCGCCGGCCAACTGCCGCCGGCTGATGATAACGGTACCACTTATTTAAAGGTGCCTATTAATCTATTATAAAAAAACAGGCGCTAAGTGCGCCTGTTTCCTTTGCTAATTACCTGGGTTAAGCGTCTGACTATCAGAGCATTTAGCCATCAATCTTCAAATTACCGTTGTTAATCAGGTTTTCAATAATGGCCTGGGCATCAGCGCCAAAACTGCTTAAGTCTACGCCCTCAAGTATAATCTGCTGGCTAACATTGCCTGTGCCTGTGTGCTTAATACTGATGGTGGTATTGCCGCCACTGACACTAAAGCTCAGGTAATCAGTAATATTATCGCTGTTTTCCCCCTGTAACAGGTCACGTAGATCAATTGCATCACCTTGCGCGGTGTTGAAGTCTTTTATCACATCAACAGCAGTGGTAGTGTTGCCCTGATCACCTAGTTGCCAGGCAAATACATCAGAACCGGTGCCGCCGGTCAGGGTATCGTTGCCTTTGCCACCGAACAGTATGTCGTTCCCTGCTCCTGCATTAATCGTGTCATTGCCGATACCGCCGTAAATAACATCATTGCCAGCGCCAGAATTAATAATATCGTTGCCGCCATAGGCCATAATTAAATCGCCAGCATCTGTACCTGTAATGGTTTGTGGTGAATCATTACCTGACAATACTGTATTGCTGGTTTGCGACAAATCAATGGTAATAATGTCTGATACCGAGGTGCTTGATGTGCCATCAGTTGTGGTTGCGGTTACCGTCAAATTGAGCTGCCCATTGAAGCCAACCGGGGTTAAAATACTTAATCCTTCCAACTCTGCTTGGGTTAATGTCCAGCTGCCATCTGCGTTTTTAATACCGGCTGTCAACAAGGCATTAGCAGGTACTCCGGTAATGCTTAGTATCAAACTTTCGCTGGCATCAACGACCGCGGCGGTGATGGTCAAATCGACCATATCGCCGTAAGTAACGCCATTTACAGTGATGGTAGGGGCAGATAAGTTAAGCTGAGAATCCTTGCCACTATCCCTGCCATTGATAATTACCCAGTCAAATTTATACAGACCGTCTTGGGTCGCAGTAAAATTAAACGTGCCGTTACCATTGACCGCTGCACCCAAAAACTCAGAAGAGGTAATTAATTGGGTTGTTTTGCTGCCATCTGGTGCAGTAATTATCACCAGAACAAAGTCATTAAATCCAGCCTGGATTTCATTGACGAGGTTCTCGCCATTAATAAACTGCCAATTAAAACCAACCGACATGTCTTTGTTTAAGTTAACGGTACTCGAGGTGTAGTTGCCATCTATTGCATCAATATTGCCCGGGTCAGTTAACGCTCCAGAGGGTGCGGCAAAACTATCCAAGAAGCCACTGGTTAAGCCAAGTGCTTGTTCCAGTGAGGCCTGACTTAAGCCTTCGCCTGACCGAACGCCGTTAGCGCCGGTAGTGATAGACGTTGCGCCTGCCAAGGTTGATACCGCATCTGCCACTTGCAGCATCGCCGCATCGGCAACAGGGGCTACCGTTATATTCAGTGTTGCTGTTGAGGTTCCACCCTGGCCATCAGAAATGGTGTAGTTAACTGTTGGCAGGGTCCCGCTCCAGTTGGCAACAGGAGTGAAAGTAAACCCGCCGTTGGCATTAAGCTGCAAGGTTCCCTGATTTTCAATAACGACTGAATTGCCTGCCAGGTAGCTCTGACCGTTGATAATAAAGCTTTCGACAACTAAGGCGTTGCTATCAACATCGACATCGTTTGACAACACACTGGCTGTTAACACCTGATCTTCATTGACGGTGAAATTCGAATTATTTGCAACCGGCGTACTGTTGATTGATGCGGTATCACCTGTACCAGAATTACCGGCTATGTCTGTGTAACTGCCATTTGCTACTGCAATTGATATTGCTGCAGTACCATTCGCTACAAAGGTAGCAGTCCAGATATTCGGATTGGTCGGGTCTTGAGTTAAGCCAGTTAAAACGCCGCCCGTTACCGCAATATCTGCCATCGTAAAGCCGGTAACTTGCTCACTAAAGGTAAAGGTTACCGTCGTCTGCTCATTGGCAGCTAATGTCGTTGCATCTGTTGTTATATCCACAGATGGTGGTGAGGTATCCAGCACGGCACTGTCAGAGCCAGTGGCACCGGTATTGCCAGCCACATCAGTAATGCTGGCGGTAACGGTTAAGGTCGCACCTTCAGCAGGGGCAGGTACGGTGGTCAGTACTACACCGGCATCAATCTGTGCCTGGGTCAGCACGATGGCCACACCGTTGACGGTCAGGGTATCACCTGCCAGAGCACCGGTATCGGCTAATGAAATGG
>NZ_JBFJPY010000103.1:0-11089 GCF_041616895.1 Arsukibacterium sp.
GCCCTGGCCAATTTTAAACAGATACACCGGCCGCTGCTCAACTGAGCGCCCCAACTCTGTTACTTCAAGCCAGTCTTGCTGCTGGTAGTATTTAATCAGCGGCGCAATATCATCGTGGATTATCTGGCCTTTCGCCAGGCCGGGCGTGGTGAATTTTGCATAATCTGCCGCCGTGGCCAGCCCAGACAGCATGGCACTTAATGCTAACCATAACGATACTTGCTTCAACATAGCATCCTCATTTTTATTTGCTGAAATCTTCAAAGCGTGGTGACAGGTACAAATGTTAACCATAACATAACCAGCCGTACAGGGCACTTTTAGCAACGGTAAGCTAAGCTTAACCAAAGTTCAGGCAACAGGGATCGTTTAAATTGCACAGCCCCCGTCAGTTTTACCAGCAACTGCGCCAGCGCAAGGTGTTAAGGACAGTAGTGGCCTACCTGATTATTGTCTGGCTGGCGCTGCAGGTGGTGGCCGTCGTATCACAGCTGTTAGTACTGCCGCCGTCGGTTGGCAATATCGCGGCGATTAGCCTGATCGCGGCCACTCCTGTAGTGTGCTATCTGGCCTGGTTTTATCAGTATCATAGTGGCCGGTTGCAGCTAATTGCTGCCACTGACGGTAAGCCTCCCGCTATGTTTGGCAGCAGCCAGTTTATGGCGATACTGCTGATTGTCATCGTTAGCACCCTGCTGGCATACCAGTATTATCTACTTAGCCGCCCAGCAGCTAAGCCCGAATCTGCAAACATGCTGGCTGCAAATTCTATTGCGGTACTGCCTTTTAGCCAGCTACTTCAGGAATCGGATACTACCGGGCTGGCTAACAGCCCCGAGCTAACATTATTAACGAACAGCCTGGCGGAAGAAATCAGCAGTCAGCTTGGCCGCACACCAGGGTTAACCGTAGCGTCTGCCAGCTCCGGTCAGATACTCAGCCGCCAGCAATTAAGCCTGCTTGATATTGCCAGCCGGCTGCAAGTTGCCAGCCTGCTTACCGGAACCATCAGCTTACAGGGCCAGCAGCTGCAAATTCGCGTGCAGCTGCTGGATGGCAGTAACAGCCAGACCTTATGGACCAATCAGCTGCAACGCCAACTAACCGATGTGTTTGCTCTGGAGAGCGAAATCGCCCGCAGTGTGGTTAACGCGCTGCAAGCCAGCCTGCCAGAAGGCAGTTCGCTGTTAGATTTATCCGCCAATGCCAGCACCCAAAGCGCCGATGCTTATATCAGCTATTTAAAAGCCCGCGAGCAATACCGGCTGCAAACCAGCGAGGCTATGCAGCAGGCCCGTAAACTCTTTGAACAAGCCATAGCCCAGGATCCGGAATATGCGCTGGCCTATGTTGGCCTGGCCGATACCTTGCTATTACTGAGCGATGGCAGCAAAGAGTTTGGTATTATTGACGTGGATATCGCTACCGTGCTGGCAAAAGAGTATCTGGAAAAAGCCCTTATCCGTGCGCCACAGCTCGCTGAAGCCTATGCGATTAAAGGTAAAATGCTGGAGCTGCAACAACAGTTTGAGCCAGCACTGGCGGCTTATCAGCAGGCGATAGCACTTAATCCTAACCTGGCAGTGACCCATATGTGGCAGTATCTGCTGCTAAAGCAACACGGTCAGTATAAAGAGTCTTTACAGGCGCTGGAGCGGGCTTATCAGCTGGATCCGGTGTCGGTGGCGATACTGTATAACCGTGGCTATGAACAGGCAATTCGCGGTCAGTTTGTTAAAGCCAGCGCCAGCTTTACCCAGTTATTACAAGACTTCCCTGAATCACCATTAGGACATGCCGGTCTGGCAATAAACGCCTTTCATCAGGGCGAACTGGCCGATAGCATTTACCATTGGCAGCAAGCTCATCATATTTCACCCGAAAATACAGATTATCACCGCAATTATCTCGGTTTAGTGCTAAGTCTTGGTCTGACGATACAGCATCCGGAATTAGCAGATATTCCAAGGTTTCGAAATAGCTATTTATTGCGTAGCGGTAACTTCTCAACGTTGTTTGAGGAAATGGCATTTAAAATTGCTGCTCAGCCTGATGATCGCTGGTTGAAATTTGAAATGGCCTGGTACCAAATGCTCGCTGGCGAAACACTTGGCACTGTAAAACTCTTGATAGAAAGCTACCGGACTTTTACCGCAGAAGATTTATACGCAATGCCGATGTGTAGCCCTGCCATTGAAATCGCCTGGGCATTAATGCAAGAGCATAAAGAAGCAGAGGCTGGAATACTGCTGGCACGTTGTCAGCAGCAACTTAACGATGCTATGCAGGGCGAGTTACGAGACAGTTACCTGAATCATCTTGCAGCGCGACTGGCCGCCTTAGAAGGCAATAACGAACAAGCTGTGCAACAACTGCGACAAGCACTGGCGTATGGTTGGCGCGAATGGTGGACCTTTTACGATCCTATTTTGCATAGTATTCCGACCAAGCAGCTGGCGCCACTGCGCCAGCAACTAGAAAAAGCACTTAGCGAGCAGCGGCAGCTAGTGTTGACGCGCGCCAAGCAACCGGCGCCGGCTGATTAGCAGCAAGCAAAAGCCAGCAAATAAACTTAAGGTAGACGGTAATGGCACCTGCACCGCACGCGGTTCCAGAATAAATACCTGTTCAGACGGCGAACTAAAACTTAATACATCAGAGCGTCTGCCTTGGTAGTAACAATTTTCATCGCCCTCATCCTCATAAAAAACAGGAAAACACTCATCACGATTATTACGGTAATAAAAATCCCGTTCCAGGCCGGAATAAAAAGTACTGTTAAAGGTTAGCGAGTATGCACCAGGCAATAAATCACTCGGCATCAACGCCGCCGGGTTAAAGCCATTCTCCCTTAACGCAGCAAAGGTCCAGCTTTGTTCGCCCTGAGTCAGGGTCCAACGGAAATCAGCGGCAAAGGCGGAAGGAAAGTCCCAAATTAAGGCGCTTTCAAAGTCCAGTTGCTCATCTTGATAGAACTGGTAGTAGCAAGGCTCTTCCTGCCAGTACTCTGGTGGTGGGAACGAGTCATAAGGCATAATCAACCAGCAGTCCCGAGGCACTGCCAACAACGGTAAGTCGCCACTGGTAAAGCTGACCCGGTTAATGGCCGGCGCCCCAGCCTGTAAATACCCGTCTCTCATAAAGCTGTTATCATATAAAGCATAGCTTTGCGGACTGGTGGATGTTTCTGAGCCTCTGCCTGCCCCGCGGATTAATTCAGCCTCTACCACAGAACTGCCAAATAGCAGGCTTAGCAAAAGTAAATGGAAAAAACGCATAACCAGCACTCCCTGTTTTTGAAGGTATTGATGCTGCATTTCACCGGCGATACGGCCACCAGAATTCGAAGGCAAACCTCAGGTTAATTATATTTAATGTAGAGCCTGCTAAGTAAAGCAGAAATCAGCTAAAACGCCAGTGGCCGGCTTGCCCGTTGGCATGCTTATCTGTATAAAAGTATCTGTATAAAATACCTGTATAAAAACAATAAAAAGGAGCCTAAGGTGGCTGACTGGTTAACCCTGCTTCCGGCGCTTGTTGCCATTGCCGTGGTGTTGTGGCGCAAAGAAGTGATTCTGGCATTGTTGTTATCACTGTGCTGTGCTGAACTTTTAATATTTATTCAAAACGGCCAGAGTTTTGGCGCCGGTTTATTACTTGATGGCAGCATTCAGACCCTGGAGCGGATTATTGCCGTTACCGGTGATAGTGACAATGCCCGCATTTTAATGTTCTCGCTTTTAGTTGGAGGCTTACTGGCCTATATGCGCTATTCCGGCGGGGTGTCGGCCACGGTGGCGATGCTGGTGAATAAAGGTATTGCCCGCAACGGCCGCCAGGCTGGCTTACTGACTTTTTTCATCAGTAGCGTAACCTTTATTGAATCTAACTTAAGCTCGCTGACTGCCGGTATCAGCTCGCGCGGTTTATTTGATAAATTTAAAATGAGCCGGGCCCGCCTGGCCTATATTATCGACAGTACCAGTGCACCTATTTGCATTATTATTTTACTCAATGGCTGGGGCGCTTATATTCTGGGGCTGTTAAGCACCTATGACTTACCTGACAGTCCGGTAGCGATTTTAATTGGCACCATCCCGCTGAATTTTTACGCCCTGACTACCCTGCTGGTGGTGCTGTATACCATTATCAGTGGCAAAGTATACGGGCCGATGCGTAAATCCGAGCTGCAGCTACATACCTTATCGCACCATAGCGAAATTGAGACTGCCCCCAGCCATCCATCTTTTATGTTAGTGCCACTAGTCACTCTGGTTGGCGCCATGCTGGGCTTTATGCTGCTAACCGGTAACGGCCAGCTGGTCCAGGGCTCGGGTTCTAAATCCGTACTGTACGCCACAGCGCTGGCCTGCGTGGTGGTATATGCCATGATGCTGCTAAGCCGCCGTTTTAAACATCAGCAACTGGTCGATATCGGCTTTAAGGGCATTAGTGAACTCCTGCCGCTGGTTACTATCGTGCTGTTGTCATTATCACTAGGCTCCAGCTTAAAACTGCTGGGCACCGGTACCTTTATTGCCAGCATTGTTGATCAAAACCTACCGCAGGTGCTTATTCCGGCGCTGCTGTTTTTAGCCGGCGCGTTAATCTCCTTTACCACCGGCACCAGCTGGGGCACCTTTGCTATTCTTATTCCCATTGGTATGCCAATGGTCAGCCTGCTCGGCCTGCCGCCACAACTTATTCTGGCGGCGATATTAAGCGGTGGGGTATTTGGCGATCACTGCTCGCCTATTTCTGACAGTACGGCGGTAAGCTCAGTCGCCGCCGGCTGTGATTTACTCGAGCATGTAAAAACCCAGCTGCCCTATGCACTGGTATGTGGCGCCATCGCCTTACTCAGCTTTGTGATTGCCGGCGTACTGATGATCTAACGAGGATAACAATGATGAAAATGGCTCTGCTTACCACCCTGCTGGCTCTGACCAGCCCGTTACCGCTTGCTGCTGAGCCATCAGTACCAGCCGACTTTACTGATGTCGCCAGTCTGCTGCCCGATGCGCAAATTCATATGGCCTACCTTGGCAGCAATAACTTTGTTGGCAGTCAGGTGGATGGCTATCAGGCCAATAAATGTTATTTGCAAAATAATGCAGCTAACGCGCTGGTAACTGCCCAGCAATTGGCAGCGGCTAAAGGTTTAACCCTGTTCATTTATGATTGTTACCGGCCCCAGCGTGCCGTTAACCACTTTATGCGTTGGGCCAGCGATTTAGCCGACACCAGCACCAAAGCTGAGTATTACCCCAACCTGGGTAAAGACCAATTGGTGGGTGAATATATCGCGGAGAAATCCGGCCATAGCCGTGGCAGCACCCTCGATTTAACCCTGGCTGCCAAAGATGATAATGGCAACTGGCAACCGCTGGATATGGGCTCGCCTTTTGATATGTTTGACCCGGTATCCAATGTCGGCAACCCTACTATCAGTGAAGCGCAGCAAGCGAACCGTCAGTTACTGGAAACCATTATGTTGCAGGCCGGTTTTAAGGTGTACAGCATGGAGTGGTGGCATTTTACCCACCAGCCACCGGTATATACCGAGCAGTATTTTGACTTTGTTATCAAGTAAACACTGCAATCAGTGGCTGATATTGTGATTAGAGCTATGCCTGATGTTCTGATAGTATTCGCCCATGCTATTTTTAAACCACTCTAATCATTTTTAACTATGCCCAGACGCACTAAAGCTGAAGCCGAGAGCACCCGCGCCGCCATTCTGGACGCTGCCGAGCTGTTGTTTTTTCAACATGGGGTATCACGAACCACCCTGGAAAAAATTGCAATGGCCGCCAACGTTACCCGTGGCGCCATTTACTGGCATTTTCAAAACAAAGCGGATCTGTTTAATGCCATGCTGGAGCGGGTGAGGCTACCGTTTCAAACATTGTTAACGGAAATTGACAATAATCTGGCCGCCGATCCGTTCAGTCAGTTGCAACAGCTGTTTACTCATGGCTTACAACTCATTGCCAGTAGTGAGCAAAAACGCCGAGTACTGACCATTGTTTTTCATCGTTGTGAATATATCGACGAATTAAATCCGGCAGTAACCAAGCAAGATGAATTAGATACCCAAACCATCGCCGTGATGCAGCGGGCTTTTGAACGGGCTGAGGCCGCGGGCAACTTACGGGACGGTATCTCGCCCCAGTTGGCAGCTAATGCTATGCATATGTATGTCGGCGGCATTATCAGCCATTTTTTATTAAAACCGCAGCAATGTGACTTGATGCAGCATGCTCCTGCACTAATAGACACCATGCTGCAAGGGTTAAAACGACCGTAACATTGCTGACAACGTACCGTTTTAGCGGTTCAGCCTTGCTTTCGGTGGCAGCATCAAACACACTGAAACTTCCTTAGTGTCGGCGGTATTGAGTTTGATGTCTCTGATTTTAAAACGGCTTATCACATTTCTGAATTGTAGTTTGCTTAGTTGCGGCTTATTAATAGTAGCGGCGGCGAACGCCACATACTTTGAAAAAGTACTGATAGACAATAACTTACCCAATGTGGGCACCTATAGTATTACTCAGGATAACCACGGTTATCTGTGGCTGGCATCAACCAATACCGGTTTAATGCAATTTGACGGTTACCAGTTTCAGCCGCATCCGTTATTAAACACCACCCTGACCAAGCTGAAATCTGTGCCAGATATCGATGCTATCGCCTTTGACCGGCAAAACAATTTGTGGGCTGGCAGCTGGGGTTATGGCTTGGCAAAAATCCATGCCGAAAATGGCGAAATAGCGCTGTTTGACGGCGAGGCGGATTTGCTGGCAAGTCCTTTTGTGCAAAAGTTATTTACTGACCAGCAACAGCGGGTCTGGGTTGGCACAACCAAAGGCATTAACCGCTATGACGAGACATCTGGCTTTAGTCGTATTGACCAGCAAACCGATATCTTACCCAGCAGACGGATCTGGGACTTCGCCCAAACCCCTGATAGTACAATCTGGATTGCCACCTCAGGCGGTTTAATAAGCTGGCAGGACGGCAAAGGATTTGGCCAGCCCCTGTACCCACATGGTGATAGCAACGCTGACAATGTGATCCGGGCACTGCAGGTTATTGGTGACGAGCTCTGGCTTGGTACCCGCCGTGGGTTATTTGTCTATCAACCGGCGCTACAGCGTTTTCAGAGGGTAAGGTTGCCTGATGAACAGCCACTCCCCGTTATTAATGCCCTGGGTACCAGCGTTGAAGGAAATTTACTTATCGGAACCTTTAATGGTATCTATTCAGTTGACCCGGTAAAACGGGTTTTTGTCAGACGTTTCCAACAAAATTACGTGGAACTTGAACATATTAATGTCCGGACCTTTTTTATTGATAAAAGTCAGGTGACCTGGGTAGGTACCCGTGAAAGTGGTTTATTTTTTAAAACACGACAGCGCAGTGCGTTTCAAAACACCGCAGATGAGGCGCTGGCCTCCTTACAAAATAGCATTACGGCTCCCTTGTTAAGCTTGCTGGCAGAACCCGAACAACTGTGGTTTGGTCAACAAGGCAGCGTGAGCCGCTATTCTCATCACAGCCGGCAGCTGCAGCAATTTGATATTCCCGGCCGGGTCAATGTTATTCGCCGCGCGCCGGATAATGTTATCTGGGTAGGCACCGACAACGGCATATTCCAGTATGACACCACAGCAGGCAAATTCAGGCGGTTTGCCACACCCTATACCGCCCTGAACCTGCCACAACAAAATGCCCGGGATATCCGGTTTACTGACGATAATAAAACCGTTATTAACCTTTGGAATAACGGCGTTTTATTGTTTGATAACCAGACCCAAGGCGTTAACCATTTTTTAGCTGATATCAGCCAGACTATGGTAGGCGACGCAATCCAGGCCACCCTGGTAACCCCTGATCATATCTGGCTGGCCAGTCGGTTAAGCGGCCTGTATTTACTCGATCGCCAAACGTTATCCATTGTGCCAATGGCGATTATAAACAGCTCATTATTACTCTCACCCGATTTCACCGGCCAGCTTACCTGCCTGGCGCATGCTCCGCAAAACAGTGTGGTTGTCTGCTCTGAGCAAGGCTTATTAAGAGTTTATCTGGATAGTGGTGCAGTAGAGTTAATTGATACCGATACCGGTCTTGCCGGTAAATCGCTGGTCGGGGCCCACACCGACAAACTGAATAATATCTGGGTAATGAGTACTGCCGGTCTTGATGTAATAAAGCCTGACGGCAACATTGCCCATTTTAATCAGGTAGATGGCTTAAACAGCAATGAAATGATGTTTAATGCCGTAGCTGAAGATGACAGACAGCTGTATTTTGGTTCTGACGCAGGCATCGAATTAGTGGTACCAGACCGGCTGCTTGAGCCACTGCCATCAATTGCCCAGGCCATTACCAAAGTGACCTTTGATCAAAAGCCGGCTACCGCCAGTGGCCGGTTAACACCGCTAAAATCGATAACGGTCCCGGCAGACGTGTCCAGGGTAGAGTTTCATTTCGCCAGCTTTGATTTCAATAACCCCGCCCGCAACCGTTACCTCTATAAATTAAGCGGCTATGACGATAACTGGCAGCAGTTAAATAACGGCAACATTGCGTCTTTTACCAATCTGGCGCCAGGTAGCTATACCCTACTAATGCAAGCAAGTAATAACCAGCAACTTTTTAGTGGTCAAATCAGTGAGTTAGCAATAGTGGTTCAGCCGCATTGGTGGCAACGCACCTCCGTCCACCTAATGCTCGCTGTAGCCATCATTGCCTTGATCAGTTATATCGTTAAATCACATATCAATAAGGTACATCAGGTCAATATCCTGTTAGAAGAGGCAGTTGCAGCGCGCACTAACGAGCTTGAGCAAAGCCTTAAAAAGCAACAAGACGCTTATCATGAACTGCAGCACCTTGATTTAATGAAAAATCAGTTTATCTCTACGGTCAGCCATGAACTGCGCACCCCACTTACCTCAATCAGTGGCGCGCTTAATCTGGTGCTGTCCGGAGCGTTACGTGCCGACGAACAGAAAACACAGCAATTACTGCAAATTGCCAACAGCAACAGTCAACGTTTAACCTTGTTAATTAACGACTTACTCGATCTGGAAAAGCTGGCAGCAAATCAGATGGTATTTACCATGCAACGCCATGATATTGAAGAAATTGTGCAGCGAGCGGTAAGCGAAAATTCGCCCTATGGTCATAAACGTCAAGTAAGCTTACGTTACGATCCTGCGCCAGATGACCTCGTTACCACGGCCATGGTAGATGAAAATCGCTTACTGCAGGTATTGGCAAATATCCTCTCCAATGCCATTAAGTTTTCGCCAGAACAGCGCGAAGTCATTATCCGGGTGCAACAGCAAGCATCAAATATTGTTATCGCTATTTCAGATAGCGGACCGGGTATTGCCAGGGAGTTTCAGCAACGGATATTTCAACGGTTTGCCCAGGAAAATGCCGGCAATACCCGGGAGCATGGCGGCACGGGCTTAGGGTTGGCCCTGTCACAAGAGTTGATGCATGCAATGAACGGCGATATTTCTTTTGTCTCAGAACCAGGTAAAGGCACTACATTTTATCTGACCTTGCCATTGCAGCCATAAAACCGCCAACCTGCAGGGCAGCTTAAATCAGGCTTTGGTAATAAGCTGGCGCTGCTCCGGCATACCCATACTAAGAACATATGGCATGGCGGCTTGCTGAGCGGTGCTGAAGTCCTGCTTACTGGTCAGGCCCTGCCAGTTTATGGCAATAAGACTTTGGGCAACGGCACCACCCAGACCACTGCCTGGCCCTAGCAAAATAATATGATCAGGGGCGAACTCTTTCACTGCTACCTGCACAGCCCTACTGAAATGAAAAGTATCGTAAACCTGCTGGCCCAGCGTATAGGCTTTTAACGCTGCAGGCTGTGCCACAAAAGCCGGCCAGACAATACCACGACCATCCACCAGCGGTAGTTGTGGCGCGGCAAAAAGCGACTCACTAAAGCGCGCCAGCGCCTGATCTGCCGCTGGCTGCATTAACGGGCTGTGAAACGCCGCGTGACCAGGTAACAGCAACGGAAACTTGTCGTCACAAGGTGGCAGCGCCTTCATGGCTTGCTGCACCGCACTTTGCGTGCCTGCCAGTACTGCATAACCGCCATAAGCTATCGACATAAACAAGGCCCCCTGATGCAGATACAATTGTTCTGCCAGCAGAGAGTGCTTATCGAGATCGGGTTGCCAGTCACTGGTGAGCAGTGGGTAGATAAACTGCGCGCCGGCAGCACTGGCCGTAAGCTGCGCCATACCGGTGACCAGCTGCATGCTATCAGGCCCCTGCCATACCCCTGCACACCCCAGTGCGGTATACCAGCCCATCGAGTTACCCGTCACCGCCACGATGTCGAAGGTGTCACGATTAATCTGGGCGAAGTCCGCCAGGCCAGCACTGAAAATAAGGGCTGCCGCATTTTCTGCTTTAACATGAACGGCATTGCTGAATTGACTGGCGCTATCCAGTGCCGTCACCGTCGGTAAATTAAGTTCTGCGCGCAGTACATCAAAGCCAGCCAGCTGCGGCACAAACGGGCTATCCACAGCCTTATGTTGTTTAATGTAGCCGAGCTCGGGCCGGTTATAACTGCCGCGCCCCGGACATACCACCAACGCGGTTTTTTTCTGGTTCATGTTGCACTTTCTCCGCTTAGCAACTGCTGCACTTTATCGATAATCTGCTGCTTCGACGGCAATACCGCATAAGCGGCAGCACCCAGCGGAATAAAGCTATCGTGAGCGGTGATCCGGCTAAGCTGATAACAGCCGGGCCTCGCTTCACACAGCCCGGTAAATAACTCCTCACTTAATGAACCACGGCTCCGGCATTCATCGACAATCAGTACCTGTGAACAGTCTCCCAGCGCGGCAATAATGGCATCAAGGTGCAGCGGCACCAGGCAGCGAAGGTCCAGCAGCCGCAGGGAATAACCGGCATCTTCCAGCTCTGCTGCCGCCTGACGACTTAAATAATAACCATTACCATAGCTAATAATGGCAAGTTGCGGCGTTGCACCCATGCCCTGCTTAAGCTCCTGGTTAAAGACGGC
>NZ_JBFJPY010000104.1:0-11063 GCF_041616895.1 Arsukibacterium sp.
CATAGGCGTTATGAATTTCATCAGCACTACCCAACATATGTTGGGTATCAGAGGGATGCACTTCCGGCTCGCCTAAATCGCCCCATACCCCGGCCACACCCTGCTCAGCCAGATCTTTATAAATTTGCCAGAACCAGTCGGCGGCGACCGGGTTAAACACATCAATTAAGCCGGTATTACCAAAATAAAAATCAAAGGTTTTCGGGCTGCCATCAGCTGCTTTGGCCAATACTTCTGCAGCTACCGCCTCTTGCCAGCGCTTCGAGCTGGTTAAAACAAAAGGCTCGGTCACTAAAATGGTGTTAACACCATTAGCTTTAAAGTCGGCCAGCATTTGCTCTGGCTCTGGAAAGGCTTCGCGGTCCCAGGCCAGGTTACCCATATGGCCTTTAATATCCGGGCCAAACCAGTATAAATCGAGCACGATAGCATCAAGCGGCAGGCCCAGCTCACGGTATTTTTGTACCACCGCCCGCGCTTCAGCCTCAGTGCGATAGCCAAAACGTGAGGCATAACTGCCAAGGGTCCAGCGTGCAGGTAATAGCGGCTTGCCACTCACCGTCAGGTAGTTATCAATTAGCTCAGGGAAGCTGTCGCCCGCCACCACGATATACGCACTGCGGCCACCTACTGCACTGAACTCCAGCGTATCGGCTGCGGTTTTGCCTAAATCGATATGGCCGGTTGCCGAGTTATCAAACAGCAACATATATTTGTTGCTCGACATTACACCAGCCAGGCTGAAATACATTTGTTCAGATTCGGTGCTGTAGCCATAGTGCGCTTTGTTATATAGCGGCAGACGATGGCCACGGCGGTCCATACCCAATACCCGCTGACCGGCACCAAACAGCTTTTCCTGCGCCGTTAACCCAAATTTAAAACCCAGCTGCTCACTGTTTCGAAAGAAGCCCGGTTGCTCGGTGGTGATAAGCTCACCCCCGTTGTAAAAGCTCAGCTTCAGCGGTGATTTAGCTATTTTTACGCTCATGTGCTCTGAGCTATACACTAAGTGATCATTCTGGTTAAGCACGGTCAGGGTAAGCGGTGCCGGCTTAGTGCCAATAGCAAAAGAAGGCAGCTGGGTATGGCCGTCAGGTAAATAATGGACTTCTGCTACCTGTGGTTGAAAAAAGGTAATGGCCAGTTCGCCCTCGCTGGTTTTCAGCAACAGCTGGTTTCCCAGCTGACGGTGTGACTGATAATCGGCGGCCGTCGCAGCAAAAACGGTCAGCAGGCCAAAAGCCGCCAGCAAGCGGCTTACTGAAATTAAATAGCACATGGTTACTCCTGATAAAACTGGACGCGATAGACCACTGAGCCCAGCGGCGGCAAGGCAATAGTAACCCGCCCCACACCATTTGTAACCTGCAGCTCTGCTGCACCCTCGCCTAACTGGCCAGCCAGATCATGGCTACCATCGGCTAATTGCCATTCGCTTATCAGCTCCGATGGCAGTATCAGTTCAAACTCACTGGCTTGTTCGGCATTAAAATTACTGACCACAATTAACTGCTGGGCGTCCTGCTGTTGCGGATGGGTGTAGCGGGCAAACGCCAGTTGCTGCTCGCTGTAGGCCGTGTTGTTCGCCAGATTTGCCGTGTGTAACTGATAGTACTCGCCCATTAGCGCCGGCGCGGTAGCACTGAACTGCATTAACCGCACATAGAAATCACGCAGGGCCGCTTCATCTTTGCTTAGTGCACCACCATCAAATTTGCCACCGTTCATCCAGCGTTGGTGATGCGGCACGCCAATATAATCAAAAATGCTGGTGCGGGTCGGCTGGCCAAAGCCGGCTTGCTGTGCGCCCGGCTCGCCAACGTCCTGACCAAAGTACAACATGGTCGGTGAGGTACTGATTAACGCCGACACCACCATCGCCGGCATGCCTTTACGGGCATCCCCGGCGAAATCCGGGCTGGCAATCCGCTGCTCGTCATGGTTTTCCAGAAAGTGCAACATATGCTGCTCAATATCGGCCATTCGTTGCTGGGTTTCCACCAGCGCCGAGGTGGGCCCGCTGCCTTGCATTACTAATTTTAAGCTGTCGTAAAATTCTACTTTGTCGTACAGGTAGTCCATTAACCCCAGTTTGATATAATCCCGGTATAAGTCAGGCTGATACACCTCAGCCAGTAAAAAAGCATTGGGGTTAACCTGTTTAATATGCGAGTTTAAATAGCTCCAGAATTCTACCGGCACCATTTCCGCCATATCATAACGAAAGCCATCCACGCCAAAATCGAGCCAATACAGCGTAATATCGCGGAATTTTAACCAGGAATCCGGTACATCCTTGTCCTGCCAGAACTGATAATGGGCCTGCCAGTCTTTTTCAGCATACTCTGAGGGCAAACTGTCGAAGTCATAGCTGCCATCAGGCCGCACGCCGTAGTTAATTTTTACGGTTTCATACCAGTCGTCAAACGCCGGCTGGGCGGCGCGGGCACCATTGCCTGTCCACTTAGCCGGGTTTTCACTAAACTGGCCATCGGCCAGCGGGTGCGGCTCGCCGCCCAATACCTGATAATTGTCTGGCCATTGTGGCACTGCAAACGCCTTGCCGGGCACATAATAAAAGTTATTGTTGCGGGCATACTCAACCGTGCTGTCGTCCTTGGTACCAAAATCAGTTACGCCGTCGGGTTTAGCCAGTGACTGGTAATCCCGTGCCACATGGTTAGGCACAATATCAATCAGCACCTGCATATCATGCCGATGCGTACGCTCAATTAAGGCTTTAAATTCTGCCAGCCGCTGCGCCGGGTTAACCGCTAAATCGGGGTTCACACTGTAATAGTCTTTTACCGCATAGGGTGAGCCTGCGCGGCCTTTTACCACATCAGGATCGTCCAGACTGATGCCAAACGCTGTGTAATCGTTAATAACCGCATGATGCGGCACCCCGGTATACCAGATATGGCTGGTACCGAGTGCTTTAATACCGGCCAGCGCCTCGTCAGTAAAGTCGTTGAACTTACCAACACCGTTTTCTTCTAACGTACCCCAAGGCTTATTGGTGGTTTTAGTATTGCCAAACAGCCTAATAAAAACCTGGTAAACCACCGGCTTGCCATGGCGCTCAGCGGCACTAAGTTCAGCTTTAGTATCAGGCTTTGCCGGTGTCGCCTGTTCGGCTGGCGGCTGGCTACAACCGGTAATACTATAAGTAACAATTGTTGCAGCAAGCATTGCCAGCAAGGGTTTGACGCCGAGACGAATAGTGCTGGTTTTGTTTTGAGTTGGTGTTGTCATTGCTTTTACCCTGCCTTAGTACTAACCCAGTAACTTACCCCAGAATTAACCTGGCTGGCTGCCTTTTTTTGGTGCATACGTATGCAAGCGTCCTGTATGCTTGGACCGATAAAACACTGTTATTTAGGCCTGAAGCTGGCTATAGTAATGCCCAGAAGGAGATAAGTAATGGAAACAGTAACTGAAGCCAGACTTCTAATTTTATTTATCGCCTTACTCTCCCTTGTCGGATGCATGTCCTGGTGTTTAATGAGTTGGGTAGTTCGGATATGTCCGTTGGCCAGCCGCCACTTTGCGTTGTCTAATCTGCTGATTTTTAGTGGTACATTATTAATCTACCTCCAGAATCAGCCGCCTTCCTTTGGATTCTGGTTTACCTCTAATGCGTCGATGTTAGCGGGTTTCTATTTCTTATATACTGGCCTGGTCAAACTATTTAAATTATCCGGGTCCAGCCGGGTTGCCCAATCAATTCTTGTATTAGCACTGATTGTGTTGTGGCCATTAAGCCACAATACCGAAAACTTCGTGTTAATTGGGGTGGTGTTCTCAATTGCTGCATCAAGCCTGTTTGGTTATGCTGCCTGGGCTAATTACAGGGGAATTAAACAGGAATTCAATACGGTTGCCGCCTTATCTGTCAGTAGTCCTTTTGCGCTCGTCTCTCTGTTCTTTATAATTCGAATCGGATTTATCTTTCACACCCAGAATGCTACACAAGACTATATCTCCATTAAACATCCGGATTCACTGCCACAATTATGGTTTTTGGTTGTATTGACTATTGTTATTAATTTAAGTCTTGTTGGTAACGCCTTTGCCAGATTAGTAACCAAAATTCGCTCACTTGCTGATCGCGACAGCCTTACCGGTCTGTGGACCCGGCGTATCATAGATCAACAACTATTAAATCAAGCTAGAATCTGTGATCGTCATCATTCAGTATTTAGCATTCTACTGATCGACCTGGACTACTTTAAAAAAATTAATGATAGATACGGCCATCAAATTGGCGATCAAGCGTTACTTCATGCCAGTAACTGCTTTAAAGACGCACTTAGAGACGTAGACTGGCTGGCTCGTTATGGTGGTGAAGAGTTTCTGGCTTTATTACCTGATACTGGCCAACCTGATGCGGTTATTATCGCCGAGAGGCTACGGCAACAGCTGAGTGCACAACCATTTACAGAAGCCGCCGAGCTGCAACTTACCGCCAGTGTTGGTATTGCAAGTTATTATGCCCGTGACAATACAGAACAGTTAATCGCGTCAGCCGACCAGGCGTTATATCAAGCAAAAGCCAAGGGACGCAATCAGGTATGTTTGTCTGAACGTCCGACCGTCGCCGCTCTTGTTAGCGAACCAGGATAGTATCTGCCCAACGCACAGCTTGCTGATACACGTCGGCCAGTTTGGCAATACCACTGATTTGCTGCTCCAGATTGATGGTGGTTTCCCAGTCACCGCGTTCAAACGCCAACGTTAACTGCAACATTTTGCCAAGCAGGCCTGACTGGCTCAGTAATGCCTGTTTAATTTCAGTTTGCAGTGGCAGTTGCTCGAGCATGACCAATTGTGGCTGTTCGATAATTTCATGGACGTTGGAGAATAAACCGGTTAAAAACGCACTGGGGGGGTTGTTCGACAAGTGTTTTTGTTCGGCCAGTAAATCACAAAACCGCGCCCGGATTAATGCCACAGTCAGGCGGTCATCCTGTTCGCTATCTGCCAAATTTGCCAGTGCCAGCAACGCAATAAACTTTTTCAGCTCAGGCTCGCCCATTGACACCATTGCTAGTTTTAGTGAACTAATGGGCTGGCGCGCAGCAAATTGGCTGTTATTGACAAACCGCAATAATTTATAGGATAACCCGACGTCCCGCTGACAAATACCCGCCAGCAAATCAAAATCGAGTTCGGCTTTTGATGACTCAGCAATTAACGACAACAAATTCGCTTTGTTAGAGCTAAGCTGCTTTTGCTTCATCATTTCTGGCCGGGCAAATAAGTAGCCCTGAAACAGCACAAAGCCCATCATTTTCAGCTTTTCAAATTGCTCCGCGGTTTCTACTTTCTCAGCAAGCAGTACCAAAGGATACTCGGCAATCCGCCGCAAATAGCGGCTAATTTGCAGCAAGTTAAATTGTAGTACGTCTATTTTCACATAAGTAATATAGGGTAGAAACTCATCCCATTTCGGGTCAAAGTCGTGATCATCTAATGCCAGTTTATAACCCTGACTATGTAAATTCTGACATACCTCTAACAATTCCTGACTTGCTGGTACCGTTTCCAGGATTTCAATGACCGTGCTGGCCGGGTTGATAGAGGTAGGAAAGCGGTGCAGCAAGGTATCAGCAGAAAAATTAATAAAGGCGGGTTTGTTACCGGTAATGCTTTCAACACCCAGCAATAAGTGGTGTTGCAGCAATAACTTACTGGTTGCTTCGTCGGCATCAATATTTGGAAAGCTATTCGCTTCGCCATCCCTGAACAACAGCTCATAGCCGAACACTGATTTGTTAGCATCGAAAATAGGCTGACGGGCAATATAACCGTACATAACCACTATACTCCTTTACTTCCTGTACATGAGTATATTCATATCTGCTGTAATAACAACAGCTCCTTTTGACTATCCCGACCAAAAAGCAAGCAGGTTAGCACTGCCAGCGCTTAACTGCGTGGTGAACGTCGACCGTCGCGGTGCTCAGTTTTTGGCTTTTTGGGCCGGTAGGGCTTGCTGTTCGGGTTACTGTCGGCCAATGCCTGCACAGGCTCAAAACCAGCAACCACCTGTCGTGGAATTTGCTGTTTGGTTAAACGCTCAATACCCGCCAGTTCTTTTGACTCATCAGCGCAGACTAGCGATATTGCCTGACCCGATTTACCGGCGCGGCCGGTGCGGCCAATCCGGTGCACATAATCTTCCGCCACGTGTGGCAAATCAAAGTTTACTACTTGCGGCAGCATATCAATGTCCAGGCCCCGGGCCGCGATATCAGTAGCTACCAGCACCCGGATAGTACCGGCTTTAAATTCTGCCAGAGCTTTAGTGCGGGCGTTCTGGCTTTTATTACCATGAATGGCCAAAGCGCTGATGCCAGCTTTTTCTAGCTGTAAGCTCAACTTATTGGCGCCGTGTTTAGTGCGGGTAAATACCAGCACCTGACGCCAATTATGTTGTTTCGCCAGCGAGATTAACGCGGCGGCTTTCTGGTTTTTATCAACCGGATAAACCCATTGCTCAATTTTTTCAACGGTGCTGTTAGGTGGCGTTACTGTCACTTCTACCGGGTTGTGCAGCAAGCCTTTGGCCAGGGTGCGTATTTCGTTAGAAAAGGTAGCCGAAAACAGCAGGTTCTGTCGTTTGGCTGGCAACAACGCCAGAATTTTTTTAATATCGCGGATAAAGCCCATATCCAGCATCCGGTCGGCTTCATCCAATACCAGCACTTCCAACTGAGTAAAACGCATGGCATTTTGCTGGTATAAGTCCAGCAACCGGCCCGGCGTGGCGATCAGAATATCCACGCCTTTGCGCAGCGCCATCAGCTGCGGGTTAATACTTACCCCACCAAATACCACGGCAGAGCGCAGTGGCAGGTATTTACCATACACTTTTACGCTTTCAGCAATTTGCGCCGCCAACTCACGGGTGGGTGTTAAAATAAGCGCCCGTACCTGGTTTGCCTGCACTTTGCGGCCCTGGCTACTGCCCTCGCTCAGCATTTGTAGAAGCGGCAGAGTAAAGCCGGCGGTTTTACCGGTGCCGGTCTGGGCGGCGGCCATTAAATCCTTGCCAGATAATACCGCCGGAATGGCTTGCTGCTGAATGGGTGATGGTGTGGTGTAGCCTTTGTCGCTAATGGCTTTTAAGATATCGTTCGACAGGTTTAAATCGGTAAATTGCATGCGTTATCCCGCAATAAAGGCTGCGAGAAAAATCTGCCGCAGCTGCAGTGGCCCTCGTTTTGAAGGGCGTGCAGCTTACAGGATCTGTGCGCTATTAGCCAATGTTGATGCTGGCAAAGCCGAAATCCGGGCTAAAATAGGGTATAAATAAACCCTGCTAAGGCCGATTGCTGGCTTACCACCACCAGCGCGCCCAATAAGGCCAGCACCAGAATAACTGGTAACAACCATATTTTTTTACGAACCCGCAAAAAAGCCCATAAATCAGTTAAAAATTCCTGCATTAAAACGGATCCTCTAAATCTTTTGCGGTGGGTACCTTATCGGGCGCTAACCAGAAGCTGTCGCCGGTAGGTTTATGCTGGTATTGCAACTTACTGCAGAGCCGCAGCACCAGTCCAAGCGGTAATAACATCAGGTAAAACACCAGCCCCAGCAGCAGCCGGGTATTCAGCCAGGCCATCACTGTGGCAAAAGCCATCCACCCGCGGTACGGATAATACAGTCCGGTTGGCCAGCAGCATGCCATTAGCAATAGCATGGCCGACAACACCAGCGGCCACAGTGGCAAAGTCGCCACGCTAAGATAACCAAATAACCAGGGTAGCAACAGCGAAAACACCAACGGCAGGGCAATAGCCATTTGCCAGCCAAAGGTGCGTAAACCGCTTCGGTCGCTTTTTAACAGCAACTGCATAATGCATCCTTAGTGCGCAACGGGTTAATCATTTGCAAAACTGCGCAATCTGGCCGCGGCCAACTGTGCCGAGTCCTGCTCGGCTTTACTCAGCACACAGTTGCCCAGCACCAGATAATCCATATCCGTTGCCAGAAAGCCCTGCAATGCCTCAGCCGGGCTGCAGACCGGTGGTTCCCCCCGAACATTAAACGAGGTATTGATCAGTATCGGCGTCCCCGTCAATTCGTGAAAGGTTTGCAGTAAGTGATGAAACCGCGGATTGTCCTGCTTAGCCACCGTTTGCACCCTGGCGCTGTAGTCAATATGGGTAATTGCAGGTAAACTTGAGCGTTGCTGCGCCAGCTTATTCAGGCCACGGACCTCAGGTGGCAGGCTGATACATAACTCGGGGTTCACTTTCGCCACTAACAGCATGTAAGGGCTGGCCGTTTTCAGATCAAAATACTCCGTAGCATATTCGGCTATTACAGCCGGGGCAAACGGCCGGAACGATTCACGTTGTTTAATTTTCAAATTAAGAATGCTTTGCATGGCAGCACTTCTGGCATCACCTAAAATAGAGCGGTTACCCAGTGCCCGGGGGCCAAATTCCATCCGCCCCTGAAACCAACCTACCACCTGGCCTGCCGCCAGTAAACCGGCCGTGGTGTGATATAAAATGTTATCGCTTAATTGCTGGTAAGGTATCTGCTGCTTATCCAGCAACTGGCAAATTTCAGCATCATGGTAGGCTGGCCCTAAATAGCTACCCTGCATCTGGTCGTGTTGCTCATCCGCAGCTCGTGGTTGCTTAAAATACTGATGCCAGGCCAGCATGGCCGCCCCTAAGGCACCGCCGGCGTCCCCCGCCGCTGGCTGCACCCAAAGTTCGCTAAAAGGGCCTTCCTGCAACAGGCGACCATTAGCCACGCAATTAAGGGCCACGCCACCGGCCAGACATAACTTACTAGCCCCTGTCAGCTGATGCGCATGGCGGGCAATTTTCAGTACAATTTCTTCGGTAACCTGCTGCACCGAGCAGGCTAAATCGAGATAAAGCTGGCTGGGCGTAGTATCAGGGGCTAATGGCGGCATGCCAAATAACTTTTCAAACTTCCGGTTCACCATCTTTGAACCTACCGGATAGCTAAAATAGGCCATATTAAGCGCAAAGCTGCCGTCAGATTTAACGCTAACCAGCTCACTGTAGATGGTCTGGACAAAGCGCGGCTCGCCATAAGGTGCCAGCCCCATTAGCTTGTACTCACCAGAATTGACTTTAAAACCACAGTAATAAGTAAAGGCAGAATAGAGCAATCCCAGCGAATGCGGAAACTGCAGTTCAAACAAAGGCGTTAACGTATGCTCTTTACCATGCCAAATTGTTGAAGTAGCCCATTCGCCTACCCCATCGAGGCAGATAACAGCAGCCTCTTGATAGGGGCTTGGATAAAACGCTGAGGCGGCATGCGCCTGATGATGCTGACTAAACAACAGCTGCGGCAACGCGGTTTTTTTATCCAGCCCTGCCAGAGTGCGCAGCTCGCGGCGCAGCACGGTTTTTAAATACAGTTTTTCTTTCAGCCAAATGGGCATGGCCGCCAGAAAGGAGCGAAATCCCCGCGGTACATGGGCCAGATAGGTTTCCAGTAAGCGCTCAAACTTCAGTAGCGGTTTATCGTAGAACACCACGGCGCTTAAATCAGTCACCGCAACACCGGCTTCGCTTAAACAATAACGGATAGCATCAGCGGGAAACGCCGCATCGTGTTTTATCCGGCTGAAACGCTCCTGCTGCGCTGCGGCCACAATAACCCCGTCGGCCAGCAAACATGCAGCGCTGTCATGATAAAAACAGGAAATACCCAGAATATATTGCATAAGCCGGCTGCTACCGCACCATCCATTATAAAACCCTTATCTAAAGTAACCTTAATTGACAATGGGCGGTAGTTCAAATGCGCCAAAACTTGCTGCGCCCCGAAACATCGGGTACCGTCATATTTATTCTGCCGTTTATTCCGAAACCCATGCCGATTATGCTTGTTTCAGCAGCCACCGTAACCCGCCGCCGTAAAGTGCTGTTTTACAGTATCGCGTTGGTGCTCCCACTGCTGCTGTTACTGCTGGCAGAACTACTGCTGCGCCAGAGTAGCCTGTATCAGCGTTATCCATTAACGGTGCCGGTGGCAACGATGCCAGGTTACTTGCAAGCCAACCCGGCCCTGATAAACCGCTACTTTGCCACCCCGGCTCAGGCACCACAGGTTAGCCCTGACACTCAGTATTTTCTGGCACAAAAAGCGCCCGGTATGCAACGCATCGTGTTTATTGGCGGCTCTTCGGCGGCGGGCTTTCCGTATGGTCGCTGGGGCGCACCGGCAGCAATGCTGCAACAGCGCTTAAAACGGCTATATCCTGAACAGCATATTGAGGTGATTAATCTGGCGATGGCCGCCATAAACTCCTACACCCTGCTCGATATCAGCGACGAAGTCATTGCCCTTAAGCCCGATCTGGTGCTGGTGTATGCCGGCCACAATGAATTTTTAGGGGTAATGGGTGTGGGCTCTACCTTTGCCGGGCAGTACAGCCACGGTACTAAACTGCTGTATTTAACGCTGCGTAAGGTGGCATTATTTCAGGCATTGCAGCGCTTTAGTGCCTGGCTAAGCGCCCCTCCAGCCTTTACAGCAGAGCGAACCATGATGGCGCAAATTGCCCGCCATACTGAAATAACGAAATACTCCGCCTTGTTTAATGCCGGCATTGACCAGTTCGACGCCAATATGCGCCTGCTGCTAAGCCAGTTTCAGGCAGCCGGCATTCCGGTGCTACTCAGCACTATTGCCAGTAACGAAGCGGATCAGCCGCCTTTTGTCTCAGCCAGGCCAGCGTGGCCAAACCCAACAGTGGAGCAACTGCAGCAGGCACTGATTACCGAACCTCATATTGCCAGCTGGCATTTTCAGCTGGCAGGGTTGTACCGGCAACGAGGCGACACACAGCAGGCCCTGGCCCATTATCAGCTGGCACGGGAGCATGATTTACTGCGCTTTCGGGCGCCTCTGGCCATTAACGCCACGCTAACCAGGCTCAGTAGCGATTTTAAGCTGCCATTGGTTGATGGCGAGGCAGTGCTGCGCCAACACAGCCCTGATGGCATTATCGGCAACACGTTCATGTTGGAGCACTTACACCCAAATCAAAA
>NZ_JBFJPY010000105.1:0-10756 GCF_041616895.1 Arsukibacterium sp.
ATCGTGAACAGCTGATGCAGCAACTGCATGCCGATTTACAAAGCGTTGGTCTGGCTGAACAAGACTATCAGCTGAGCAACCTGTTTGTACTGTATCAGGATATTTTGTCCCGTCTGTTTGACTCGCAGGTAACCACACTGGGTTTAGTGTATCTGGCGCTGGGTATGGTATTGCTGGCAATTTTTCGCTCTGTGAAAATTGCTTTAATTGCGCTGATACCGAATATTCTGACGACCTTAGGTATTGTCGGCCTGATTGGCTGGCTGAATATCCCGCTGGATCTGATGACGATCACCATTGCTGCCATAGCCATGGGCATTGCGGTGGATGATACCATTCACTTTGTGCATACTTATCTGCAGCATAGCGGGAATAATGCGATCAGTACTACGTTTAAACATACCGGAATGGCCATTGTATTTACGTCGGTGATCATCGCTGCCGGCTTTGCCGTGTTTGGTTTTTCGGATTTTCTGCCCAGTGTCTATTTCGGGGTGTTGACGGCGGCTGCCATGTTAATGGCACTGATAACTGACCTTACCATATTGCCTGCGCTGCTGGACCGATTTATCAGGAGCGACAATAGCCGCCAGCATAACACCGCCACCTGATTAGCAGACCTTTGTGTCAATATGCTTGTAGCCAGTCAGTTAGCTGGTTATGCTGTGGCTACCGACATTGTTAAAAGTGCAGATCAGGCTCGTGCAGTTATGAGGTTAAGAGAAACACTGGTTGCCTACATGTTGCCATTGCTGGTGCTACCGGTGCTATTGTTTGGCTATCTGTCTTATCAATACAGTCAGCGCTATATGCAGCAACAAACCTTCTATCAGGTACGTAGTGCGTTGGCCGCTCAGCAGCAGCAATTACATGATTTTATCAGTTCTCAGCAAACGCGACTGCAAATGCTGGCGCTTAACCTCGACTTACATAACTACCTGCAAACCAATGACAATGCCTTACTGGCACCTTTGCTCAGTTACTGGCAACGCTTTTCGGCAGAACACCCCAATATAGAGGCCATTAAGCTGGTACAGCTCAATGGCGAATATGCACTTCACCTGCCCGAGATCACCGATAACATTGCGGTACCTAACCGCTTTCGAAATGAGTACTTTTCACCGCTTCAAGCCATGATTGATGATCAGGGCTATTTCCTGGCGCTGTTACCCGGAAGCCGCGAGCGAAAATTGTATTTTGCCAAAAAGCTTTATCTCAGCTCTATTACCGAATCACGCCGCTTATGGGGCTATCTGGTAATTATGGTCAGCCCGGAGTTGCTGGAGACTATTGTTAACTCACCCTACACCAGTAACAGTGTCAATCTGCTGATCAGTAAAACGGCTAATATTGCTTATGCTGCTGATCCGGTGCTGATCAACAGCGCTTTTGCGCCAACTAATTTCAGGCAAATCCAGCAAAGTATTGCTGCCGACAGCCTGCAAAGTGTGTTGTTACTTGGCCAGTACCGTGAGTTATTGGGGGCACCTTTACCGGGTAATTATCAGTTGCTGTATGGGCTGGACCCCGCACAGCTGCACGGCCAACAACGTTGGTTGTCACGGGTACTAGTGCTGTTGATGATTCTGGTATGTCTGTTGCTGCCGTTGTTAGTGTATTGGTTATTAATTAAGCATATTTTTAGCCCGGTCAGACAGCTTACGGCAGCAAAAACAGCGGTCGGACGTGGTGATTTGTCGGTTTTGCTTGAAGTGAAAAAGCAGGATGAGCTTGGTGACATGTTCGCGGCTTTTAATGTGATGGTGCGCCAGTTGCGGGTGTACCGCGAGCGGGAGCGTGCTTATAAGCAGCAACTGGAAGACAAAGTACTGCGTCGAACTCAGGATCTGGCCCGTGCTAATGATGATTTGGCTGGGGCGAACCAAGAACTGATTTTAGCCCGCGAAACGGCTGAACAGGCTAACCGCTTAAAAAGCGTCTTTCTGGCAAATATGAGTCATGAGATCCGCACTCCGTTAACCGCGATTATTGGCTTTAGTGAGCAGGCATTGCAGGAAAACGACGCTGAAAAACGGCAAGACTATTTAAAACGGGTATTAAAAAGTGGTGACCATTTGCTTGGTCTGATTAACGATATTTTAGATTTATCGAAAATTGAGGCCGATAAACTTGAATTAGAGCGCGAACAATTTGATTGCCTGGCTGCTATTGATGATATTTATCAGCTGGCTTCGGAGCAGGCGCAAGGTAAAGGTTTAACATGCCAGCTGAAATGGCATTTCCCACTACCCAAATATCTGGTCAGCGATAGCCTGCGCTTTCGCCAGGTACTGCTTAACCTCAGCAGTAACGCGGTTAAATTTACGCAGAAAGGCAAAGTGGTGTTCCAGGTAAATTATGATCAGCTGGCCAGGCAGCTATCAATTAAAGTAAAAGATACTGGTATAGGCATGAATGAAGACGAGCTGGCCCGCATTTTCCGGCCCTTTGTCCAGGCAGATGCCACGGTGACCCGCCACTTCGGTGGGACCGGCCTGGGGTTGGTGATCTCGAAAAAGTTAATGGAGCAGATGGACGGCGATATTCAGGTTGAAAGTGTCAAAGGAATTGGCAGTTGCTTTGAAGTGATTTTACATTGTCAGCAGCAGGACATTGAGTTGGTTAACGATTTTCAACCTTCGCAAAAGCAAACATCGGGCAGTAGTGTGTTAGCCAGTGACAGTTCAATCCGGGTACTGGTAGCAGAGGATAATCCGGATAATCAGCTGCTGCTTAAACTATTATTAGAGAAAAGTAAGGTAACCGTGGTGGTGGTTGATAATGGCCACAAAGCGGTTGAACGGGCGTTACAAGATGATTTCGATCTGGTATTTATGGATATGCAAATGCCGCTAATGGGAGGCGAGGAAGCTACCCGGCTTATTCGGCATGCCGGGATAGAAGTGCCAATTATCGCCGTCACCGCCAACGTAATGAGCGAAGATGTTGAACGTTATAAACGAGCCGGCTGTCAGGCATTATTAGGAAAGCCGGTGGTCCAGAGTGAGTTTTTGGCGATCCTGAATCGTTTTGCTAACGTTCGTAAAAATACCGAAGATGAATGGTTGGTGCGGTTAGATCAGGATCCGCAAATGCAGGCATTAAAGCAGCAGTTTGGCTTGCAGTTGCCCGGATTGTTAGCAGAATTACAGCAGCACTTTCAAGCTGAAGACTGGGCGGCGCTGCGTTTTGCTGCCCACAGCCTCAAAGGCAGTGCTGGTAGCATGGGCTACCCAAATGTGACCCTGTTAGCAGGAGAGATAGAACAGGCAGTAACCAGAGAGCCTGCTGCCATCGCAGCGTTATTGCTTGAGTTAACGGATCACATTGCGCAACAGCCACAAAATAGCCAAATTGAGTATTAACCACTGGCGGGAGCCCTGATGAGTGCACAACGTGCTTTATTAATTATTCTGGATGAGAAAATACGCTCAGATCGACTGGTGTTGCCAACGTTACCCGATATTGCACTAAAGGTTCGTGAGCGTGCCGACGACCCACAAATCAGTTTACAGCAAATGGCTGATGTGATTAGTCAGGATCCCGCATTGTCAGCCAGAATGATCAAAGTGGCTAACAGTGCTTTTATGGGGCGTTCTATTCAGGTCAACAGTTTAAATCAGGCGGTAACCCGGATTGGCTTAAGCCAGATAAAGAATATTGCCATCGCGATGGCGATGGAGCAGTTGTTTGTATCTCAGCATAAGCAGGTTCAGCAGCAACTGGACAGATTGTGGCGCGACAGCGTGCAAACGGCCAGTGTGGCGGTAGCCTGTTTGCAGTTTTATAAAGCGCGTCAGCGTAATTGTAAGCTGAGTACTGACGTCATGGCGCTGGCAGCCCTGATCCATAACATAGGCGCCTTACCGGTGCTGATTGAAGCCGAGCGTCATCCTGAGGTTTTTGGCCATCCGGCGTTTATGCAGGTATTAATTGATAAAATAGCGGCCGTAGTAGGTTTAAAAATTATTAAAAGCTGGGGTTTTGGTGAAGAGTTTATGCCGGTGGTCGAGCATTGGCGTAAGCCGCAAAGTGAACCGGTACCTGGCTATACAGACTTTATCCGGCTGGCAGCCATTAACCGTAACTACTATTTGCCGGAGCAGGCTCAGGCTCTGCTGGCTAACTACGTAGCGCAAGAGCTGGTGCCGGTGCCTGAGTTTATGCAGCAACCGGAAATTGCCGGTTGCTATCAGGATGTGCGGGCGCTGTTTCAATAGCGCCAGTGCAATGCCCCTAGTGGTTTGCTGGTCGCTAACTACTCGCTTTCTGCTGCCTGTAACCGAACGGCAATGGTCTGCAAAGCCTGGTTCAGACTGCTGCTCATTAGTAACAAATCAGCATCGAGTCGCAGGCTTAAATCTTCCCAGCCCATTTCTTCGTTCTGGCCGGTAAGCAGCTCATGGTATTTTATCCCTTTAATACTGCTATCATCACTAACATGCAGGCTCAACCCTTCAGGTTGCTGCAAGGCGATCTTCGTTACCAGCTTATCCTGCAGATGGCTCTGTACGTCGTCAGCGCTTAGCAGATGGTTGGTAAATTTGACTTTAGCACCTTCTTCATCCGGCGCTTTAAGTTCAGCGTCATTGCCCAGCACGAAGCCTTCTGGCAACGCCTGATTCTGTAGCCATAACTGCAAATGTGAGTTTAACTTATGGTTATCCAGCCAGGGTAGTGCCGGTAACGAGCCCAGGGCTTTGCGTAGCAGCGCCAGAATGTCTTCCGCTTTACCGGCGCCGCCGGTATTGATCACCAGCCAGTTATGCTCAGCATCGTAGTAGCCATGGGTCAGGGTAGAGCGGCTGAATGCCCGGGGCAGCAACGTCTGGATTAATTCTTCTTTTAAGCTTTGTTTTTCTTTACGACTCAGTGGCCGTCCCTGCTCAGCAGCCATGGCGTCAATTTTCGGTTGCAGCTCTTCGTTTATCACCGCCGCAGGTAATACTTTTTCCTGGCGTTTTACAGCAAATAACCAGCCTTGAGCCATCGGATGACAGTATTGTTTGATGCTGGCATGCAGCGGGAAGCTAAAACCGGTTTTAACTGCTTCCTGGCCGGTGCAAGGGGCAAACTTAAACTCAGCCAGGGCATTTTCCAGTTGCTGCGGATCAGTGCTTAGCGGGGCACTTAATTTGTAAACCCGGATATTTTTAAACCACATAAAAAACCTGTCCTTCTTTTAACAAGCTGGCGAGTATAACGCGGATCAGCTGTCAAGTTTCAGGTTTTTTGGAAAGCGAATATGGTAGTGTAAGCCCTGACCCGGCTCACTGCTTACCGTGATACTGCCGCCGAGGGTCTGGCGTACCAGGTTGTACGTAATATGCGTACCCAGGCCACTACCACCCTGTTCGCGTTTAGTGGTAAAGAACGGATGAAACAGTTTCTCCAGCTGCTCTGGAGCTAAGCCTTTGCCATTATCAGTGAAGCGGATATCAACATTGTCGTCCTCGTCCAGCACGGTGATCCGGATCAGACCCTCTTTCATATTTTCAAAGCCGTGAATAAGTGAATTCATCAGTAAGTTGGTGAAAATCTGTGAAATCGCGCCTGCCGGACAGCGCAGGATAATGTTGTCAGGACAGTTTACTTCTATCTGATGCTGGGTCTTTTTAAAGTTAGGCTGCAAAGAGCGGATCACTTCATTAATGTACTCGGCCAGATTAATGGTGCGAATTGCTTCACTGGCCTGATCCACCGCAATTTGTTTAAAGCTGGCTATTAATTCAGATGCCCGGCTTAAGTTAGATTGCAATAAATCTGTGCCCTGTAGCGCTTCATTAATAAAGGCTTCCAGTGTTTTTGAAGTCAGTGATTTATCATTGAAGGCGTGTTGCAGGCTATTCAGCTTTTCGGCCAGAAAGCTGGTGGCTGTTACGCCGATGCCAACAGGGGTATTAACCTCGTGGGTAATGCCGGCTACCAGGCCACCCAATGCCGCCATTTTTTCTGACTGAACTAACCGATCCTGAGCCTGGTTTAAATGTTCAACCAGCTGCTCAAGCTCCGTTTGCTTGCTACGCAAAGCCTCTTCGGTATGGCGGCGGCGTTCAATTTCTTCGCGTAAACTTTGCTGCTTCAGTTCCAGTTCCTGTTTCTGTTGCTGCAAGTCCATCATTGCCTGACTAAGGCCTGAGGTTTTACGGGCAACTTCCTGCTCCAGTAGCAGGTTTTGCTGGTCCAGTTTTTCATTTGAGGTCAGCAATTGTTTCTGGGTATTGCCAAGCTGTGCTTTGTAGTCCTGAACCCGATTAATCAGCCTGTTGTAAGCATCAGCCATCAATGTCAGTTCAGAGGACTGGCTTTTATTAACATCAACCCGGGCGCCATCCAGCTGATCAAGCTCCAGATCTTCAATTTGCCGGCTAATATCGGCGAGCGGCTCGGTAAGTTGCTTGCGAAATGCCATTAAAAACAAAATAATCAGGAAGGTGGTTTTCAGCATGGCGTTGCCAATCAGAAAATAAATACCTACTTTGATCCGGTCAATAACCACCGCGCGGCTGGAAAACAGCGTGACATCGCCTACCTGGGTAGCCCTGCCAGAAAACTCAAAAATAAGCGGAAAGGTGTAACCGAAAATGCCAGATTGTTGCTCGGTTAAGCGCACACCCTCGCGCACTAACTGACTGCTGAACCGTTCTTTAACATCGATGTAGCGACCTAACTGAGTAATAACAGCACCACTGTCGTCCCTTACCACAATACCTTCTACCGCAGGTATAGAAAGCAATCCATCGGCGATAATAAGCGCTTGCGGGGTATTCAGCTCCCAGATTGCCCGGGTTAAGCTGCCTGAAAAAGTCTGCTGTAGCGTTTCTAAGTCACTGTTAATCAGATTTTTTGTGTTGTAGTACTCTGCCACAATCTGCGCGAGAGTAACAATTAACGTCAGAATAAAATAGACTGACAACACCTTGGTAAGCAGGTTGCGGGACAGGCTTTTTTGCTGCATGCAATAACCTTTTTTTCACCGGATAATATAATACTTGGTCTGCCCTACCTTAACGAATAAAGCTGCCTTTTAAAATAGCTGGTGCTAAATAAGTGCAATAGCACCGCTGAGCATGCCGCAACGGGTTAAGCTGCCTATGATCCAAGCAGGTAAAAGCTGAGCTAATTATTGGCTTGATATTGCATTCTTACGGCCATCTGTATATATTTTTTAACCAACAGATGCATTTTTCCAACTTTAAACAGGCAGTACTGATGGCTTTAACCGCGTTAATTTGTGACGATTCTTTACTTGCACGTAACCAAATGAAAAAATCCCTGCCCGTTGCATTTGATGCCGAGATAGTAACGGCTACCAATGGTATGGAAGCACTAGCCGTATTGCGCAGCCGGGAAATCGGCGTGGTGTTCCTGGATTTGACAATGCCTGAATTAGATGGTGTTGGCGTACTGGAAGCGATTAAAGCAGAAAAAATGGATGTTTTTGTGATTGTTGTCTCTGCTGATATTCAGCCGGAAATGCAAAAACGGGTAATGGATCTCGGAGCACTGGCATTTATTCAGAAGCCGGTAAATACCGATAAACTCAGCGCAGTGATGCGACAATATGGCTTGATATGACGGACTTGAGTTTTACTGAAGAGCAACGCGACTGCTTACAAGAGCTAATTAATGTGGCGATGGGACTGGCCAGCGACAAACTGGCACGGTTTCTTAATACTTTTGTCCATTTGCAGGTGCCAGCGATTGGTTTAGTGAATGCTGCAGAAATTCCTGAACAGTTTCGTGGCCAGTATCAGGGCCAGAACAGCTCGATGATCAGTCTGGGGTTTTTTGGTGATGGCGGTCTGCGGGGTGAAACTATCCTGTTGTATCAGCTGGATAATGTCGGCAGAATTGCCGCGTTATTAGGTTATGACGATGACGCGGCCAGTGAAGCTGAAATGCTGACCGATATCAGTTCAATTTTAACCACAACCTTTTTAAATGGGCTGGCAGAACAACTGGACAACAGTTTCTCTTACGCGGCACCGCGGATAATATCGTCACGCGATAATGACTTTATCAGTAAGCTGGAACAAACGGCGTTTCACTGGCAATTGGCGTTAAAAGTAGATATTCGTTACGAGCTTATCGATCACAGTTTCGACTGTAACATGATTTTGTTGATCCCAGGTGAGGCCGTACTGAAACTAAAAACGATTCTGGACAATGTGCTGGCGGAATTCTAATGAATATTGACTGGCTGTCCGGTCCTTTACTGCAACAGCTCAACAGCGGGGTCATATTACTCAATGCCCAGCTGCACATTGTTTATATTAACCCTTATATTTGCCGACGGGCGGATATCCAGCTGGAAGCGATTCAGGGTAAAGACATTTTCAGTGTGTTTCCAGATGCACCCAAAGCATGGCTTAGTCGTAAGCTGAGCAGTGTGCTGAGTTTGCAAAGCCCGGCGTTCAGCTCATGGGAGCAGCGCCAGTATTTGTTTAAACTACCCCATCTGCGACCAGTCAGCAGTGCCAATCAGTATATGGCGCAAAACTGCAATATGTTACCACTGACCGAACCTGCCAGCGGTGAGCAATTTGTCTGCTTGCTGATTGAAGATGCTACCGATGCCTATGTTTATCAGAGCCAGTTGCAGCAAAGCAATTTGCAATTGCAGCAGGTAAACCGACTGGATGGTTTAACAGGGGTACTTAACCGGAATTACTGGCAGCAACAGCTGGAGATTGAAGTGCAGCGAGCGGGCCGGTATCAGCATCCGCTGTCATTACTGTTTTTCGATTTGGATAAATTTAAACGTCTGAATGATGATTATGGCCATCAGGCTGGCGATTTAGTATTAATTGAAGTGGCGAAGCTAATTGGCAGCTTATTGCGGGAAACCGATTTATTTGGGCGTTACGGCGGCGAAGAGTTTGCCATTATTCTACCCGATACGCCGCTGGACGGTGCTATTGAGGTGGCCAAACGTATTTGCCGGCGGGTTGCTGCCAGCCCGATTGAATACAAACAACAGCAGCTTATGACCAGTGTCAGTATTGGCGTAAGCCAGTTCAACAGCGCCAGTAGCGCCGATGATCTTATCCAGCAAGCCGATTTAGCCTTGTATCAAGCCAAGCGGAATGGTCGTAATCAGGTGGTAACGTATTATCCTGAGTTAATAAATTCCCTTAAAAAGGTAAAATCATGATGGCGGCTATTTTTTGTTTGACAGACGTCTACAAGTCTGTGCATAGTGCTTAACATGAAAATAAGAACAGCAGACCTCACCACCATTATTATTACCACCAGCCCTTCGGGGTAGGAGGTCGGCGGTGTGTTGTCTGTAAAAAGGCCCGTGACCTCAAATGTCACGGGTTTTTTTTTACACATTAGCAGGTAGTTACCTGGCCTTGGTCGGCAATAACAACATAACAATTAATTTGATGCGCAAGGAGTAAAAAAAATGAGAGTGCTAAAATTTGGCGGCTCGTCGCTGGCATCATTGCCACGCTTTGCCGAAGTTGGGCACATTGTGCAGCGTCAGGTCGCCAGCAGCCCGGTGTGCCTGGTGTTATCTGCCCCCCAGGGCGTCACTAATATGCTGGTAGAGTTGACCGACCTCGCTTATCTGGGTTCAGATTATCAGAAAGTGTTAACCGCGCTGACTGAACGTTATCAACAGCTGCTTAATGATGCCACGGCGTTATCTGCGTTGCAGGTGAGCGAAGTGCAAGCCTTATGGCAGCAGCAGTTAAAGCAACTGGCGCTGCATCTGCAGGGGATCAGCCTGCTAAGACATTGCCCGGATCATATTAAAGCGCAGATTCTGGGTTTGGGTGAGCAATTTAGTGTGGCGTTAATGACCGAATTGCTTCGCGCTGACAGCGTTAAGGCCGTTGCCCTGGACGCGGTGACACTGATTAAAAGTCAGGGTGATTATCTTAACGCCACGGCCGACATTGCGGGCTCTGAACGCACCCTGCAGCAGGCTATTGCCGGGCACGGCGCCTCGGTATACGTTATAGCCGGTTTTGTTTCCAGTAATAGCCAGGGTGAGCCCGCCTTGCTGGGTCGCAATGGTTCCGACTATTCTGCGGCAATTGTCGCGGCCAGTCTGCGGGCTGAAGCTTGCGAAATATGGACCGATGTCGATGGCGTGTACAGCGCCGATCCGCGACAGGTGAAGCAAACCCGTCTGATTGACCGCTTATCCTACGATGAGGCGATGGAGCTGTCCTATTTTGGCGCTAAGGTACTGCATCCAAAAACTATTGGTCCATTAGCGCGTTATCACATCCCTTGTTACATCAAAAATACCCTGAATCCGGCTGCACCCGGCACCTGCATTGATGTTAACGGCGATGGCGAAGCGCTGGTAAAGGGTATTTCGAGTCTGGAGCACCTGGCATTGTTTACGGTATCCGGGCCTGGGTTAAAAGGCGTAGTCGGTATGGCTAGCCGGGTGTTTGCCTCCATGGCCAGGGCGCAAATCTCGGTGAGTTTAATCACCCAGTCTTCCTCTGAGTTCAGTATCAGTTTTTGTGTATCGCAACTGCACCTGAACCGGGCGCAAAAAGCGCTGGAGCAGGAATTTGAGCTGGAATTGCAAACCGGTTTACTGCGCCCGGTCAGTATTCTGGCCGATATGGCGATTGTTAGTCTGGTGGGCGATGGTATGCGTCAGCATCGCGGCGTCGCAGCAAAGTTTTTTGCCTCGCTGGCCCAGGCCCGGGTTAACGTCGTGGCTATTGCGCAGGATAGTAGCGAGCGCTCTATCTCGGCGGTGGTTGAACAAACCGTTTGTAAA
>NZ_JBFJPY010000106.1:0-10485 GCF_041616895.1 Arsukibacterium sp.
ATGTTCGACAAAAACATTCTTACCTTTAATCCGGGCTGGGATCAAAACGCCCAGAACATGGATGAATTTACTGACGTTAGAAAGATCCAAAGCCAATTGCAGGCAGATGGTATAACGCTGATTAAAACAGCTGACGAGCAAAGCTCTGGGCCCGCCCATATTGTGCTGGAAGACCCGGATGGCAACCAGATTATGTTGGATCAGCATCGCTAATTTATCGTAACTTACTTTTATTTTTCACATCCTTATTGCTGTTACCTGCTAAGGCTGCACCAAAGTCTGTCAGTAAAACGCGTTTGAATACGTATTCATCTTGTGGTTGCACTAAAATGGGGTTATCAAAGATGCTAGGACAGCCTGATTAGCCCAAAAACAGTGCGAGACAGGCATAAAATTATACTAACAGCCTTGAGAGACCACCACCATGCAACTAAAGCCGAACCTGAGTTTCTGGCAAATTTGGAATATGTGTTTTGGATTCTTCGGAATTCAGTTCGGTTTTGCGCTGCAAAACGGTAACGTTAGCCGGATTTTTCAAACTCTTGGCGCCGATATGCAGCAAATCCCCATTCTGTGGATTGCTGCACCGTTAACTGGCTTGCTGGTGCAGCCGATTATTGGCCATTTTAGTGACAAAACCTGGACTACACTTGGCCGTCGCCGGCCGTTCTTTTTATATGGTGCCCTGGCAACGACTGCTGCCTTGGTACTTATGCCAAATTCGCCAACGTTATGGTTTGCCGCCGGTATGTTGTGGATTTTAGATGCGGCTATTAATGTCACCATGGAACCGTTCCGGGCTTTTGTTGGTGATAACCTGAATAAAAAGCAGCGACCAACGGGTTTTGCTATGCAAAGCTTCTTTATCGGGGTCGGCGCGGTAGTAGCTTCAGCTTTACCGTGGATGATGACTAACTGGTTCGGCGTTGCCAATACGGCTGCTGCCGGCATGATCCCGGATTCGGTGGTTTACTCATTTTACGCTGGTGGTGCCGTGCTATTCTTAGCGGTTGGCTGGACCATTGTTTCCAGCAAAGAATACAGCCCAGAGCAACTGGCGGCTTTTGATGCGGCCGAGCAGGCCGAATTTCCCAGTGCACCACCCGCTACTCCGGCAGCAAACTATTGGAAAAGCGGTGCGGCAGCAGTGATAATAGGGTTAATTGCACTGGTAGTGGTGGCTTACGGTAATTTAGATAAGCAATTGTATTTATTAGGGGCGTTGATTGCTGCCTTTGGTGTACTGCAATGGATAGCCAGCTGGTTTAAGCAGCGCGCCAATCGCAATATGTTGGTAGAGATTACCGACGATTTGTTTACCATGCCATCCACCATGCGCCAGTTGGCTGTGGTGCAGTTTTTCTCCTGGTTTCCGTTATTTGCCATGTGGATATACACGACGGCCGCGGTAACCAGTTATCACTACGGCACTACCGATACAACCTCAGTGGCTTACAATAATGGTGCCGATTGGGTTGGCGTATTATTTGCGGTATATAATGGTTTTGCTGCTATTGCCGCCTTGCTGATCCCGCTGCTGGTTAAAATTACCAGCACCCAGAAAGCTCATGCGATTAATTTGCTGTGTGGTGCAGCCGGCCTGTTTTCATTCTTTGTGATAAAAGACCCTGCCTTATTATGGCTACCGATGATTGGTATCGGTATCGCCTGGGCCTCTATCTTATCGCTGCCTTATGCCTTGCTGTCTAATTGCTTACCGGCCCATAAAATGGGGGTATACATGGGCATGTTTAATATCTTTATAGTGTTGCCACAGCTATTGGCAGCAGCCATTCTGGGCAGTCTGATCGGTTACTTTTTTGATGGCCAGGCCATTTATGCACTGGCTATTGGCGGCTGCTCTTATGTATTTGCAGCTCTGTATGTGCTGCGGGTGAAAACAGTAAAAGTGGAAAGTTAATTATGGTTAAAGTTTCGTTATCAGCTATCGCACTGGCGTTGGCGCTATCTGGCTGCTCACCGGCGCCGCAACAGGAGGTCGCTGATCAGCAACCCGTTACCGCTACTGCTGATACCAGCTCGCCGTGGTGGGACGACGCAATTTTTTATCAAATCTGGCCCCGCAGCTTTTACGATACCGATGGTGATGGCCATGGTGATTTTAATGGCATGACCGCCAAACTGCCTTATTTACAGGAGCTAGGCGTTACTGCGTTATGGTTGACTCCTATGTTTGAGGCACCGTCGTACCATGGTTATGATTTTACGCAGTTTTATCAGGTAGAAAGTGACTATGGCAGCATGGCTGAATTCGAAGCTTTTATACTGGCTGCTGATGCCAGAGGCATGAAGGTGATCCTGGATTTGGTGATTAACCATATCTCCAGCGAGCACGAGTGGTTTGTCCGTTCGGCCGCGGGTGAAGCACCCTATAAAGACTACTTTACTTGGCGCGACGATATGCCAGGGGCGGGCAGCGGCTGGGGCCATGCCTGGAGCGACAATGATAAACCCGACGCGGTCTGGCACTGGAACGAAACCCGCCAGCAATATTATTACGCCGCCTTTGGTGCCAGTCAGCCGGATGTCAATCTACGCCATCCCGATGTGATAGCTGAGATGGAAAAAATGGCCAAATTCTGGCTCGATAAAGGCGTGGCCGGCTTTCGGTTAGACGCCGTACGTTTTGCGATGGAAGGCGGCCCTAATGCCCAGGCGGATACCGCTGAGACTATTGCTTACTGGCAAAGTTTTAATCAGTTCGTGAAAAGCGTCAACCCAGAGGCCTACTTAGTAGGTGAAGCCTGGGTGGATATTCCGGTAGCAGCCCGCTATTTCGGCGATGGCAAAGGGCTGGATCAGGGCTTTGATTTTGAAGTGGGTTATAAAATTCTGGGCTTGTTACAGCAGAACACAGCGGGCGAAGCACAGTTTGGTACCATGCAGTCAAATCAGCAGCAGGTGGCTGATGCCTCGGTACTGACAGAAAACGTGCAGCAACGCATTGATTCTGTGGCGCCGCTAAGCTTTTTTGCACCGTTTCTAACCAACCATGATCAGGAGCGGGTAGCCTTTCAGTTAAAACAGCACGACAGCAAAGCCAAGTTGGCTGCGGCCATGTTATTCAGCTCACCCGGTACGCCATACATTTACTATGGTGAAGAAATTGGCTTAACCCAGGACCGTAGCGGCCACGATGTGTTTAAACGGGCTCCTATGCTGTGGGACAACAGCAAACAGGCAGGTTTTACCCAAAGTGACAACAACTGGGTCGAGCAACTGGAATTGTTTGGCGACAACTTTCCCAACTGGTGGCCGGATTTTCTGGTGAAGCAGCTAAAAGCTGAAGATCGCAGCGTGGCAGCTCAGCAAGCACAGCCTGATTCGGTCTGGCAACTGTATAAGTTTTTAATTGCTAATAAGAAACAGCGTCCGGAATTTGGCACCGACGGCAGCTATAATGTTAGCCAGCTTGAGAACGGCGTAGTGCAAATAATCCGCGAGCTGAACGGCAGTAAAACGCTGTTTGTGCTGAACTTAACCGAAAGTGCTCAGGATATCAGCAGCATTAGCCGTAGTGGCTTGAGCGCCAGCTGGGCATTTGATACTGATGGCGATAGCATAGCGGCTTATGGTTTGCTGGTGCTGCAAAGTCGCTGATAGTCAGTGGTCAGTCAGGTTGGCACAGTATGAATTTGCAGGGTGTGGTAGCCGCTTCAGCGGCTGCCACAGGACTGGCGGACAATCAGTTTAGGCTGGATATGGGTGCTGACAATAGCCTGGTTGTTAATAAGTCGCAGTACATTGTCGACCAGCATTTCACCGGCTAGTGAGGTGTCCTGCTGAATGGTGCTAAGCGCCGGGGTAGCAAATGATGCTACCGGAATATCGTCGAAGCCCATTACCGCGATGTCGGCCGGGATTTTATGCCCCAGCTGATGCAAGGCCCGCATCACACCGATAGCAATAATGTCGCTGGCACAAAATACCGCGTCAATCGGTTTACCTTGTTGTATTATGTGGCGGATAGCGTGGTCACCGGCATTTTCTGTGGAAATCGCATCGCACTGGGCAATATCAGATGGCTGAATGCCTGCAGCATACAGGGCATCGGTAAAGCCTTGATAGCGCTCAAAAAATTCAGGGCTATGTTCTGAAGCATTTCCAACAAAGGCAAAGTTTTTAAAGCCATTTGCCAGCAGGTGCTCACCTGCCAGTCTGCCGCCTTCACGATTGTTGCTGCGTATTGTAAACTCCGGATGGCCATGCACCTCTGCCCCCCAACAGACAAAGTGGGTTTCCTGTGCCAGCAGTTTTTCCAGTTTTTCCTCGTAATCGACGTAGTCGCCGTATCCCAGCAGAATAATACCATCGGCTTTGTTGCTGTCTTCATAGTCGGCATGCCAGTCATTACTAAGCTGTTGAAAGGAAACCAGTAAGTCTTGCCCCCGTTTAGCGCAAGCCCGGGTAATACTGCCGAGCATGGACAGAAAGAAAGGGTTAATTAATGACTCATCAGAAGTAGGGTCCTCAAACAACAACAACGCCAGGGTGCTGCTGCGCTGCTTGCGTAAATTACTGGCGTTTTTATCCACCTTGTAATTTAGCTGTTTAGCAATGGCATGCACCCGCTCGCGGGTTTCTTTGTTCACTTGCGGGCTGTCACGCAGTGCCCGGGACACCGTAGATTGAGATACCCCGGCCAGATAGGCAATATCAAAGGATGTCGCTTTGTCTTTCATCTTGTGCTCTGCTTATCCAGCGGTACAGCCCTGCAGCAAACTGCAGCAATCTGAACAGCGCATTATCGTTATAGTCGGCTCATCATAGATGGATTTAGGAGCAGATTCAATTTCGGTGTTGGTATCTGGTTTTAACCAGGCCGTCTGTGACAATTGAGGTAAATTTGTCAAACTATGTTATTTCTGTTTCGGTGCAGGCCTGCCCCTTGCTAAACTAGCTTGTCGCTTTTATCAGGTAAGCATTTGTGTTCAAAACGCCATTAAAAATTGTGTTATTAATGAGCTTGTTGCTAAGCAGCATGGCGGCTTCGGCTGCTGCTCCTACTTGCCAGGGCAATGACTGTATTGAACAGCAAAAACTGTATTTAAGCCTGGCACTGGGTTATGGCCAGCGCAGTAACCCGTTAAATGGCGGTAAAAACCTGGATTTAGTGGTCTTGCCTGAAATTTATTATTACAGCGAATACTGGTTCTTTGACAATGGCCGGCTTGGCAGCAGCGTTGCGCTGAGTGAGCGTACTCAGCTTAGTATTATTGGCCAGTTTAATCAGGAAAAAGGCTATTTTCAGCAATGGTTTAGTGGTAATTTGCTGCAGTTTGAAGCCAGTACAGTAGTGATGCCTCAGTTTAGTATTGCCTTTGAACGGCAGGCACCTTTTGAAGTTGCGGTCAGTCAGGTTTCAAAAAGACCAACCGCCTTTGATATCGGCTTGCAATTAGATACCGTCAGGCATAACACTTTATGGCATCTGGCCTACTGGACCGATGCCAGTAAGCAACATCATGGCCAGTACGCCAGTGTGGGGGCAAGACGGGGTTGGCAAAGCGCTTATGGCAACTGGCAGTTGTCGGCCAACCTGCATTGGAAAAGCGCCCAGTTAATAGACACCTATTATGGTTTAACGGCATTAGAAGTACCGCCAGGGCAGGAATATCTGGGGCGGGATAGCTGGCAGGCCGAACTTCGGTTAAACTGGAACAAACCATTAACAGAGCGGCTTAGTGTATTGATATTTCTTAGGTATTTACAGCTGGATAGCGCAATGACCGACAGCGCATTGGTACGCTCTGACCACGTTACAACCTGGTTTGGTGGCGTGAGTTACCGGTTTTTCTGATGTGGTTAGCACGGTGCGCATTCACCTTAGTACTTGGCGTGTCGGTATGCACTCAGGCCGAGGCTATTGCTGAAGATTGCACAGAGCCCCTGTGCTGGCAGGTGAGCCCGATAGTCTGTGTTGCCGACAAGTTGGAGCAAGGCTGTGAGACAGAGTTGCGGGTGATATGGTTTAGTGACACTCCCCGTACCGTTTGTTTATATCTGGCCGAGCAGCCAGAGCGTTGCTGGCAGGAAGCCACCAGTGGCCAGTGGCAGCAACAGGTTAACTGGCAAACGGGGTGGTTAAGCCTGCGCCAGCAACAGCAGGTATTGCTGAGTATCGAATTGCAGGTGTTAACCCGGCAACCCGCAAAGCGTCGCCGTATCTCCGGCGCATGGAGTATTTTTTAATGGCCAAGATCCTGTTAGTGGAAGACGATGCCCGGCTGGCCGGGTTGGTACAAAGCTTTCTGGTGCAACATGGTTTTACAGTGCAACAACAAAGCCGGGGCGACCTGGTGGCAGAGCAATGTAAACAATTCCAACCTGACTTAATTGTGCTGGATTTGATGCTACCTGGCCTGGACGGTTTTGGCGTATGCCGGCAAATAAGGCCGTGGTTTAAGGGGCCGGTATTAATGCTTACCGCCAGACAAAGTGATATTGACCAGGTCTTGGGGCTGGAGCTGGGCGCCGATGATTATGTGATTAAACCGGTTGAACCCAGAGTGTTGCTGGCCCGGATTAATGCCTTACTCAGGCGCACTCAGGTCAGCCCGCAAGCCGAGCAACAAGAGCTGGCATTTGGCCGTTTAATGTTAAAACAGCGTTCCCGTGAAGCCTGGTTTGATAACAAGCTGGTGGAACTGACCAGCTACGAATTCGATTTATTGTGGATGCTGGCGCGCCATGCGGGTCAAACCGTAAAGCGTGAGGCGATTCACCAGCAAATTATCGGTCGTGAATATGACGGCCTTGACCGCACGGTCGATGTGCGGGTATCGCATTTACGGCGCAAGCTGGGTGACAATGCCGAAGTGCCGTTTCGGATTAAAACGGTCTGGGGTAAAGGGTATTTGTTTGTCGCAGACGCCTGGTAACTATGCATCGCTTGTTTCTACACTTCTATTTGTTTTTATTCCTGGTCCTGATTGGCTTGGGTTGGACCGTTGATCAGTTGTGGCAATATGCGCAGGGCGATAAGTTACCTGCGCTGGTTGATACCCTGGCTGAGCAAATGGCGCTGGTTATGCGCTTACCCGAGGCACAATGGGCCAGTCATCTGGGGCTGCCTTATCAGGCAGTAGCAATGGATAGCGTAAGTTGGCAGCCTGCGGAGTGGCAACTATTACAACAAAATCATTTATTGCCGTTGTTTCAGGACAACAGTGTGTATTTTTATGGCCTGCGCAACGAGCAGCTGTGGCTGCTGGGGCCGCTGCAATTGAATGAACGCTCGGGGTTTGACTGGTTCAGTATTTTGTTTTTCAGCCTGCTGGCGGTTGCTGTAGCATTGTGGCTGTGGCCGGTTGCGCGGGATATTCGGTTTTTACAGCAAGGCCTGCAGCGATTTGGCAAAGGGCAACCTGCGGAATTACAGTTACCCGCCCGCTCGTTTATCGCGCCGATTGCCGATAGTTTTCAGCAAATGAGTCAGCAAATTATTTCGTTGCTGGAGCTGCAGCGGGAAATGACCCATGCCGTGTCACATGAGCTGCGCACCCCTATTGCCCGGCTGAAATTTGCCCTGGAAATGGCAGCGCAATTGCCGGAAAACGATAAAAACCTGATGCTGCAGGATGTCCGGGAGTTGCAGCAATTAGTAGACGAAATGCTGGACTATGCCAGATTGCAAAGCCATCAGCTGAATCTGAAAAAACAGCAGGTAGATCTAACCGAGTTAATTCATAATGTGGCGGAGAAACTGGCACCGCTGCCAGGGGCAACGATTGAGTTGCAACTGCCCGCAAGGGCATTATTTTATTGTGACGCGCACTATCTGGAACGGGCAATTCAGAATTTACTGGTCAATGCTAAGCGGTATGCTAACCAGAAAATTGTGGTCGATGTTAAAGCGCAGCAGGGCCAGTGGCGGATCAGCGTGCACGATGATGGCCCGGGCATTGCGGTTGAGCGCCGGGCGGAGGTATTGAAACCCTTTCACCGGCTGGAGCAAAGTCGCAATCGGGAAGAGGGTGGTTTTGGCCTAGGTCTGGCCATAGTCCAGCGCATTACGCAATGGCACCAGGGTAAGCTGATCATCGGCGACAGCCCGCTTGGCGGCGCCAGTTTTCAACTGCTGTTGCCGCTCAGTTAATGATGTTACTAACGCACTAACTGCCACTGTAGTTTATCCGGCAATAATAAACAGAAAATTAAGCCAGCAAATTAAGCCAGCAAATAAGAGTACCTGTTATGTCCCGTTCTGAGCCCTCTATCTGGTTGCTGATGCTATTGGCAGCGGTGGTCGCCACGACACCGTTGGCAATAGATATGTACTTGCCAGCCATGCCAATGATGGCCCTGCAGCTTGATACAAATATTGGTCTGGTACAGCAATCATTGAGTATTTTTTTGGCGGCATACGGCGTGGGGATGCTGCTGTTTGGACCGCTGGCCGATATGCTGGGCCGCCGGCCCCTGGCGGTGTTCGGTTTAACAGGTTTTATTCTGGCCAGTGTCGCCTTAAGCCAGGTAGAGAGTATTGAATGGTTTTTATGTTGGCGCGCGGTGCAGGCGCTGGCAGGGGCTGCAGCCTCGGTAGTGGTGCCTGGCATTATCCGCCATTTGTATCAGCAGCATACCGCTAAAGGTATGTCGTATGTCTCTATGATTATGATGCTGGCACCCCTGGTGGCGCCCGCGATGGGCAGTGGGGTTATCTGGCTGGCAAGCTGGCAGGCCATTTTTCTGTTTTTAGCGCTTTATGGTGCAGTGGTGGTATTTTTCAGCTGGCGTTATTTACCGGAGATCACCAGTTCTTACGGTCAGCAACGGCCGGCATTTTTCAGTGGTTACCGTAAAGTTTTCCGGCATAAAGCGGCCTGGCCTGATATTGCCAGTTCCATGTTTGCATCTTTCGCCTTTTTCTGTTTTCTAACGGCCGTATCCTTTGTATATATCGGCTATTTCGGGGTGAGCGAGCACATGTTCGGGCTATTGTTTGGCTGCAACGTATTGGCGCTGATGAGTGCAAACCTGCTAAACAGCCGGATGGTGGTGCGGTTTGGGCCCCAGCGGATGCTGCGCTTTGGTCTGATAGTGGCGCTAGTCTGTGCGAGTTTACTTTGTGTTTTTAACTATTCAGGAATGGGGTTGTGGTACACGGTATTTACCATCGCACCACTGATGGCCAGCCTGGGGTTAATGGCCACTAATGCCGACGCCATGATTATTATGCAGTTCCCGGATAACAGCGGCACCGCGACTGCGGTTATTGGCACCCTGCGCTTTGGCAGTGGCGCCTTAGCCGGGCCCTTGCTGGCCTGGTTTTATACCGGTGATGCCCTGCCTTTTTCGATGCTGATGTTAGCTGGGGTGCTGGCGATCGGTCTGAGCCAGTTGTGGCGCCAGGTTTTGCACTCTGGCGCTGCTGCAGCTAAGCCAGAGTAAAAGATACTCAGGCTCAACCCTAGCCTGCAGCGTTGACGTTAATCAAAAACCGAGGTTTTTCAGGAAGTCATCGTCCACTGCTGGCTCAACATCCACGGTATTTTCCTGGCGGTATTGCTGCGCATTAGCCAGAATATCGTCCGGGTGTTCCTGTTCAGATTTTTCAAACTCCTGCAATTGAATAAATTCGGTTTTATCCATCGCCAGTTCCATGTAAAAAATATTATGCTCTGGAGTGCTGAACGTAACGCGTCGGGCCTGAGGTTGATCAAGCTGGGTGTTAATCAGAATTTGGACTTGTTTATTAATCGCCATCATTTTCGGCTGGCTTTGATTAATCGAGGTGTGTAAGTCAAGGCGGACCTTGTTGGTGAAGTCACCGACGATCTGATTCATCAGTTCGCCCATCACGTTGCCCACTTCATCCGAGGTATGAAATTGCGCCAGCTCATTTTCCGGCATACCCATACTCATCATGTATTTACGGTAAATTTCCAGTGCGGCCGGTGCCGTAAAGTTAATAATAACCAGGCCGGAGAAACCGCCGTCAAATAACACGAAGCAGCCAAGATCAGGTCGCAGGCAGGTTTTCTGAATTTTCTGGACCATAGGTGAGTGACTGATCGCCGGGTTGCCAGCGGCTGACAGCACACCGTTAACTGCCTGACAAAGCGTCAGCAGAATGTCGTCAGTCGTAATAATACGGGTTTTTTTCATTTTATTATCCAAGGACTATTTTCTGACAGTATAAGCCCTTATCAACAACAAACACTAAATTTTGCAAGCACCGCCGCTACATTCGTCGTCGTCGTCACCAAATTGTGGGTCAGCCGCTTTTGCTTCGGCTTCCGCTTGCTGTTTCGCCAGCGCTGCTGCTGCGCCATCAAAATCAAGGTCATTTAAATCAGCATCAAAATCAAAATCAGACATCATACTCGCTCCTGTTAGTTGTGCTCAGTGTAGCAAACAGCGCATCGCGATTAAAACAACCCTGCACAATTTAAGCTAACACCCCGGCACTATTTCCAACCGGGGTTGATTTCGCCGCTGCTGATTCCTTGCTATTATAGC
>NZ_JBFJPY010000107.1:0-10375 GCF_041616895.1 Arsukibacterium sp.
CCCACTCGCCATTGGATAACGTCAGATGTTGTTAACCGATAAACGTTTATTGCTGGTAGGCGGCAAAGGTGGCGTGGGTAAAACCACCACCTCCTCTGCGCTGGCAGTGTTAGCCAGCCAACGCGGCAAAAAAGTGTTACTGGTATCCACCGATCCGGCACATAGTTTAAGCGACGCCTTTGACCGGCCAATCGGTGATAATATCACCCGCTTAGCGCCAAACCTGGATAGTCTGGAGCTGGACCCGGATCGCGAAGTAGAACAGCATCTTGCCAAAGTCAGTGCTCAACTTAAGCGCTTTACCCGCCCAGAGATGTACAGTGAGATTGAGCGACAAATGCGCTTAACCCGCCAGTCTCCTGGCGCGCAGGAAGCGGCAATGCTGGAGCGGATGGCAAATGTCATTGAACTGGGGTTAACCGACTATGATCTGGTGATTTTTGACACCGCCCCCACCGGCCATACCCTGCGTTTACTCAGTCTGCCAGAAGCTATGGCTGCCTGGACTCAGGGCTTACTCAATGCCAGTAAACGCTCAGAAAAACTCGGCGATGTATTGGCGCATTTAACGCCTAAAGCTGGCCGCGATCTGGCTAATCCACTGGCTGATCCAGCTGAACATGCATCATCCGGTATGGATGAGCGCACCAAAGCCATTACTGAAACCCTGCTAACCAGACAGCGCTTATTGCAACGCACCCGCACCATACTTACCGATAAGCAGCAAAGTGCACTGTTATTTATATTAACCCCGGAAAAACTGCCAATTCTGGAAACTGGCCGCGCCATCCAAAGCTTAATGCAGGAAAAACTGCCATTGGCTGGCCTGGTGGTTAACCGCATTTTACCCGACACTGCCGATGGTGATTTTCTGGCTGCCCGCCGCAGTCAGGAAAAAATACACCTGGCGCAGATAGAGCAAGATTTCGCTACACTCCCCCGCTATAAGGTGCCGCTGCAAGCAACCGATATTCAGGGGCTAAAGGCATTACAGCATATGGCGACCTTACTGGAGCAGGCAGGGTTGTAGCTGATTTTTACCCAATTATCGGGTATGGTGAGCGTTTTTAGCACAGGCTGGAGCAGTAAATGAACTACCAAAACACTCGTTTAACGTTGGTTATTGCTTTCGTTTTCGCGGGCGTGATAACGAGCGAAGTAATTGCAGTAACCCCCTCGGCTGACAATATTGACAGCGATTTCAAAGCCCAAGTGATGGAAGGCTATTTACAACGTTGCGTTGAAGTATTAAGCAGTAAAGGCTATACCGCTGAGGCCATTAAAGCAGAATGTAAATGTGAGCTGGATCAGATAGAGCAACATTTCAGTGTCTTTAGCCTGATGCTAAACGCTGCCACCACAAACACGCCAGTGACAGCAGCCGAACAACAACCAATAAATGACCTTAAAACACGCTTGTTACAATGCAAAAATAAGCTGGCCGCCGACTAGTGAAATACAACTGTCAATTTTCAATTTAGCACTTTGCATCGATTCGATACCAGACAAGTGTGTTATCGCTACACATTAAAAATGTGTTAATGCTATTCCCACATTACGCCAACATTTGCTTCCTGTGCTTTATGCAAAAGGGTCAGCAGTGGCTTGGCTCTTACCTTCAGGCTGACCCGCTCTGGTTTTTCTTCATCGTCACTGGCTGGGGTTTTTGGTGCAGCTTGCTCAGGTTCCGGTGCGTCATCTTCAGCCAGCTCTGCCAGTGCCTGTTTTAAACGGGCGAGTGCTTCAGGTACATCATCAGCAAACATGGCGCTTGGCAGCTTAGTATCACGTCCCATCATTTTCAGTAATTGCATGCCCACATTGGTATGGTAATCAACATCCCGGCTTGCTTTGCTTTTAAAGGTAACCATAGTATTGCTCCATTAATAGTATTGCCTGGTTATATGCTGCTACTCTGATAGCAAGCATAACCTACTTTTCAGTATTAACATGGCAACCACTAATAACGCTCATTATATTCTTGCAATAGATCAAGGCACAACGTCCAGCCGGGCGGTTATTTTTAATCAGCAATTACAGCAAATTGCTACGGCTCAACAAGAGTTAAGCTTAAGCTATCCGCAATCTGGCTGGGTTGAGCAAGAGCCGGAACACATTTGGCAAAGCGTGCTGGATTGTATTGATCAGGTGTTAAGAAACGCTGAATTAAGTGTTTCAAAAATCAGCGGTATTGCTATTAGCAATCAGCGGGAAACAACAGTGGTTTGGGATCGACAGACCGCTAAGCCTATTGCGAACGCCATCGTCTGGCAAGATCGGCGAACCGCTGCTTTTTGCAAGGAATTGCAGCAACGCGGGGTAGAAGACACAATTAGTCAGAAAACCGGCCTACGCGCCGACCCATACTTTTCTGCCAGCAAAATTGGCTGGTTGCTTGATAATATTGCCGGGGCAAGAGCCAAAGCAGAAGCCGGCCAGCTGTGTTTTGGTACCATCGACAGCTACCTTTTATTTAAGCTTACTGATGGCAAAGTACATGCCACTGACGCCAGTAATGCCAGTCGTACAGCGCTGTATAATCTAACCAGCCAGAACTGGGATGCGCAACTTCTGGAACTTTTTAATATTCCAGCGAGCCTGTTACCAACAATTAGCGACAGCGCCTGTGTGTTTGGTTGTACTTCAGTTGACTTAGTCGGTGCTGAAATCCCGGTAATGGCGATGTTAGGCGATCAACAAGCAGCTTTGCTAGGTCAGGCATGTATCAGCCCGGGTATGCTAAAAAGTACCTATGGTACTGGCTGCTTTGCCATGGTCAATACCGGCGATACTATAATACGCAGTAGTAATCAGCTGTTAAGCACCCTGGCCTGGCAGTTAAACGGCAAAGCCACCTATGCGCTGGAAGGCAGTATATTTATGGCAGGTGCTACCATACAGTGGCTGCGCGATAAACTAGGCATTATCAGTCAGGCCTGTGAAACCGAAGCGCTGGCAGCTAAAAGTAACTATCAGCAAACTGAATTGCTGGTACCAGCGTTTACCGGATTGGGAGCGCCCTACTGGCAACCTGAGGCAAAAGCAGCACTGTTTGGTATGACCCGCGATACCGGTAAAACACAACTGGCTGCCGCTGCGCTTTGCAGCGTGGCCTATCAGAGTGCTGATTTGCTTACTGCCATGAGCCTGGATGGTATTAAGGTTGCACAATTAAGAGTCGATGGCGGCATGACCAACAACTGCTGGTTTGTGCAGGCATTGGCTGACTTGTGCCAGCAACCGGTGCTGCGCTGTAATACCGCCGATGCCACTGTGTATGGTGTTGCGTTTTTAGCAGCGCTTAGCCTCGGTTACTACGCTGATATCGACGCAATAAGCCAATTGTGGCAAGCCGACCGGCAATTCGTTCCACAGCTGGCTGCCAGCGAACAGACAAAACTTTATCAGCGCTGGCAAACCGCAGTTGCCGGAGTGCTGGCGCAACAGCTATAGTAGTAGCAGCTAAATAATATTAATAACGAGGTCTGAAGATGGCAAAGGTACTAATCACCGGGTTTGAACCTTTTGCCGGTGAATCTGTAAATACCTCGTGGCAGGTTGCCAGCGCATTACACCACTGGCAATTGGATGACGAGGTCAGCGTGGTGGCCCAGCAACTGCCGTGTGTGTTTAAGCAGTGCCTGCTTAGCCTGGAGCAAGCTATTAATCAGCATAAACCTGCTGTGGTTATTATGCTTGGCCAGGCCGGTGGTTGCGCGCAGCTGCAACTTGAAAAAATTGCCAGTAATTATATCGATGCCGATATTGCTGATAACGCCGGTCAGCAACCGCGTAACTCCCTTACGGCGTCACATGGCCCGGCGGCCTACTTTAGCAATTTGCCATTGCACGCCACGCTAAACGCCCTGCAGCTGCAACATATTCCGGCACAACTGTCTTTATCTGCCGGCAGCTACGTCTGTAACCACAGTTTTTATGGATTAATGCATCTGATTAAAAACCAGTACGCCAGCATTAAAGGCGGTTTTATTCATTTACCCTATTTACCTGAGCAGGTAATAGATAAACCCAATACCCCGAGCATGGCACTCGCTACGCTGATATCGGCCGTGCAAATTGTGATTGAAACGAGTTTGCAGCAGCGCCCTGACCAGCTAGTGGTCTGATCAGATAGCGATAACTCATTCAGTTTTCACCATAAAATTTTTTTAAATTTAATACTTGCATAAATTTTAAGCATTCATTATGATGCGCGAATTCGAAAGGCAAGTCATCTGAAAAGATGATCACGCAAAGCTTCAGGTCTAACGGGGAAACCCTATGATAGCTGGGCTGCCGTCGCAAATTGCGATGTTTTATTCTGTTTCGTCCAGAGTTAAACGCAGACCTTTCGTGTACCGCAACCCAGGTTGCTAACAATGATCGTCAACTGACTCAATTCGGAGCTTGAATATGAAAACCAAATTTATCGCTTTAGCCGCTGTTATCGCTTCCACCTCCTTTGTAAGTACTCCTGTTGCCGCCGACGATCAATTAGCCATGACTATTTGTTCTTATGTCGCAGCAGATAGCCGGAATAACCTGCGTAAAGTATTAACGGATAATCGTGTCCGTTTATCTTCCGTATATAACAGTGTGGTCTGTGATGGTTTACCATTAGTGCGCCATGCTATTAAGCACAATGCTAACGAAACGGCTGAGTTTATGCTTAAACAGCTATCAAGTAGCGTTGTGGCTGCATCTGGCGATGCGGAATGGGCTCAAAGCAACGGCTTTGCTGCTTCACCGGTAATTAATGCCATTAAAGAGCGTGCCGCCATCTAACTGATGACACCCCAACGTTTATCCGTACAAATTAAGGCGCCAGGTTGGCGCCTTAATTATTTCTGATTCAGGCTTTTAAACCAAAGCATTGCTGCTTAACATGCTCAGCAATACCTACTCCCGCTTCAGACATGGTTAAATAGGTTTCATCAGCGCCAGCGGCGATAATATTGCGGGCTTCATCATTATGCATGCTGTGCGACACAATAAAACCATTAAACCCCGATGCCCGTAGCTTTTTAGCGGCAATAACCTTAGCTTCCACGTCATTCATACTAAGGATCACTGCCTGCACATTGCCATAATCCAAGCCCTGCCAGAACACCTGATCTTCAGCGTCAACATAAAAAATATTGATCCCCTTTTGTTGATGATCAGCAACTTTTGCCGGATCAGAATCCATCGCAATTATTTTTCTGCTGGGCTTAAGGTAATTATAAGCTGAGGTGCCGGTGCGCCCCATCCCCATAATCAGCACATCCGCATCGCCTAATGACACAGGCTGTTCATCTGGATGATGAATATTGCGCTCTAACTTCAGCAACCGATCACATAAGCGCTCGTACAGCGGGTGTGCTAAGCGGTTTAATGGCGCTGAAACAACAAATGAAATGGCCACCGTCAACGCTAGCGGTACCATCCACTCTGGCAATACCACACTGGCCACGATTAAACCGAACTCACTGTAATTAGTCAGACTAAGGCTGGCCAGAAAGGCACTGCGCGCCCTGAGTTTAAATAACACCAGTAATAAGAAAAACAAGATAGCCTTAAGGGGCAGAATAAGGGTCATTACCCCGGCAAATAACCAGGCATTAGCATCTGGCAGACCATCTATACCAATTTGTAAAAAGAACCCCACCAGAAAGAACTCTTTAATACTCCACAGCGATTTTGATAACTCACCTGCCCGCGGGTGTTTTGCCAGCATCGCCCCAAATACCAGCGCGCCAAGTTCAGAGCTCAACCCCACCAGTTCAAAGCCCTGCCCGCCGACCACCAACGCCAGCAATAAACCAAACAAGATCAGCAGATCTTCATGACCACTGGCATCAAGCAGTTTAAACAGCAGTGGCCGAAGTAGAGGCAAGGCGAACACCAGCAGGGCCCAGGCCGAAGGCACAGTGCCGCTGGCCAGGCTCATCACCAGCAGCGCCAGCAAATCCTGTACTATAAGAATACCTATCGCCACCCTGCCATGAAATGCCCGTAATTCGCGCTTACTTTCCAGCACCTTCGCCGCTAGTACCGTGCTGGAAAACGCTAAGGCAATGGCCAGCATTAATGCCTGATACCAGCTAACCTCAAAAATAAATAACACAGCAGGTAAGGTAAGCAAAATGGATAAACCAAAATGCAAGGTGCCGCCGCCTAACACCTCAGCTTTTGCCAGGCTGCGCACGTTTAATTTTAAACCAACGGTAAATAACAGCAGCAGTACGCCCAGATGCGCCACATGGTGAATAATTGACGGTCCATCCGCTGGCAGGTTCATTTCACTGGCGGTAGCGGAAATTACAAACCCCGCCAGCAGGTAGCCAATAAGTGGCGGTAACCCAATCAATCGGACCAGTAAACCCAGTGAAAACGCAAATCCTATCCAGACAGCTTCAAGCATTGGTTAATCCTAATCTTGCCTTTATCCCTATCATCATATCTAAAGCCTCAAAATCGATGTTAATGTGGATCATCAATATCAGTTCTTCCTGGCGGCGGCACATCACCCTGGCGACGTTTAAACATACCGTTATTGGCCCGTTGAACCCACTCATTATAAGTACGGTGTACCCCACGGCGCATTGAGGAAGACGAGCTTTCCAGCACGCCAACCCCCACCAGCACTGCTACCACCAGTAATGATAATTTTATCGCAACTAAATCGTGGCCGACACCAATACAGACACCAATAGCGGCCAATACCCAGATGGTTGCTGCTGAGGTCACACCCAGTACCATGCCATCACGGCTTAACATCACGCCGGCGCCGAGAAAGCCGACACCTGTGATTACCTGGCCGATAATTCGTGACGGATCGGTCATCTCTGAATTGACCGACATGGATACCGCAATAAACACGTAGGTACCCAGAATAATCAGAATGGAGGTACGGATCCCGGCCGGCTTTCCGCGCAATTGCCGCTCCAGACCAATTATAAAACCACAACATAGTGCGGTAAGTAGATCCTGCCAGCCTAGCGGTTCTATTGCGATGATGGTTTGCCAATCCGGCATACAGTTTCCTTTATTTTGCTCTTACGATGGCTTTTGCCGCCTGCCATTCTTGCTGGGTTATAGCCGTTGTGTATTCATCAGCAACCGGCTGTTGCTTTGCTTTACGCTTTCTTTGAGCAACCTTTTGTAATATAGCGTAATTTTCGGCGTCTGACCGCCTGTTCCAGTCAACAATTTCAGTGATGTGCCGATAACAGCCCACACACAGCTTTTCACTGTTTAAACGACAACAGGCGACACAGGGTGATTCTGGCGCAGGCAACCCGGACATATTCTATCGACTCCTTCAGCGCTCTGGTCGTATTGAGAGGAAGCAGAGCTTAACTTTATCAGCACTTTATGCCAATCTGGCACAGTACATAACTATAACGAAAACCGCCACGGGAACCTACCAATGACGAAACTTAAACCTTGTTTACTGGCGCTGGCTATTGCCAGTATAACGCTGCAAGCGGACGAAAAAGCTCCTAGCTGGGATGTAAATGCGCCGCAAGGCCAGTTTGAAACCGTCGATATTAACGTGCAGCAGGGCAGCTGGATGAATATTACGGTAAGCCCGGATGGCAAAACCCTGGCTTTTGATTTATTGGGTGATATTTACACCATGCCCATAGCCGGTGGCAAAGCCACGGCCCTGACCAACGACATTGCCTGGAATATGCAGCCGGTATTCAGCCCGGATGGCAAAACCATTGCCTTTACCAGTGACCGTGATGGTGGCGACAATATCTGGTTAATGAATGCCGACGGTAGCGAGCCGCGTGCCGTAACCAATGAAACCTTCCGCTTGCTGAACAGCCCGGCTTTTAGCCCGGATGGCCAGTTTATTGTCGCCCGCAAACACTTTACGGCCAGTCGCTCGCTGGGTGCCGGTGAAGTATGGCAGTACCATGTCAGTGGTGGCAATGGGGTTATGCTGACCGAGCGGCCAAATGATCAGAAAGATTTAGGTGAGCCGGCCTTTTCCCGAGATGGTAAATACATCTACTTCTCCCAGGACGACACACCGGGCAAAACCTTCCACTACAGTAAAGACTCAGAGTCTGGTATTTATGTCATTAAACGCTTTGAGCGTGAAACCGGAAAAATTGAAGAGCTACTCGGTGGTGCGGGTGGTGCCATTCGCCCTACGCCCTCGCCGGATGGCAAATACTTAGCCTATATTCGCCGGGTTGATTTTCAAAGTACCTTGTTTTTATATGATTTAGCCAGTGGCGAGCATATCAAACTGTATGATGGTCTGGACCGCGACATGCAGGAAACCTGGGCCATTCATGGGGTTTACCCAACCCTTAGCTGGACGCCTGACAATAAAGCTTTGCTGTTCTGGGCCGGCGGTGACATAAAGCGGCTGAATATTGCCAGCAAGCAAGTCTCGACCGTGCCGTTTGAAGTGAATACCAGCAAACAGATCCAAACTGCGCTGCGGGTAAAACAGGATTTAGACACTACCGACGTTGACGTTAAAATGCTGCGTTTTGTCAAAGTATCCCCCAATGGCAAGCAGGCGGTATTTACCGCATTAGGTCATTTATACATCACCGATTTAAACGACCCGAAACCGCGTCGGTTAACCAAGCAAACCACCGATTTTGAATTTTATCCCGAGTTTTCCCGCGATGGTAAAGAGCTGGTATTTGTCAGCTGGAACGATCAAACACAAGGCGCGGTAAACCTGTTGAACTTGCGAAATGGCCGAGTAACCAAACTGACGAGCGAGCCAGGGAAATACATAGAGCCAACCCTAAGCCCCGATGGCAAAACCGTGGTTTACCGTAAAATTGGTGCCGGCCGCTTATTGCCCAGGCAGTGGTCACTTAATACTGGCCTGTATAAAATTAGTAGCCGCGGCGGTGACAGCGAACTGATTGCCCGTAATGGCTATGCGCCAATGTTTGGCGCCGCTAATGATAAAGTTTACGCCATGGATTATGGCAGTACACCCAGTTTTATTAGTATCGATTTACAAAAACATAGCCAGAAAACCTTATATACGGCTAAATTTGGCACTGAATTTAAACTATCGCCTGACGGTAAATATCTGGCATTCGCCGATCGGTTTAAAGTATTTGTAACCCCCTTTATTGAACGGGGCAAAGCCATTGACATCAGCGGCACAGACAAGCAGCTACCGGTAAAGCAACTGTCGGTCCGCGCCGGTGAACATATCAGCTGGAGCGGTGACAGCCAGAACCTTTATTGGAGCTTAGGGCCTGAGTTATATCATGCCAGCATTAATGGCTTGTTCGAGCACAGCGCCAAAAGCGATGATTTTAAAGTAGAAAACGGCATTGATCTTGGTTTCAAATTTCCGGCTGATATCCCACGAGGCACAATAGCTTTTGTCGGTGGTCAGGTGCTAAGCATGAAAGGCGATGAGGTTATTGCCGATGGCGTGGTTATTGTTGAAAACAATAAAATTAAAGCGGTAGGCAGTCGCAGTGATGTTGCCGTACCCAGCAATGCCAAAGTGTTTGATATTACCGGCAAAACCATCATGCCGGGCTTATTTGACGCCCATGCCCACGGCAGCCAGGGTAATCAGCAAATTACCCCGCAGCAAAACTGGCAAAACTACGCGGGTTTAACCTTTGGTGTCACCAGTATCCACGACCCTTCGAACGATACCCGGGAAATTTTTGCGGCCAGTGAAATGCAGCAAAGCGGCCAGATTGTCGGCCCGCGTATTTTCTCTACCGGTACCATTTTATACGGTGCAGAAGGTGCAGGTTATACCTCGCATATTGATAGCCTGGATGACGCTAAATTCCACTTAGAGCGGTTGCAAAAAGTGGGCGCATTTAGTGTAAAAAGCTATAACCAGCCGCGGCGTAACCAGCGCCAGCAGGTGGTTCAGGCCGCGCGTGAGCTAGGCATGATGGTGGTACCGGAAGGTGGCTCGTTAATGCAGCATAACCTGACCATGATTGTCGATGGCCACACCACCATAGAGCATGCCCTGCCGGCTGCAAAAGTATATGACGACATTAAGCAACTGTGGCAGGCCAGTGGCACCGCGTACACCCCTACCCTTAACGTTGCCTACGGCGGTATTTGGGGCGAGAACTACTGGTACGATAAAACCGAAGTGTGGAAACACCCGCGGTTAAGCCAGTATGTACCAATGGATGTACTAGCGCCGCGCAGTATGCGCCGCCCTACCGCACCACAACATCACTATAACCATTTTGAAGTGGTTAAAACCGCCAAGCAACTGCAGGATGTCGGTGTTATTGCTAACATTGGCGCCCATGGGCAGCGTGAAGGCTTAGGCGCACACTGGGAGATCTGGATGTTTGCCCAGGGCGGCATGAGCCCGCTGGAAGCGCTGAAAACGGCCACCATTAACCCCGCTAAA
>NZ_JBFJPY010000108.1:0-10257 GCF_041616895.1 Arsukibacterium sp.
CGATACAAGGTATGCGTTATTCTCACCAGTTACGGCATGGCAGGAATGGGTAAGCTACAGGTACTACTTTAGAATGGGGATAGGGTAGCTGGTTAAAAACTAAGCAATATTTAAGCCGAAATAAAATAAGCTTATTATTTAGGCGCTTACTACTTTAGGTAGTTTGAGAATAGCGGTGTATGTAAAAGACTCTGACGTTACCGGCACTGTTAAACTGCCTTAACTACCATGTCTGCTCCTGCGTTCAGGTCTCTGCTTTTGTCTCAGGTTAGGGCTGTTTAAGCACCTATGTCTGGTCTAGTAGCAGCGGGCCGCTACCTTTCGCTGCCAACATATCGTCCGGGTTATACAGCGGGCAGCTGTTCATGCTTAAACAGCCACAACCAATACAGCCGGTTAGCTGGTCGCGCAGCTTTTGCATATAGCTAATTCTGGCATCAAGCATTTGTTGCCAGTTACTGGCAAGCAGCTGCCAGTCTTCTGCAGTCGGGGTGCGGTTGTCCGGCAGCGAGTTAAACGCCTGTTTTATTTCCTCCAGACTAATACCCATTTTCTGGGCGGCTTTAATTACGGAAATACGCCGCAGCACATCCGGCTTATAACGGCGCTGATTGCCGTTATTGCGCAAGCTTTTAATCAGGCCTTTTTGCTCGTAAAAGTGCAGGGTACTTACCTTAACACCACAACGCTTTGCCACGCGGCCAACACTCCATGTTGCTTCTGCCATTTTTGCTCCACAATTTTTTTTCGCTAACCCTAAAAAAACACTTTACCTCAACTTAAGTTGAGGTTTTAACCTGCCGGTCGATTCAATGCAAGGAGAAATGCAATGACTTACCCGCCAGACCACGAACTGCCGCGCTGCCGCAGTTTTTTATGCCATTTATTCCGGTTGTTTAACCGGGCTATGCAAAATAAGTAACGCAAAAGGAGATAACAATGTATCTGGAACATGTAAATTTAGTGGTATCGGATATAGACGCCATGCTGCATTTTTACCGTGCGGCTTTCCCGCACTGGCGCATTCGGGATGAAGGCGAGGGCGAGTGGTATGGCAAGCCGCGCAAGTGGCTGCATGTTGGCGATGATTATCATTATCTGGCACTGAGCGATCACGGTGAAGGCAGCAACCGCGAATTGGCTGGACACAATGTTGGCTTTGCTCATTTTGCTTATGTAACCAATAACCTGGACGCTGTTATCGCCAGATTAAATAAAGCGGGTTATGCCATTGCTAAAGCAGGCGCAGAGGAGCCATATCGTAAAAATATTTACTTTGTTGACCCAGCCGGCTTTGAAGTGGAGTTTATTGAGTATTTAAGCGATATACCTGCAGAGCGCAAATAAACCCAGGACAGCTAAAATCACATAAAAAAACCGCTGCAGGGCAGCGGTTTTTTGGCTAGATGTGAAAGATTACAAACCCAGCTTGGTCGGCATGGCCGGTGCCGTGCTGTGATCGGCCGGTGGATTGGCTTTCAGCTCTTTTAAGGTATGCTCAATAGCGCGGTTTAACTGCACATCGATGCCTTTATTAACCGCGATCGGATCCAGTTCTACTTCAATATCCGGAGCGACACCTTCGTTCTCTACCCGCCATTCGCCATCTGGCGTATAGAAACGGAAAAACGGCACCACATGGAAGCCACCGTCGATCATTGGCGGGTTAGTAGAAATACCAATTAAGCCACCCCAGGTACGGGTACCGATGGTAGTGCCAAGCTCAAGGCGTTTAAAGGCCCAGGGCAGGAAATCACCGCCTGAACCGGCGTCTTGATCGATTAGCATGGTTTTCGGGCCGTAAATGCCGGCACCCGGTGTGGTGAATATAAGGCCATCGCGGTCTTTCCAGCCAGATAAAAACGGCCGGGTCAGAATTTCCGTGATGTAGTTAGCTGCCTGACCGCCACCGTTTTTGCGCTCATCCAGAATAACCGCTGGCTTGTCGGTCTGGGCAAAGAACATGCGGTTAAAGAAGTAAAAGCCACCATCGGCAGTATTTGGCAGGTAAACATAGGCGACTTTGCCGTCGGTTTTGTCGTTAACCAACTTACGGTTCTGCTCTACCCAGTGCCAAAGTCGCAGCTGGTTTTCATTGGCCACCGGTTCGACCGTAATATTGCGCTGGTTTTTACCACGGGCATCATCGGCAATGCTTAATATGACTTGTTTGCCCTGGGTGTTATCCAAAAGTGCAAACACATTGTCACTGGCGCTAAGCTCGCGGCCATTAATTGCCAGTAAATAGTCACCAGCTTTGGCACTGGCGCCAGGCACATTTAACGGCGCTTTTAAGAACGGGCTCCAGCGATCGCCGGTATACACCGTTTTAAACTGATACTTGCCGTTGTTAATTACAAAGTCTGCGCCAAGTAAGCCCACTTTGCTGCTGCTTTCCTGATGCACATCACCACCGCCAATCCGGTTATGGCCCACCTGTAATTCGGCAATCATTTGTACCAGTACATCGTTTAAGTCTTCCCGGCGCTGCACATGCTTAAGCATTGGCTGGTACTTGTCATAAATGGCCTGCCAGTTAATGCCGTGCATATTAGCGTCATAGAAATATTCTTGCTGCATGCGCCAGGCATCAGCAAAAATTTGCTGCCATTCTTTGGCGGGGTCAACAAAGCTGCGTACTTCAGCTAGTGATACGGCTTTTGCGTCAGGTTTTGCCTTCGCATCACCCACTTCCAGCTTATTCGGCAGGCTTAGCATTAGGATTTTTGTGCCATCATCGCTTAAATTGTAGCTGGCAATATCCTGCTTCACGCTTTCAGATTTTTTCTCTTCAAAATCGAACCGGTATAAGGTAGCGCTGTTGCGGCCATCCGAGCCAGGCAGCTCGTTGCTGCTGCCGGGTTGAGTACGTTCCATATAGAACAGGGCGCCGTCACTGGCGACACTTAAGCTGTCGTAGTTACGCTCAGCTATTGGCAGGGCAACAATCCGGTTTTGCAGACCGTTCAGGTCAAGCTTTACCGGTTTTACCGCCGGTTTATCCTCATCTTTGCCTTTTTTGGCGTCTTTCTTATCGTCTTTTTTGGCTGCCGATTTTGCTGGCTCATCACCGCTTTTCGGCAGCAACGGCGATTTGCCGTCGCTGGCCAGTACATAGGCATAGATAGCTTTACGCACGGGGCGCTCGCGGGTCGATAAATCCAGACCAACTTGGGATGGGCCTGTGTTAACTGACGCGCTAAAGTACAGATAGTCCTGGCTAAAGGCCGGATCATCCGCATGGCTCATGCCATCGGTGATCTGGCTGGCTTTATTGGTTTGAAAATCGAACAATTTAATCTGACTAAAATAATTTGCCCCTGCCGTGGTATATGCCAGATAGCGGCTGTCGGGCGAGAACGACACCTTAAAATCGGTGCGGCGCTCTGACGTATCAAGCCGCTGGCTGCGCTTAGTTTTCAAATTAAACGCGTATAAATTCAGGTGATTATCGTGGTAGACAATCCGCTCGCCATCGGGCGAAAAGCTTAGCAGGTTAAAGTAGCCAGTATCGGCTAAAGCAAATACTTCAGGCTCGCTTAAACCATCCTGGTTTTGCACTACCAGCTGATGCTTATTGCCGGCATCGGAAATATAAGCCAGTTTGGTGGCATCCGGGCTCCATAAGCCATCAAATTCGCGTACACCGCTGCTTTGGGTCAGGTTTCGCGTGCTACCGTCTTCAACTGGTACCGTGAAAATATCGCCACGGGCGCTGATCACAACCCGCTGGCCGGTGGTGGATAAGCGGGCGCTGGTTAAGGTTTTACTGGCGTCTTTCCACTGTGGCCGTTTTTGGGCTGATTGCGTGGTAATGCTGATATTTATCGGTTTACTCTGACCACTGTTGACATCAAACTGATGCAGGTACCCGCCAGCTTCATAAACGATACTGTTGCCATGACCGGCAGCGCTGCGCAGATCCCAGTCGGTATTGTTGGTTAACTGAGTAACCTGCTTATCGCGATATTGAAACAGGTTAACGGCGGTGTTGTCACGGTCTGATAAAAAATACACCGTATCGCCGAGCCAGAATGGGTTAAATTCATTGGCATTAGGGTGCGGTATTTTCTCCAGCTGCTGTTTTTCTAAATCGATAATCCATACCGGTGGGGTGCTGCCACCGCGATGTAGCCGCCAGCCGCTGCTGCCGCTATACGCCATGTTGTTAGGCCGGTACGCTAGCTTTTTACCATCGGCTGACAAGTCGCCCTCGAAGGCCACGGCTTCCATTAGCTTTTGTGGGTAACCGCCTGCAACACTTATTGAGTACAACTGATTACTGCGGCTATTGGCGATTTCGCGGTTTGACGCAAACACAATGCTTTTTCCATCGGGGCTCCAGCCATTAACGGTATCCGCGTCCGGGTGAAAAGTCAGTCTGGTAGCAGGGCCGCCAGTGGCAGGCATGACATAGACATCGGTGTTGTTGTCGTAACTGGCGGAAAACGCCAGCCAATTACCGTCTGGCGAAAATTTTGGCGCAAATTCACTGGCAGGGTGGCTGGTAAGCTGGCGCGGGTTCTGGCCATTGCGGTCGGTAAGCCAGATATCGCCACCGTAAACAAATGCCAACTGGTTGGCTGATATATCGGGTTGTTGTAATAAGCGGGTGCCATCGTTCGCGACGGCTGTGGTGGCGCTAAGGCCCAGGCCGATACAACATAACATGGCCAGTTTTTTGGGTTTAAACATCAGAGTCCCCTGTGTTTTATTATGGTTTTAAAAGTAAATAACCCACAAGTAATAGCACAGGAGAACATTTGTTGATGTCAAAAACTGTAAGCAGAGTTTTCTGTGCGACTAATGAAAGCCATCAGCCGCACTGAAGGGTAGATAGGTATCAGAAAGCTGTGCTGATTAAATAGCCGGTGTAGCCAAAAAACACCGCCAACAATAAGGCCCCCTCTAACCGGTTAATCCGGCCGGCTTTTTTGATACCGATGCCCAGCACCAGCAAGGCGACAGTTAAACCAAACATCAGGGTGTAGTCGCGGGTAAGCACTACCGGATCTACCGCCATAGGCTGAATTAGCGCAGCAATACCGACCACCGCTAAGGTATTAAACAAGTTAGAACCGATAATATTACCCAGTGCAATATCATGTTCGCCTTTTTTGATTGCCATCAATGACGATGCCAGTTCGGGTAACGAGGTGCCGACGGCTACCACGGTTAAACCAATCACTAAATCACTGACGCCAAGGCCCTGCGCGATATAAACGGCGCCATAAACCAGAAAACGGGAAGCAATAATCAGCAAAATCAGGCCCAGTACCAGCCACATTAACGCTTGCTTTAATGTCATGGTATTGTTACTGATTTCGGTATCAATATCGGCTGCCAGTGCATCTTGTGGGTTACGCATGCCTTGCCATACCGACCAGGCCATCACTGCGGCAAACACGCCGAGCAAGCACCAGGCATCGAACCGGCTAAGCTGATGATCAAACAATTGCCAGCCGGCAAACAGGGTAATGGCCAGCAATAAAGGTAATTCTTTTTTAATGACTTGCGAGTGCACATTTATCGGGCTGATAAGCGCAACCAAACCAATGATCAGGGCAATATTGGTAATATTAGAGCCATAGGCATTACCCAGCGCCAGGGCGGGGTTACCATCAGCAGCGGCCATGGCCGACACCACCATTTCGGGGGCTGAAGTACCAAAACCTACCACTAACATACCAATAAGTAACGGCGGCATGCCACCAAAGCGTGCGGTAGCTGCGGCACCATCAACAAAACGATCTGCACTCCAGACCAGTAACGCCAGGCCAAAAACTAACGCCAACACTGCCAAAAACATAAGGTTGTTCCCGTTGCAAATAATGTGGCATAGCATAACAGTTGCAATACTATTTTCCAGTGAGCGCAGCGCTCGGCAGCAACTATTTTTCAGCAGTTGTACTAAACTTTACCCAACGTTTCAGCGTAGTCGAAATCAGTTGATGTGTTATTGCTATCTCTAATCAAAAACGGTAGATCAGGAAAACAACGATGAATAACAATAAAAAAGTGCACCCTGCAGCCATTCCGGCCAAAGCCTATGAGTTATACGATAAATATGCCCATGGCATGTTAAACCGCCGGGATTTTCTAACCGCTATTGGCGGCCTGGCCATTGGTACTGCCACTGCTGCCAGTATTCTGGGCGGCTTATTGCCAAATTATGCACTGGCAGAGCAAGTGTCGTTTAACGACCCTGATATTACCGCTACCTATCAGACGTTCCCGTCACCAGATGGGCATGGGGAGGGACGGGGCTATCTGGTAAAACCTGCCAAAGCCGGATCTGCGCTACCAACCGTGCTGGTGATCCACGAAAACCGGGGTTTAAACCCTTATATTGAAGATGTGGCCCGCCGTTTAGCCAAAGCCGGCTTTATTGCCTTTGCACCTGACGCGCTGTGGCCACTAGGCGGGTATCCGGGTAATGATGATGATGGCAGGCAAATGCAGCGCAGTATGGACGGTCAGAAAATTATTGCTGATTTAAAAGCGGCTGCGATGTGGCTTGATAAGCTTGATGGCGGCAGTGGTAAACTGGGGGTAGTCGGTTTTTGCTTTGGTGGTGCCATGACTGGCTTGCTGGCCGCTGAATTGCCCGATGTGGTGAATGCTGGCGTGCCGTTTTATGGCTCGCCGCCACCGGCAGATAAAATAGCTGATATTAAAGCGCCATTACTGGTGCAGTTGGGCGAGCTGGATGAGCGGGTGAATGCCATGTGGCCTGAGGCTGAAGCATTGCTGCAGCAGCACAATAAAACATTTACGGTACACCGCTACCCAGAGTCACACCATGGCTTTCACAATGACTCTACCGCACGTTACAACGAAGCAATGGCGGAGCTGGCCTGGCAACGCACTGTAGCCTTCTTTAAGCAACACCTGAGTTAACTCGCTCTGCCAGTTATCCTTTAATCGGCCAGCTTGTCGCTCAAAGGCAGGCTGGCGTTACACTGGTGTATTGGCGCAGCTGATACATAAAGTGGTGAAGGGCACGGCGTTTAACCGCTCCAGTCCAATATCTTCGCCACATTGGCTGCAATTCAGGTATTCACCATGCTCCATGCGTTGCAGTGCAATATCAATTTGCTTTAATTCTTCTGCTGCGTTGTACTCCAGGCTGTTTAGTACCTGCTCGTTTTCCCGCTCGGCAGCCTGCTCAGCGGCGTCGGCGCTGCGACCCTGCTGAAAATCATCATGAATAGCATTTAACTGGCGTTCTAACTGCACTTTTTGCACTAATAACTTATGTTTTAATTGTTGGAGCGGCATAACTGACCCCTTAATTTACCCGTCAGTTTAAGCATAGCCTGCTTTTAAGGTTAAGGGGTTGATCTGGCTCATATCTGTTGTTGTTGTTGCTGCAATTGCCACATCCGGGCGTATTCGCCCTGGCGGGCAATCAACTGCTGATGGTTGCCTTGCTCGGCCACCATGCCGTCTTTTAATACAATGATGTTATCGGCGTCGGTTATAGTAGACAGCCGATGGGCAATCACCAGACTGGTATGGTTGCGTGCCACTTCGCGCATCGCTTGCAAAATAGCTTGCTCGGCACTGGAATCGAGTGCCGAAGTGGCTTCATCGAATACCAGGATAGGTGATTTTTTTAAAATAGCCCGGGCAATCGCAATTCGCTGCTTTTCGCCGCCAGAGACTTTCAACCCGCGCTCACCCACGATGGTGGCGTCACCTTGTGGCAGGCTATCAATAAATTTACGCAAATGGGCCAGCTCGATGGCCTGATCAACCTCTGCGTCACTGGCATCCGGGTTGCCATACTGAATGTTATCGCGGATGCTGCTGTTAAACAGTACCGTGTCTTGCGGCACAATAGCGATTGCCCGGCGTAAGCTGTCCAGCGTTGCGCTACCGATGTCCTTGCCATCAATCTTGATTTGGCCACCGGTAATGGCATAAAAACGATATAACAAACGAGACAGGGTGCTTTTGCCGGCGCCACTGGCCCCGACGATAGCCACTTTACTACCGGCGGGTACATGAAAGCTTAAGCCTTGCAAAATAGCGCGGTTTGCCTGGTAAGCAAATTGGACATTGTTAAAGGTGATAGCGCCGTGGCTAACCGCAAGCGGCTTAGCATCCGGGGTGTCGGCAATGGCGGGCTTGCGGCCGAGAAGCCCCAGCATATTTTCCAGATCGGTCAGGGCGCGGCGAATTTCCCGGTAAACAAAACCTAAAAAATTCAGCGGCAAGAACAGTTGGATCATGTAAGCATTAACCATCACCAGTTCGCCAAGACTGATATTACCGGCCCGTACTTCTGCAGCAGCCAGCCACATCAGGCTGGTGATGGCGCCAGCAATGATCAGCGCCTGACCTGAGTTGAGCGCCAGCAAGCTTAAGCGGTTTTTCAGCCGGGCCTGCTCCCATTTGGCCAGAAAGCCGTCATATGTTTTTGCTTCATACGCTTCATTGTTAAAGTACTTTACCGTTTCGTAATTTAACAGGCTGTCGACCGCCCGGCTGTTAGTGGTGTTGTCTGCCTGATTGGCTTCACGGATAAATTTATTGCGCCATTCGGTAACCGACACGGTAAAAAAGATATAAAGCGCCACGGCAATCACGGTAATAACGGCATACAACGGTGAGAACAACAGGCTGAATATAACCGCTACCGCCAGTATTTCGAACAGGGTAGGCACGATATTAAACATTAAAAAGCGCATCAGAAAGCTCAGGCCATTGCTGCCGCGCTCAATATCACGACTGATGCCGCCGGTTTGTCGATCCAGATGAAACGCCAGTTCCAGGCTATGCAAATGTTTAAACACTTTCAGACCAATCTGGCGCATCGCATGTTCAGTCACCCGGCCAAACAGGGCGTCACGCAGCTCGCCAAAAAATACCGTGGCAAACCGCAGGCCACCATACAATAACAGTAACGCAACAGGCAGCAGCACCACGCTGCTGACGGAAGGGTCCAGCGCATCAATAATTTCTTTTAAGGCCCAGGGCATGGTTAATGTGGCAGCTTTGGCGGCAATCAGCGCCAATATAGCCAGCAACACCCGGCCTTTGAATGCCATTAAATAAGGCCAGAGCGTAGCGACGGTCTGGCCCAGTTGCAGTGCCTCAGGACGTTTTTGCGGTTCCGGTTGTTTGGCTGTACTTCGCATCCCGCGCATAGACTGCTCTATTTAATAATGACTAATGAGTATTATGCATAAGTGCACAGGTAAGCGGTATCCTGGTTTACCTTTACCTGAAATTTCACATTAGCCGCTACGTTAAAATGCTGGCCGCTGTTAAACGTTTGCCAGTGAGTTGTACTGGGCAGTAATACCGTTAAAGCACCACTTATTACTGTCATGACTTCGTGCTTACTGGTACCAAACTCATATTCACCTGGCGCCATAACACCTACGGTGGCCGGTAGCTGTTCGCCGGCAAATGCGATAGACGCAACTTTGCCATCAAAATACTGATTAACGTTAAACATAATATCTCCTTAAAGTAAGCGTACTAGTAAACCTTAAAACCGCTGGTTTTCCCAGTAAAAAAAACTGACATTTCAATGTAAAATAAACGATTGATTATTTTGCATAATGTTAATGAAAATGACATAAATTAGCGCTATGGTAAGACGCTTTTTTTTATTTTTTTTAATAACAATAATTTCAGGGACCCACGATGAAAAAAACACTTTTAGCGGCCAGTATTGCATTGCTAATAGCACCTGCAGCGCATGCTGAGCTCTTTATTTCTGAGTATGTTGAAGGCTCTGCCAATAATAAAGCGTTAGAGTTTTTTAACCCGACCGACACCACGTTGAATCTGGCTGACTACCGGATAAACGTTTTTTTTAATGGCGCTGCCAGCGCGGGCGTCAGCGTAGCATTAAACGGTGAACTGGCCCCGGGGGCAACTTATGTGTTTGCCTCTGCCAGCGCGTCTGCAGAACTACTTAGCCTGGCAGATCAGACCATTGGCGGTGGGCTGTGGAATGGTGACGATGCCATTACCCTGACCAAAGATGGTCAGGTGATCGACAGTATTGGTCAGGTGGGCTTTGACCCGGGTTCGGCCTGGGGTTCGGGAAATATTACCACGGCAAACGACACTTTACGCCGCGCTGCCGTTAGCTATGATAGCAATCCGCTGGATACGTTTGAGCCTGCTGATCAATGGTTAGGTTTCCCCCAGGATGATTTTAGTGATATTGGCTTATTTAATGGTGAAGGTGGCGGACCAGTCGACCCGGATCCGGACTTTGATTTAAGCTGCGGC
>NZ_JBFJPY010000109.1:0-10226 GCF_041616895.1 Arsukibacterium sp.
AGACGGTATTTCCATGGCAACGCCGCTGGATACCATCCGCACTGATCTGGCTTCTGGCAAAACTTTAACCGAAAGTCTTGAGCAACCGATATTCTATGGCATTGCTGGTGCTGGCTGGCTTTGGGTAAATCTGGCCTATCTGGCTGGCGGTTTAGCGCTGATAAAACTGCGGGTGATTGGCTGGCGAATTCCGGTTGCGGTATTAGGCAGTTTATTTGCAATCAGCCTGCTAAGCTGGTTGGCAGCCTCCGATACCAATCCAAGCCCGTTGTTTCAGTTATTTTCCGGGGCGACCATGTTGGCAGCCTTTTTTATTGCCACCGATCCGGTTTCGGCATCAACCACTAATAAGGGTCGAATCCTGTACGGTATTTTTATTGGGTTGATGATATTTATCATTCGCAAATACGGTGGTTACCCTGATGGTGTCGCTTTTGCCGTGCTGCTAGCAAATATGGCTGTACCATTGATTGATTACTATACCCGTCCCCGCACTTATGGCCATAAAGCGAAAGGAGCCGGTGAATGATCCAGCCGATATCAAAAAATGCGCTATTGCTGGCCCTGGTAGCATTAGTATGTGTTGCAATTCTGGGTTTGGTAAACCAGCTGGCCCAGCCCAAAATTGCCGAGCAACAATTAGCCAGCAAATTGGCTATTTTAAATGAAGTGTTACCCCAAAGTAGTGCCAATGCAGCCTTGCTGGCCGATTGTATTCTGGTGACTAACCCGCCGTTATTGGGCCGGCCCACGCCGCAATCGGTCTACCGTTTGCGAAGTGGTGACAGTGTTAGCGCCTTTGTTGTTGAAACCACCGCGCCAGACGGTTACAGCGGTAATATTGATTTAATTGTAGCAATACAGCCCGATGGCACCGTGCTGGGTAGCCGGGTACTGAATCATCAGGAGACGCCGGGGCTTGGCGATAAAATTGAGCGGCGCCGCTCATCCTGGATTGAAAGTTTCAGCAATAAACAGATCACGGGTGAGAATGAGTCTGCCTGGGCGGTAAAAAAAGACGGTGGTCAGTTTGACCAGTTCACTGGTGCTACGATTACACCAAGAGCTGTGGTCGATGCCATTTATAAGGTCGGGCTGCTGGTACGACAGCATCCCGAACTTGCCAGCAGGCCAGCAAATTGCGGAGCAAACCAATGAGTGATAACCCAAACAGTATCCGGGAGCTGACGGTACAAGGGCTATGGCGAAACAACCCTGGCCTGGTACAGCTTCTTGGTTTATGCCCGCTATTGGCAGTGACCGGCACGGTGACCAATGCGCTGGGCCTCGGCTTTGCCACCTTACTGGTGTTACTTGGCTCCAACATAGTGGTGTCACTGGTCCGAAATGTGGTGCCCTCTGAAATCCGTATTCCGGTTTTTGTGCTTATTATCGCCAGCTTTGTTACCGTTATTCAGTTGCTGATGAATGCCTACACCTTTGGCTTATACCAGTCGCTGGGCATTTTTATTCCGCTTATTGTGACCAACTGCGCCATTATCGGCCGGGCTGAAGCCTTTGCCTCCAAGAATGCAGTATTGCCTGCCGCTATTGATGCACTAATGATGGGCCTGGGTTTTATGCTGGTGCTCGTGGTATTAGGCGCAATGCGGGAAATACTGGGTCAGGGTACCTTATTTGATGGTGCCGATTTGTTGTTGGGCGACTGGGCTGCCAGCCTGCGCATCGAATTATTTGCGCTTGATACTCAGTTTCTGCTGGCCCTGTTGCCGCCAGGAGCTTTTATTGGCATGGGTTTGTTAATTGCTCTGAAAAATATGATTGATGCCAAATTACAACAACGCCAGAGTCAGGCCGTGGGCATTACCCGGGCCAGGGTAACTGGCGCCGCGCAGTAAAAAGGTCTGGTAGTGTGAATAAACAAAAAAGAATTGAAATGCTCAGTCGCTTGCGGGCGGCTAACCCAACCCCGACTACAGAATTGGAGTACAGCTCCCCTTTTGAACTGCTCATCGCCGTGCTGTTATCGGCTCAGGCCACCGATGTTGGGGTAAATAAAGCCACTAAACAGTTTTTCCCGGTTGCCCGCACGCCGCAGCAAATGCTGGATTTAGGTGTTGACGGGGTAAAGCACTACATTAAAACCATCGGTTTGTTTAATACCAAAGCCGAAAACGTGATAAAAACCTGCCGTATATTAGTAGAGCAACACGGCGGCGAAGTACCAGAAAACCGCGAAGCGTTAGAAGCCCTGCCCGGCGTCGGCCGCAAAACCGCCAATGTGGTGCTTAATACCGCCTTCGGCTGGCCTACCATAGCAGTAGATACCCATATTTTCCGCGTTTCAAACCGCACAAAACTTGCTATGGGTAAGAATGTCGACGAGGTTGAGCACAAGCTGCTTAAAGTGGTACCAGCCGAATTTAAACTCGATGTACACCACTGGCTTATTCTGCACGGCCGCTATACCTGTGTCGCACGTAAGCCGCGTTGTGGTGGTTGTATTATTGAAGACTTGTGTGAGTTTAAAGATAAGACCGAGTAATGATTTTCTTTTTTGAGCCAATAAAAATTACAACAATTCTTTAAATTAACTATAAACCGATGCTTTTATTGCACTACAACTATCAATGGCTAACCGTTTAAACTTTAATGAAGATATTCTTATTCAATTTTTAAGACTTCAATTTTTAGTAAAGAAAACAATAAACCCCCTAAAAAGTGTCTATTCATTGCTTCTATTTCTTCTTTCGATGTAGTACCACCACAGATAAGCACTTCTTGTCGCTCAGCAGGCTCTCTTATAATAAACCCTGTAGAATTGAAGCCATTTTTTTCGTAGAATGCTTTGCGCTTAACTCTTTGTTGATAGTTTTCTTCCTGCTCATCAAGTTCTTCAATAGTTAGTACAATTCTTTTGTCCGAATACTTTTCGTTCAAACAAGCCATTACTTTGCTGCCGTAGCCACTTGAACGGAGCAATTCAGATATCGCAAAAAACTTTACAGATACAATATCTTTATACTTCTTAGTGAAGATAAATCCAATCCATTTATTTTCATCATAGATAACATCAAACCCATTCTTTCCATTTCTCATTCTGCATTTGACAACCCACGCAGGTAGACGTTGAACTTTAGGAAAAGCTTCAAAAAATAGGTCTATAGATTTTGAAAAGTTAACATCGTGTTTATTAAGTGGGCTAAAAGTGACGCTCATACTAACCCTGCAAGCCAATCGAAAGTTAAAAGAGTGGTGAAAATTTTTAGTCCAATTAAACCAAAACAAAATAATATTAGTAAGGCTTTAATTTTTTTACTTTTTATATTATTCCAAAATAAAAGTCTTGCTTGGAATTCACCTTTTAGCTCAGCAATGCCCTCTTTCATACTTAACTCCCTTTCTTTGTAATCAACGTTTACTACAGCACAGGATCGTATGATTACCCAGATAAACTTTGTAACTCAAAGTTACGATAAAGCCTCACCTGTTGCTTATTAAGTTTTAAAAAAATCAAGCCTAGTGCACGACCGCTATACCTGTATCGCCCGCAAGCCGCGCTGTGGTAGTTGTCTTATTGAAGACTTGTGTGCGTTTAAAGATAAAACGAAATAGCAGTAACGGCTGAGCTTGATATTGCTAATGTTGATACGTTGAACGCTTAATGTGACAACTACAGGGTTCATGACGATAAGATTAGGACATATCTAAACCCACTACCACTGTTGCCCAGGCAGTACTTGCCAGTACCAACAAACCGACAAGCATTTCTACACCAATAACGGCTCTGAGACGTTTAACAACTTCAGGCTTTGCCAGTTGCGGTACCAACCATAGCTTATTAGTCGCACCCAGCCCAAGCAGCAATGTCACCATAGTTAATTTGATTAACATCGTTTGACCGTAGGCTGTTTGCCATAGCAGACGTAAATCTCCCAGCAACATTTGCAGCATAACCACACCCATAACCAATAACACACCCACAAAAACCATGGCCAACTTACCAAAGTTAGTCATAACGCTTGCTAGTAGTTCGGTTTTAGCTCTGCGGGTAAGATGCCACAGCGGCAGCAATGAGCCCAGCCACAGGGATATCGCCAACAAATGCAACAGCAATGCGAATTTACCATACCAGGGGGTGCTCACCAGATGCCCGGTAAAGGTAAATGACAGCAAAATAGCGCTAGCCCCCAGCAACATTAACAAGGTGCTAAGTTTGCTTTTCCCGCAAAATAACATCGCCAATATACCACTGCTAAATCCGGCCAGCGCCAAGCCCCAGCTGAAACCTGGCTTACCCGACAGCAGTATGGTGTAAAGCTCCCAGTCGTAAAAACCCGCTAAGCCCTGGCCACTAAACATTAGTAATTGAGTTGAAAAAGCCAGTAGCACAGCAGCAATGCCTAACGCCGCGCAAACAGTGATATAACATCGTAACCAGCGCAACACCGTGGCATGAAACCGCGTTAACTGCCAAATGAAATAGCCACCCACCACCCCTGCGGTGGCAACGTAAGTTAACACTCTGGCCAACCAGGTAATAAGATTAGTGATATCCACAATGCACCTTCAAGGAGCGCCGAGCCCTCCTCTGCTCCATAACTTATTTCGACCAATGAATATGGGTGATTTGCCAGTTACCGTTACGTTGCTGCAACGTAATGGTTTCCATGCCGGTATGAGCAATAGACTTACCTTTATACTGGCCGCTGACTTTCGAGCGCGCCAGTGACAAGGCGCTATCACCTTGTACCACCACATGATGCTCCACAGATTCAATTGACATCGCTTTTAAAAACGCGATATCTGCTGCCATATGGTGGCTCTGATATTCAGCTCGTGACCGCTCTACGCTACCGCCTTCAAAAATAACCACATCACTGGCCAGTAAACGAATTACCGCGTCGGTGTCCCCGGTTTTTAGTGCAGCATGGAAATCCAATACCGCTTTAGCCGCAGGGTGTTGCAGCCCACTAAACAGCGAAATCTCAGGCTTTGCACTCGAAGATGCGGTCAAAGTAACTGCATTAGGATCAACAACGAAACTAAATTCACCTTCTAGTTTATGTCCATCATCCCCCATGCCCATCCAGGAAACTTGATACGATGACGCTGGCAGCGCAGCATGGGTGGCTACAACAAAACGGGATTGAGCAGCCACTGAACGTTTAAAATCCAGTGCAATATCTTTATTTGCCGCATCAGTTAACGAAACATTCATCAAGCGCAGCGGTGCACCAAATTCCAGGCTGAGCTGGCTTACTTCAGCCACCGTCTGCCCATTGGCCGGCACAGATGATTTGAGACTGGTATGCGCCCAACTTTTTGTGGTCATTGCTAACGTCAGCAGTACCGCAAAAAATATCGCGCTACCGTTGGCAAAATTAATATTTTTCATTATTTAATATCCTTAACATCTTTAAAATCAGCAGTGCTATATTTTCTCGATAGCCATTATCACAAATGCCGTACCTTTCTTTTCCACTTTAAAGCGCACGTTATCACCTTGGCTTAAGCCGTCAAACAAGGTCTTATCTTCAATCTGAAAAACCATGGTCATACCAGGCATGCCGAGGCTTTTTATTGCTTCATGCTTTAGGGTGATTTTGCCATATTCACTATCCAGTTTACGAATAACAGCTGTGGTCATCTCATCAGATGCTGTTTGAACTTCTTCGCTTTTATGCTGATGAGAGTGCGTTTCTTGTGCCACCGCAGATGGCATGGCTAATACGGCTAAGGTAATACCGCCTACTACCATTAACATACTCATTTTTAATGCTTTCATCATTCACCTGTCGTTGTTAATTATGCCCGTTATGGGTTTGAGGTTTACGCACTTTTACTTCTAAATCTTTTGTCTGAGGTTGCTCCAGCGGCATTAGCTGCCCCCCATGCTCGTTAGAACGTTTGGGCTGAGCAATATCGCCGGTCCATTCGCGGGCAACAGTCCCCTCGGGATGGTTAAACCAACCCGGGTCTGAATAATCGTTTGGCGCCTGATCTTCCCTTACTTTCACTACACTAAACATGCCGCCCATCTCTACCGAACCAAAAGGGCCGTCACCGCTCATCATCGGTAACGTGTTCTCCGGCAATGGCATGGTCATTTCGGTCATATCGGCCATACCGCGTTCGCCCATAACCATATAGTCAGGCACCAAGGTCTGGATTTTTTTGGTCATACCGCGATGGTCAACGCCTATCATGGTTGGCACATCATGGCCCATCGCGTTCATCGTATGATGTGACTTATGACAATGAAACGCCCAATCCCCCACTTCATCAGCAATAAATTCAATTTGACGCATTTGGCCAACCGCTATGTCGGTAGTGACTTCCGGCCAGCGACTGCCTGGTGGCGTTGGCCCACCATCCGTGCCAGTTACGGCAAACTCATGGCCATGAATATGAATTGGGTGGTTGGTCATCGTCAGATTACCAATTCGAATGCGCACTTTATCGTTTTTACGCACCACCAATGGGTCAATGCCCGGAAAGGCCCGGCTATTCCAGGTCCAAAGATTAAAATCCAGCATGGTCATAATTTTTGGGGTATAGGCGCCAGGTTCGATGTCGTACGCATTAAGCAGAAACACAAAGTCACGGTCCACCTCTTCAATATGTGGATGCGCCTCTTTTGGATGGGTTACCCAGAACCCCATCATGCCCATCGCCATCTGCACCATCTCATCAGCGTGCGGGTGGTACATAAAGGTGCCCGGACGCCTGGCAACAAATTCATAAACATAGGTTTTGCCCACTGGAATAGCGGGTTGATTCAACCCCGCCACACCGTCCATACCATTCGGTAAACGCTGGCCATGCCAATGAATAGAGGTGTGCTCAGGTAGCTTATTGGTGACAAAAATCCTCACTCTATCGCCTTCCACCACTTCAATGGTTGGCCCTGGCGACTGACCGTTATAACCCCATAAATGCGCTTTCATCCCAGGCGCGATTTCTCTGACAACCGGTTCAGCCACCAGATGAAACTCTTTAACGCCATTATTCATGCGCCAGGGCAAGGTCCAGCCATTAAGGGTAACAACCGGATTGTAAGGCCGGCCTGACGAAGGTTGCAAAGGCGCCATTGTATCGGCAGAGTGCTGGCTAACCACTTCGGGGATCCCTGCCAGGGCAGAGCGACTAACCGCAGCGACACCGACACCTGCCGTCAGCGCACCGATACTTTTTAATAGTTCACGACGAGAAAACATAATGATTCCTTAATGGCCAGCGCCAGTAGCTACGCTAACAGATTGCAGTTCGGTACTCTCTGGTTTGGTGACAGATACACCCATCATAACCATATCTAATTGCGACTTTGCCAACCAAAAATCCCGGGTGGCATTAACATAACCGGTTACCGCATTAATTTGATTGCGTGCATCAGCAATTAGCTCAAATACGCTGATAAACATCCCGTTATAGCGCAGCTGATTTTCTTCGGCGATTTGTTGTTGGATCGGCAACATGGCATTTTTGTAATGCAGCGCCAACTCGTGGCCAGAGGCATAGTCATGATAGCTTGTTCTTAATTCTGAACGTGCCTTCACGCCAGCAGCAAAAGCATCATTAAACGCTTGTTGATATTGATACTCTGCTTTTTTTACCCGATAGCTACCCCAATCAAACAGCGGCAACTCCAGTACGGCTTTATAGCTTCTTTCTGAGCTATCCTGCAAATTGCCACCGACCTCTAATTCAAACGCGTTAATAAACCGGGTTGCGTTGGTAAGGCCCGCGCTTTGTGCAATAAACGCCAGCTTTAATTTTGCCAGTCTGATATCCAGCCGCTGGTCTAAGCCTCCTTGCACAACACTGCGCCATTCAGTCAACTGGGCCGGAACTTCGGGTAAACGATGTGGCAAGTTAAAATGCTCTGACTCTTGCCACAGCCCTAATTGTTGCTTTAGTGTTTCTTTGCTGCTGTAAGCTAACTGTCGCGCTTTAACCAGATTAAGCGTGGCTTCCGTTAGCAAAGCTTGTTCACGCAAGTAATCTAATTTACTGAAATTGCCAGATTGCAGCATGCGTTTTGCCAGCTCAGCCCCGGCTTCAGTAGTGGTATACACCTGCTCAATATAATGCAGCACCTCTTGCGCCGCGACGGCATTGAAGTACGCATAGCGGGTATCGGCAATGATACTGGCAATACGCTGCGCGCTTGTTAAACGAGCCTGGGCAAATAGGTTGGTTTCTAACTGGCGCACCTTTGGCAGAGTCAGCAGCAACAGGATATTAAAACCAAACTCTAATTCGGTAGCATAATTGCCATCTGACACATTACGGGTAAGCATAATAGCCGGGTTGGGTAGCTGCGACGCCTGTTGCAGTTGCGCAGCCGATACACCCAGCGCAAAGAGCTCGGCCTGTAATGTTTTATTATTCAGTACGGCGACTTCTACTGCGATATCTAATGTTAAAGGTTGCAGCAATAACGCCTGTACTTGTTGTCTTATTTGCTGTTGTTGCGCATCGTCCTCAATGCGTTGCAGCTGAGTTGGGTTAATAGCCGCAATGTCAGCTTGCACCATAGTTATTGGGTCGCCTGGATTAACAGCACAGGCTGTTAAGCTGGCTAATAGTGTGGTTATAGCAGCCAGTTTAACTACCGATGTATTAGCACGCTTTTTTAGGGGTATTGACATCATTAGTGGCCCTCATGCTGATGAGTTTTGGGCTCAGGTTGCTGAGGCTGCTTGTGCTGCTCGTGGTCCATTGCCCCTTCAGAGGCATAAAACATCCAGCCGCCAATGTCATGGACCCGTTGATTAACGTCTGTCCAGTTGCTAACAACAGGAACCTTTATTTGCTGTGGGGTAACCGGAATATAAAGTGGCGCTGTTAGCGCTTTATCATCGAGCAATGACGCCGGTATAGTGAGCTCGCTGGCTATCAGGCAATCCGTAGCAAAAATGCTGAAGAACCAAAACCCAGCGACAGCTAACCCTTTTGTGGTAATGCTTTTATTCATATCGCTATCCTCAATAAAATTAACTGCATGATGCAAAAACAAATAATGTAAGCGAACCAGCATGGCCGCTAAGCAATTCATCAGTAATTGCGGGGCGAAATAACAGAGTTATAGGGTCTTGGGGGGGCGTTCTTGCGGTAAGACGATACCGGTAGTGTGAAAATAGGTATTTTGCAGAGCTTTTTCAAGACAAGCTATGTCTGTTGTTTCGGATACCAATGGTAAAGGCACACAATGAATTGAGCAGCAATGGTCACAGGCCTCGCAAGGCTCGGCACTGGCTAAATAGGTATATCCTGCTGTGTTACTAACGATTTTGTTTGATGGCGTGTCGACAGCATCTGTTGCAGAGTGATGATGATTGGCAGATGACTTCTGCTCAGCCATGGCATCTAATACTATTGGGTGTTGGTGATGTTGCTGACTTTGGCAATGAACCATAGCATACACGCCCGTTCCTTTTAACAAGAACAGTAAGCAGAGTGCCATGATAAACAAATTACCTGAGCGCATGCGTCATCCGAAATAGCATTATCTAAGTATGATAAGTCAGTATGCTTTAAAGTTCAAACAGCGCTAAACTGGCAGTGAATGAAAAATACCTGCGTGGCGCGTTAACGACATTATTGCAGCTGTATTATTGAAGATTTTGTGAGTACAAAGACAAAGCCGAATAGGAGTTTGTATGAGAATGCTACATACCATGCTACGCGTGGGTAACCTGGAAAAATCGATTGCCTTTTACACCGACGTACTGGGGATGAAACTGCTGCGCCAGTCTGACAATACCGAATATAAATACACCTTGGCATTTGTTGGATATGGTGATGAAAGCGAGCACACGGTGCTTGAGCTGACTTACAATTGGGACAAAGACAGCTACGACTTAGGCAATGCTTATGGTCATATCGCGCTGGAAGTGGACAATGTATATGAGGCTTGCGATAAAATACGCACTAAAGGTGGTGTGATAAGCCGCGAGCCTGGTCCCGTAAAAGGCGGCAGCACAGAAATCGCTTTTGTCCGGGATCCGGATAACTATGCCATCGAGCTTATTCAGAAGAAAACCAAATACGATACTTTGTAAACACGTGGAGTAAACATGACCGATAGCACAAACACTTCAGAACTTCGGGTCAGAGCGGCGACGGTTGAAGATGCCGCCACCATTTTGCAGTTTATAACCGAACTGGCCATCTTTGAAAAAGCCGAAAATGAAGTATTAACCTCGGTAGCGATGATCAAGCAAACCTTGTTTAATGCCGATGCAAAAGCGCACGCACTG
>NZ_JBFJPY010000110.1:0-10023 GCF_041616895.1 Arsukibacterium sp.
ACGTTTAACAGATAGTCTCGTTCTTCGTCAGAACAGGTAATAGGGTCGGTAAGTTGCTGCCGCACTTCGGTCGTACCCAGCAACGTATTGCCCTGATAAGGCAACACAAACACAATACGTGTTTCGCCAGGTACCTCTAGCATATGGCCATAACGGCTGATTGCCGGCAACAACAAGTGACTGCCGCGCACTAAATCCAGCGGCTGCTGAGCTAAACCTGACTGCTTAAGCAGTTGCTGGCTCCAGGGGCCGGCAATATTAATCACCCGGTCAAATTGCTGCCAGCCGCTGTTCAGCTTCACCCCGCCATTGGTATCAACCTGCAGTACCTCAGCATGTTCGCAAAGTTGCACTCCGGCTTTGCTGCATTGCTCGGCCATCCACAGCCCCAGTTTCTGATCGTCCATCTGACCATCAAAAAAAAGGTAGGCGCCTTTAAGACCATCAGCGTTTAAATGTGCTGAGCAACGCAAGGTCTGTGCCGCCGTTAGCCAGCGGTGACGACCGATGCCTTTGCGCCCGGCAAAGGTATCATATAGCCATAAGCCTATTTTCAGTTGCCAGCGGGCCCGGCGCGAATCACCATAGATAGGATAGAGAATAGGCAGGCGCCGGGTAAGCTGCGGTGCTTTTTTCAGCCACCAGCGCCGCTCCTGCAGTGCTTCCCGCACCAGGCGGAACTCACCTTGCTCCAGATAGCGTAGCCCACCGTGCAATAATTTAGACGAGGCGCTACTGGTGGCCGCCATTAGTGTGTCACGCTCAAACAAGGTTACCTGATGGCCCGCCAGCGCCAGTTGCCAGGCACTGGATAAGCCATTAATGCCCCCCCCTACAATCGCCAGCCTCATTAGCGCTCCTTTTATCCCGGTAAAGTAAATCAGCAAGTACCTGGTTAGTTTAGCAGCACTAAATCGTTGCGGTGTACAACCTCTTCACTGGGACAATAACCTAATACCGCAGCGATCTGGCCGCTGTGCAGCCCCAGTATTTTTGTCAGTTCGTAAGCGCTGTACTGACTGATCCCTTTTGCCAGCGGCTGTTGCTGTGGGCCGGTAATCAGTACCGCATCACCTTTTTCAAAGCTGCCGCTGCAACTGACAATACCACTGGCCAGCAACGAAGCACCTTTTTGCTGCAAAGCGGCACAGGCGCCGGCATCAACATGCACGGTGCCATGTTGTTTTAAACTATTTAGCAGCCAATGCTTTTTGGCACTAAGCCTTTCCTGCTGCCGGATAAAGCGGGTACCAGAGGGTTCGCCATTCAGAAGCCGGCTAAAGCTGTTGGCATCCTGTCCGTTAATGATCAGGGTATCTATTCCGGCTTTGGTGGCTTTGTCCGCCGCCTGAATTTTTGTCAGCATACCACCGGTGCCAATGGCATGATGACTCCCCCCCGCCATGGCATAAATCTCTTTGGTAATTTGGGCCACTTCAGCAATATGGCATGCGTCTGGCACCAACCTCGGGTTCGCTGTGTATAAACCATCAATATCAGAGCAGATCAGCAGTGCATCAGCATCCACCACGATGGCAACTAATGCCGCCAGATTATCGTTATCGCCCACTTTTAATTCAGCGGTGGCCACCGAGTCGTTTTCATTGACAATGGGTAACACCTGATTGGCCAGCAAGGTACGCAGTGTATTATCAATATTCAGGTAACGGCGGCGGTCTTGCAGATCATCATGGGTAAGCAGTATCTGGGCACAGTCAAAGTCAAATAGCTGGCTCCAGCTGGCCATCATCCGGCTTTGACCTACTGCAGCCATGGCTTGCTTAATATTGATTGGTAAGGGGTGTTGCTTAGCAACAATGGCATTGCGCCCGGCAGCGACACTACCTGAGGAGACCAGCACCACTTCTGTACCGGCCAGCCGGCACTGTGCAATAAAATGCGCAATGGTTAACAAATAACGGGTGGAACACCCTGATGCAGAGGGCGCAATTAACGCACTGCCTACCTTAATAACAATACGACGCCAGAACGCAAAAGCCATAACACCCCCCGCTTAACACTGGCAGCAGCTTACGATTTAGGCGTCTACATGTCTATTGTTATTTAATTACGCGCCACTGCAACAGTACATTCACCCGCAGTCAGGTGAGTAAAATTGCCGTACGCCGCAATAATAAGCTCTTGCTCGGTATGATGACGCACGCGCCAACTTACCTGGCCACTGCCAAAAGCCGGGTGATCAATTACAAAGTTACCCGTTTGCTGGCGGATATTATAATTGAAGGTGTCCTGGCGCTGGCCCTGCTGAATATGCTGGGTCATCTGATGCTTAGCAAATATCCAGGTTTTACTCAGTGTCTCATCCCGGTAAATCGTTCCGTCCAGTACTTCAGAGGTACCCAGCTCACACCAGCTCCCCTCCAGCAAAGGCAGCTGCTCGCGCGCCTCCTGTTCACCGAACAGCATATCAATCTGGGCCTGATCACCGGAAATACAAGGTGCCCCCTGAAAGACCACGTTGCCATCTGCTGCCGTGCATTTATACACGTTAGCGTGCGCTAACTGGCCGATCCCCAATACAAAAAACAAACAAAAACAACGAATTATTATTATCATCACAGTTTATCCTGACTGTTTATTACCCTGGCAGCCATGCTTGCAAGCCACAAAACTTTGCTACCTTACCCAAAAAATAAGCGAAAGGGAATTCCATTTACATAAAATCTACATAGGATATTGAGTTAGATAGTAAGCAGACAAATACACTTAAGTGAATAATTAAGTTCAGCGGCAATTCAGAGAACAGTGTTAAGCTCAATTCATTAATCTAAGGAGCCAACTATGAAGTTTATGTCTTTTGCCATTACGACCCTTGTTGCCAGCATGACATTAGCCGGCTGTGCTAATCAGTCTAATGCCACAAAGGGCGCTGCTATTGGCGCTGTTGCCGGTGCTATTGCGGGTAAAGCTACCGGCAACCACAAAGATAAACGCCTGGTCATCGGCGCCGCTGTAGGTGCTTTGGCAGGTGCTGCCGTTGGCAGCTATATGGACAAACAAGAAAAAGCCATGCGTGAAGAGCTTAGCGGCTCAGGCGTAAAAGTGATTCGCGATGGCGACATTTTAAAATTAGAAATTCCAGCTCAGCTTACTTTTGATATCAATCGTTCAGATATTAAATCGAATTTGTATCCGGTGTTTAATGATATCGCCAAAGTACTTCGTGATTACGAAAAAACCATGCTGGTGATTGCCGGTCATACTGATGATACCGGCCCGTATCAGTACAATATGAATCTATCGATGGCGCGTGCCGATGCCGTCAAAAACTATTTAATGGCGCAGAACGTGCAATCTGTCAGGTTGGAAACTCAGGGTTATGGCCCTAATTATCCGGCCGTGCCAAATACATCTGATGCTAACCGCGCACAAAACCGCCGGGTAGAGATCCATATCGAACCTATCGTTGAATAAACAGCAATCGCTCGATTCAACGCAATATTTCATGTGATTTAATAAAAAACAGCGCCTGATGGCGCTGTTTTTTATTAGTTACGTTGATTAAAACCGGTAACTGACTTTGCCGTACACGAACTGGCCACGAGGATTGTGTACCCGCGATGCATAACCGTATAGGTCGGCATCACCATCACCAATAGCAAATGGCGGATCTTCATCCAGGGCATTATTCATTCCAAGTACAAACTGGGTTTTGTCGTTCAGATTATAGCGCAGCTGCACATCCAGCAGCATTTGCGCACTAATTGAACGTGTTGATGTGCTCTCCACCTCACTTGGCGGCGCATAATCTTCAAACTCACTAATATAGCTCAGGCTGGTTACAACACCCCAGTCGCCATGGCTCCAGTCTGCGGCGGCTAACCAACGATGTTGCGGATAGTTGTATTCACCCGCGTAATCGATGCCATTTTTCTCGAACTTATTAATATAAGACCAGTCCAGATTAAAGCGCACTTGCCCCATGTCCTGCAAAGCCAACAGGTATGAGGTAGAAAGGTCTATACCGGTTGCTTCCTGCGAACTAACATTGACATAGCTGTTAAATAAGCGGGATAACTCACCCAGGGTTTGTCCAGGCAAAGGATCTAAACGAACACAAACAGTGCTGTTCTGATTATTACATTGCGCATTATAAACATTTTCAAAATCATTTTTATCGATTTTGTTATCCTGGGTAATGCTCCAGACATCCGCCGTGACATCAAATTCTTCATTTACCTGCCAGACAAAACCAAGATTAAAGGTTTCAGATTCTTCGGGCTGCAAGCCCTCAGCACCAACAAATACAATGGTGTAATCGGTTGCTGCACAAGCTGGATTGCTCGGGTCAATGGTGGGACAGCGAAAGGTATCAGTGAAAAATACCGACTCTTGCGACGGCCCCAAACCAATTTGCGCCAATGACGGGGCGCGGAAACCCTGACCGAATGAGGCCCGCACGGTAAAGTTGTCCAGCGGCCGCCACTTCATGCTTAGTTGCGGGTTGGTAGTCGATCCAAAGTCACTGTAATGGTCATAGCGGCCAGCTACCGTAAACTCAAGCTCATCTGATACTGGTACCAGGAACTCAATATACGCCGCATATTGATCGCGTTGTGCCTGAGCCGAGACAGACTCAGTGCCGAAGATTAAACCACGCTGAAATTGATCATCCGGCTGGTCAAATGCATCTTCTTCACGATATTCCACCCCAGCAGCCATTGAGACCATCTGCTCTCCCAGGGCAAAGGCTTCACCGCTGATACTCGCATCATAAGACGTAATATGTGACTCACCACGACGTACTAACGATGTAGTAATTTGATCAATAACTTCTGGCGAATTTATGGTGCCGCCAAATGGATTATAGTTACCCAGGTTAATTTGCTCTTGCAGAAAATCAGTGCGTACCCAGCCCTGTTGCTTGCTACCGGTCTGCATTGACTCGCTTCGTCCTTTCTGGGCAGCGACATCCCAATCCCAATTCTTTAACTGGCCGCGCAAACCTACCACTAGCCGTAATGAATCAGACTCTATATCCCAGGTCCGTGGTCCGGCATCTACGGTGCGAAAACGGTTGATCGCAATATCTTCGCCAAATGGGTTGTTTGGATGCGAAGCAGGAACTGTTAATCCAGCATCGCCATCCAGTGGCGTTGCTGCACCCGCTGCCTGTGAACGGTTATGTTGCACTGCCAATTCAACGTAGCCTTCCATATCACTGTTCAGGCGCTGACTTCCCTGAAAAATTGCCCCTACCCGCTCTGCGGCCGGAACCACCATGCCAAAAGGACCATAATCAAATACACAAGTTTGACCAAAGGTTCGCTCCGCCGGGCACCCAGGGTCGATGCGGGTTTCACCATTTACGATAAAATTACCAGGAAAACCACGTGATGAACGAAAATCATTTCCGCCATAAGGTGCCTGGTTCGCAGTGCCAAAGCGGCCCATCTCAGCACCAGTAATGACAGTGTTTTTAAAATAATCCAGAATTAACGTTGCATTGGCATCATCGCTCTCAGTGCCCCATACCAGGCTTGCTGAGGTTTCATCATAGGATGGCCCAGTGGTGCCACCATGGCTGACACTAAGTTCGGCGCCATCAAAATCTTTCCGTAAAATAATATTAACCACGCCGGCAACAGCGTCCGAACCATACACTGCGGATGCACCATCTTTTAATATTTCAATCCGCTCAATTGCAGCAACCGGAATAGAATTAATATCGACAAAAGAGTTGGCAATATTTTCAGCAAAAGCACTGACTGCTACCCGCCGACCATTGATCAGCACCAGGGTGGCGTCAGAGCCAAAGCCCCTTAAACTGATCGCTGCACCACCATTTGCGGTGGAATCCTGATTATTGCCGCGGGTAGAAAAAGTACCTGTACCGGCAACCGGCGTTCTTTCCAACAGTTGCTGTAAATTCGAAAAGCCCGATTTAGCAATTTCATCACGGCTGATAACGTCTATTGGTGCTGCGCCTTCCAAATCATTGCGTTTAATCCGCGAACCGGTAACTTCAATTCTCTCAACCTGTGGCGCTGCTTCCATTGAACTCTGCTGGCCGAAACTGGCATTGCTATAACAGGTGGAACTTACGGCCAGCGCACAAAGTGAATATTTGAATAACGTATTCATATGCTTCCTTTTTTTATTTGTGTTGGTACTGCCGCTCAGACAGCCACAAATGTGTAGCATACAATTGGCAACAATCACATTACCATTACAAATTATTACAATTGCTGTTTTCAAGTGAATTTCTATCTTAATGCCAGCCAATAAACAGAGCTTGTTACCAGGATTGAGCATGCCGGCTCGGATATCCAGGAGATGGTAAAATGCGTCGCGTTACCGGATGGGTGGATGGATTTAGCAGGCGAACAAGCTAAAACGCAAAAACCCGCTGGTTAGCGGGCTTTTGATAACGGTGTTGCTTTACTTACTGATTCTGGGCGTATTGCCGTTCCAGCGACACTGCCTGCGCCTGCAATCCTCTTAACGTAGCGCGCTCTGTGCTGATCCGCTCGGCAAACCGTTGTTCGGTGCGCTCGATTTTCTGAGCGATTGCCGCCACATCTTCTGCCCGCGGGAAGCTGCGTATTAATTTGTATTGCTCGGCTTTAAGTTCTTCCAATGCAAGTGTTTTCTCTTGCTCAAGTTTCGCTATCTGAAACTCGACAAACCTGCTTTTACGCTTGACGGCATCAACCTGCTGCTTAAATTCACCAGGTGTACCTGACAAGGCCGTACCAACCGGCCGCATATCTACTGCTTCAGCATCCTTGGCACATGGAAACTGGCTAAATTCAACCACGCCATTCGTTTCACATTTATACACCGTCGCCTGCGCTGAAAACGCCCCAAAAAACAATAACGACAAGTATCTCATATTACTTCACCCTTTTTATGAGCAATAAATGTACAAAAGGCTTGCCAATTTAGCAAGCTTTCTTTGAAGTTTATTTTGGGTTAGCCGCTGGCGTTAAGCTGCTTTGGCTACTTCACCTTGCACATTAGCTGGCTTGTAACGCTTTTTTCATAAAGTTTGGCAGAGCACTGGCGGCTTTATGAATATCAACATTGTAATATTCTGTTGTAAAAGCAGCCTGTTGCGCATCCGCTTCGCGAAAGCCATTGAATGCCGCGCCTTTTCGCGCCAAGGTGCATGTCCACCAACCGGAAGGATATACCATCTGTGGAAAGTTAAGCGTTTGCAGCGCGGCAAAACCTGCATCGCTCATCGCCTGACGCATTGCTGATAGCAACGGCATATGGATTAGTGGCGACTCACTTTGCTGCACCAGAATACCGCCTGCGCGCAGGGCTTGCAGACAACTGGCGTAAAAGGCCCGGTTAAATAACCCTTCGCCCGGTCCAATGGGGTCAGTCGAATCAACAATAATCACATCTACCGATCCTGCTGCAGCATCGCGCATAAACTGAATACCATCAGCAAACTGTAAATTGGCACGGGGGTCATTATTGGATGCACATAATTCCGGGAAATACTTTTCAGCCATCCGGGTCACTTGCTCATCTATGTCAATTTGAGTAACCGTTTCTACCCCGGGGTGTTTCAGTACTTCGCGCAACGTACCGCAGTCACCACCGCCGATAATCACTACATTTTTCGGATTGGGGTGGGTAAATAACACTGGATGACTGAGCATTTCATGATACAAAAAGTTATCACGGCTACTGAGCATGATCACGTCATCAATAACCATTAAATTACCGAAATGGCTGGTTTCATACATCGCAATTTTCTGGAATGGCGACTGTACTTCATCCAGTTTTTTGGTAATGGCAAGGCCAAATACGCTGCCACTGTCGGCAAATACTTCAGTTAACCACTTTTTGTCATCAAATACTGACATCTTTATTCCCCTTATACGTATAGGCCGCATATTTTGCCTGTATGGGCGGCAACAAACAAATTTTTATCGTTTTTTGCTGCAGTGCAACGGCATAGGCTTTACACTATCTGACAGAGAAATATTTAAGGAATCGTAATGGCTGATTGGGGTATTGAAAAAGCACGTTCAATTTATAACGTTGCCGTATGGAGTGAAGGCTACTTTGATGTTGATCAGAAAGGTAATTTAATTGCCTATCCGGATCAGGATCATAGCAAAGCAGGCATCAGCTTCCCGGAGTTGACTAACCGCTTTAAAGAAGAAGGCCTGACCCTGCCGGTACTGGTGCGCTTTACCGATATTTTGCAGCACCGGGTTGATACCCTGATTACTTCATTTAAGAATGCCAAAGCCGAAAAAGAATACCAGGGCAAGTACACTGCAGTTTATCCGATTAAAGTGAACCAGCAGTTTTCTGTGGTTAAACGCTTGATCAGCCACGAAAGTGGCAAAGTAGGTCTGGAAGCCGGCAGTAAGCCTGAGTTGATGGCCATTTTAGGCGTTACCGAAAAACCGCTGCAAATTGTCTGTAACGGCTATAAAGACAGTGAATTTTTAAGACTGGCTACCATTGGCCAGATGATGGGCCACACCGTGTATGTGGTGGTAGAAAAACTATCTGAGCTAAAAACCCTGCTGCGCGAGATAGATAACTTAGATGCAGCACCCCGTATTGGTATCCGGATCCGTTTAAACTCAGTGGGTAAGGGTAAATGGCAAAACACCGGTGGTGAGAAAGGCAAGTTTGGTTTAACTGCCACTCAGGTATTGCAGGCCATCGAGGTACTACGTGCTGCCGGTAAGCTCGACTTATTACAATTAGTGCATTTTCATATCGGTTCGCAAATTGCCAATATCCGCGACATTCATAACGCGATTCGTGAATGCGCCCGGCATTATGCCGAGTTGCGAACCCTGGGTGTGCCCATCACCACCGTTGATGTCGGTGGTGGCTTAGGGGTGGATTATGAAGGCTCGAAATCACGCTCAGCCTGCTCGATGAACTACACCATGATGGAATATGCCCGCAACGTAGTTAACGGTTTAAAAGAAGTGTGTGACGAGTACGACCTGCCGCACCCGAACATTATTACAGAGTCAGGCCGGGCGATGACGGCACACCATGCCGTGCTGGTAACCGATGCTATTGATATTGAGCGAGCCCCTGGCTTAGTCAATTTACCGGAACCCAGTGACGATGCGCCAACAGTTATTTTAGGGTTATGGGAAGCCTACCAGAATGTGACACCGCGTTCAGCTATTGAGGCTTATCACGATGCCATTCACTACTTTACGGATGCACACGCCCAGTATGTGCACGGTTTACTGACCCTGCAAGACTGGTCATTGCTTGAGCAAATTTACTTTGCCACCATTAATAAAGTACGGGCTAACTTAGATTTGTCCGCACGCTCGCACCGGGCTATTCATGACGAATTAAATGAAAAACTGGCCGATAAATTATTCGTTAACTTCTCCTTGTTCCAGTCGATGCCGGATGCCTGGGGTATTGATCAGTTGTTCCCGGTAATGCCGCTGGAGCGGATGCTGGAACCGCTGGACCACCGGGCAATTATTCAGGATATTACCTGCGATTCTGATGGCCAGTTAAAAAGCTATGCCGACGGCAATGGCATCGAGTCCAGTCTGCCGCTGCCAGTATATAAAGAAGATGAACAGTATTTACTGGGCATGTTTATGGTGGGCGCCTATCAGGAAATCCTTGGTGACTTGCATAATCTGTTTGGTGACACCGATTCCGTGCATGTTGAACTGACCGACGACGGCGGCTACAAACTAACCAACATTATCAAGGGCGACACGGTAGCTGACGTGCTGCGCTATGTGCAGTTTGACGCTACTAAACTGCTTACTTCCTATAGCAATCAACTGGCTAAGCTGGAGATGAGTAGCGATAAGCAAGAGGCGTTGCTGGATGAATTGAAATCAGGTGTTTATGGTTATACCTATTTCGAAGATTAAGTTAGAATAGCCACTGATCAGACAAGTACAGAGCAGCCCAGAGCTGCTCTGTTTGTCTTAGGCTTATTTACTGCTGCCCACATCGGCAGCACATTACCCAAACAACTTTACGATGCAGGTAGGACGGGTATAAATAATCAGGTGCGCTATGTTTTCT
>NZ_JBFJPY010000111.1:0-9934 GCF_041616895.1 Arsukibacterium sp.
TAAGCAGCGAGTGCGTAGTTTTCGTCGTTTGCGACTAGTTTTTTGCGGTTTTTTTACGAGGCCTACCGCACCTCGGCATGCACCTAGGAGTTCGTGAATCCCGTCGAATCCAGTATCAGCCCCGAATTCTGTGGTTTAACAATAATACTCTCAGTGTGTGGCTATTGTACGCCTGCTATTTGTTGATCACAAGGAACAAACTTAGCAGGTGCTCCAATTGCCGTATTTACCAGCAAACTGACTGTGACAGATACCACCTATCACAACCTCTTAGATGGTGTTCGTGCACGTTAGTTTCAAGGGCAGCTTAAAAGTTAACGTTTACTGTGTTTCATCATCCGTTCTTTTTCACGCGACCAGTCCCGATCTTTAATGTCATCACGCTTATCGTGCTGCTTTTTACCTTTAGCCAGATGAAACTCTAGTTTTACCCAACAGGCTTTCCAGTACATGGCGGTAGCAATTAAGGTGTAACCGTCACGTTCTTTTAAGCCAATAAGCTTGTTTAGCTCACGTTTGTTAAGTAACAATTTACGGCTGCGATCCGGGTCGCAAATAACATGGCTGGAGGCGCTTTTCAGGGCCTGAATTTGCGCACCAAACAAAAATGCTTCGCCGTTGTTCAGAATAACGTAGGCGTCGGACAAATTTACTTTGCCTTCACGGATACTTTTAACTTCCCAGCCTTGCAAGCTAATGCCGGCTTCGTATCTGTCCTCCAGAAAGTATTCATGGCGGGCTTTTTTATTGGTAGCGATGGTACCGTTTGTGTTTTTACTTGGTTTTTTTTTGCTCATAATCCGCTATTTTTATTAACGCTTAGACCGGGTACGCTGCTCTGGATCCCGATGAAGCCGTGCTATGCCGGCCTTGTTGCCCCGCGTTATTCTGTTACAATCAGCAGCGAGTTTAAGGGGAGTGAGTATGCCACAAATTGAGCGCAGTGCCTTGGTTTTTTACAGCGCGCAGCAAATGTTTGACCTGGTAAATACCGTACCAGATTACCCACAGTTTTTGCCTGGCTGCACCTCAGCAAACATTGTTAGCCAGTCAGAAAATGAGATGGTGGCGAAGTTACAGGTTTCCAAGGCGGGGATTGGTCAATCTTTTACCACCCGTAATACGTTGCACCCGAACGAACGGATAGACATGCAATTAGTCGATGGCCCTTTTAAGCGATTACAGGGGGGCTGGCACTTTGTGCCGCTTAATGAACATTCCTGTAAAGTTGTGCTGCGACTGGAATTTGAGTTTTCCAGCAGGCTGGTGCAGTTTGCTTTTGGTAAAGTATTTTCTGAGCTCACTGCTGCGATGGTTAATGCGTTTACGCAAAGAGCAAAAGTAGTTTATGGAGCGAGCCATGGCTGAGCAAATTACAGTAGAAGTGGCTTATGCCCTACCTACCCAGCAAAGCTTGTTAACCCTGAACGTACTGCCGGGTAGCACCGTTATACAAGTTATTGAGCAGTCAGGTATTTTGCAGCAATACCCGGATATCGATTTAAACCAGCAGAAAATAGGGGTCTGGAGCAGGCCGGTTAAGCCTGAAGAACAGGTAAATGAAGGCGACAGAATCGAAATATACCGGCCGTTAATTGCTGATCCGAAGGATTTGCGCCGGCGCCGGGCAGAAAAAGCAAAAGAAGAAGGGCGGGCGGATAAAGTAACGGGTGGCAGAAAGCAGGAACACTAGCCTCGGAATTAATCGAATCAGTTTTCCCACAACAACACGCCGTAAACCCATCCATGGGGTCTCGTTTCCGCCCATCCAGGGCTTCAACGGTTGTTTTAGCGTAAACTGATTCTCCGAAATGTTAGCTATGGCGATTGCCAATAATCATATATCTAAAGGGGTATTAAACTCTTCCGACTTTTTAAAATCGCCTGAAATATCCTGCAGCTTATTGTCTTTAAATTCGACAATTAACTGCTTTTCAAAGTTATTACCACGCCCACCTTTTAATGAATAAAAATAATGCCAGGTGTCATTGTCAAACGCGTTTTCTGCAACAGGGCTGCCCAGCACAAATTTAACCTGTTCTTTGGTCATAGCCACTCTCAGCTTATCAATATCTTTTTGCTCCAGAAAATTACCCTGAGGTATGTCAATCCGGTAAATCATGTTAGCGCACGCGCTTAAGCTGGCAAGCAGGCCAATTACTACTAAAATCTGTACTACTTTATTCATCATGTTCGTCTGTTAAGTCCGGTTGCGGTTATCATACCCTATGACAGCCTTGCTGAAAAATCTCTTTTCAGACTGCCGGTGCGCACAAAAGTTCGCGGGCATTGGCCAGGGCACTGGCACTGATATTTTCACCGGCCAGCAACCGTGCAATTTCACCAATCCGCTGTTCATCATTTAAGATCCGCATTCTGGTTTCGGTTGCCTGACCATCGGTATACTTTTCAACAAACAACTGCTGATGTCCCTGGCTGGCAACCTGTGGCAAATGGGTTACACAGATTATCTGGGTGGTTTCGCCAAGCTGACGTAATAGTTTGCCTACCCCGGCAGCTACCGGGCCACTGATCCCTACATCCACTTCATCAAAAATCAAAGTGGGGGTGGTGATTTTATCGGCCAGAATTACCTGAACCGCTAAACTTATTCTGGATAATTCGCCGCCTGATGCTACCTTAGCCAGAGGTTGTAATGGTTGACCCGGGTTAGTAGATACCGTAAAGCTGATTTGGTCCCAGCCATGGTTGCTGGCTTGTTCTAAAGTCAGCGCCTGCACGTTAATTTCAAATTTTGAATTGGCCATGCTCAGTTCATGCATGCTGCTGGCGATCAGAGCGCTAAGTTTTTCAGCAGCTTGCTTACGCTGCTGATGCAATTCGCGGGCAAACTGCTGGTAATGTTGCTCAGCTTCGATCAGTTCAGCTTCTAACTGCACTAAACGTCGGTCGTCACCGGTTATCTCTGCCAGTTGCTGTGCCAACTGTTGGTGGAAGTCAGGCAATTGCTCAAAGTTAACCTGGTGCTTGCGGCTTAAATTAAGCCATTGGCCAAGCCGTTCATCAACCTGCTGTAACCGCTCTGGATCAAGTTCAACTTTATCAGCATAACGACGCAGCTCGCGGCTGGCTTCTTCGGTTTGCATTAGTGCCTCTGCCAGCATCTGCTGCAGCGGGTTTAAGCTGGTGTCCAGGTCGCAAAGTTGTTGCAGTTGTTGATTTACCACAGACAGCGCCTGATAAATCGAGCTTTCGTCGTTATCATACAATTGTTCAAGGCATTGCTGACTCTGGCTGAGTAAGGTCTGGCCATGACTTAGGCGGTTTTGCTCGGCTTCAAGTTGGCTAAATTCATCTTCAGCGGGGGAAAATTGATCCAGTTCTGCTACCTGATATTCAAGCAGCTGGCGCTGTGCATCTCGCTGCTGCTGGCTATGCTGCAGTTGCTGATATTCTTGCTTTAACCCTTGCCATTGCTGATAGCATTGTTTTAACTCGGTACGCAGGGGGGCGTTTTCGGCAAACGCATCCAGTAACTGGCGCTGATAATCGGGTTTTAACAGCTGTTGATGAGCATGCTGGCCATGGATGCTGAGCAAATACTGGCCTAGCGCTTTTAATTGCTGGGCAGGCACCTGCACGCCATTGATGTAGCCGCGGGAGCGACCTTCATTATTAACAACCCGGCGCACGATACATTCGCTGCCCATCGCCAAATCCTGTTGCTCCAGCCAGTGCTGCGCCTGCGGTAACTGGGCAATGTCAAAGGTCGCCACAATATCGGCTTTGTCTGCACCGGGGCGAACTACCGTCGCATCGGCCCGCTCACCTAAACACAACGACAACGCATCAATGGCAATTGATTTACCCGCACCGGTTTCACCGGTTATGGTAGACATACCTGCCAGCCAGTCTATTTCTAAAGCGCGGACAATAGCAAAGTTGCTGATATGAAGGTGGCTAAGCATGCTGCGACTCCCTTAACAATAACGATAGTAAAACGTCACTGGTGATTACTGTTTATAGATACAGTGTAAATTTATACAGTAATTGTCAGATATGCAAGCTTGCCCTGAAATAAAATATGACTCATTTAGTAGAGTTTTTTACCCCAGCCCAGTTTATTGCGAAGTACATGATAATAGCTGTAGCCTGGCGGATGCACTAGCCGCAGTGGAGTAGGGTGCTTGCGGATATAAATTTCATCACCCGGCATCACCGCCAGAATGACATGGCTGTCGCAGCTGATTTGCAGGTGGGCATCGTTAGTATCGGCGACTTTCAGACAAATTTCGCTATTGCCGGACACTACCAAAGGTCTGCTACTTAAGGTATGCGGGAACATGGGCACCAGACACATCGCATCCAGATCCGGGGTCAGAATTGGCCCACCACCAGACAATGAGTAGGCGGTTGAACCGGTAGGCGTGCTGACAATCAAGCCGTCTGAACGCTGACTGTAAACAAATTCGTTGTTAATGTACGCTTCAAACTCAATCATATGAGCGACTTTATCGGCGTGCAACACCGCTTCATTTACGGCGCTGTTGCTGCTTTTTATGCTGCCATGCCGGTGTACTGATATTTCCAGCAAATTGCGTTTTTCGGTGACGAAATTGCCATCAAGCACATCGGCTAAAGGTTGCTCAAAAGCCTCTGGCGATAAATCGGTCAGAAAGCCTAAGTTTCCCCGGTTAACACCAAGCACGGCCACATTAAACCGGGCCAGTACTCTGGCGGCACCGAGCATATTGCCATCACCACCGACCACAATAGCCAGATCGCAGGTTTTACCCAGGTCGACCAGATCAAGCACTTTAGCATCGTCCAGTGCGAGAGATTGAGCAACCCGCTCCTCGACAAATACTTCAAGACCTTTAGCGCAAAGGAAATGGTACAGGCCAACCAGGGTATGGTTAGCACCCTGATGATTGGGTTTTCCAATCAGGCCAATTTTCGTAAAAGCGTGACTCATATCGTGGTTCCTGGCTGGCGTTTTGCCAGTATAGCGGCCACTTAGGCCGACCACCAGCCTCAGCGTTATTTTAGTGATTTATCAACTTGATATTGCTGGTTTAGCCCCCAGATCCATAATCAACACTGAATAAGGTATATCGTAGTATGGCGGCGGCGCTAAGCAGGACAGAACTGATCTTAAAACTAATTGTTGAGCAGTATCTGGTTGATGGCTTGCCGGTATCAAGTAAGCTGATTGCTGAAAACCAGGCGCTTGATGTCAGCTCGGCCACGGTGCGCAACACCATGGTTCAGCTGGAACAACAAGGCTTCATCCGTTCACCTCATACTTCTGCCGGGCGGGTACCGACAACCAGTGGTATTCGTTTATTTATTGATAAAATGTTGACCATGCAACCTTTACAAGGCCGCTGGCAGGCAGAAATTCAGCGCCAGTTGGTACCAACCTTGCCAGTATCCTTGCTATGTCAGCAAGCCGGCCAGTTGTTAACTAACCTGACGGGTTGCGTCGCTATTATCAGTGCTCCTAAGGCCAGTGGCCGGGAGGTGCGGCAAATAGATTTGGTGCGCCTGGCCAGTGACCGTTTGTTACTGGTGGTGATAGATGAAGATGGCGATATTTTGCATCGGGTACTCGACTGTGCTCAAAGTATCGACAGTGCCACCTTGGGTAAAGTATTGTGTTTACTTAATGCTGCCCTGTCGAATGGTCAGTGGCAGGATGGGATTGCCCGCCTGGCCGGTATAGCGAAAAACGAAAGTGGTTGCAGCCAATTACTGATGAACAAGGTGTTGGGGCAATTGAGTCTGGATGAGTTTTTGCAGCATCAGCCGTTAATATTCGGCCAGCATCAGCTGTTACTCAGCCCGGAGTATCAGCAAAATCCGGCGCTGCAACAGGTTTTTCAAATGTTGGAGCAACCGACCGGGCTGATAAATTTATTGCAAAAAATCTCCAGTGACGCCCACCCAAAGCTTATTCTGGGCAAGGAGTCGGGGTTTGTTGAACTGGCACCGGTCAGTATTATCAGTCAGCGCTACCAAACCGAGCCGCACCGCTTTATTGCCTTACTGGGACCAAGGCGGATGAATTATGCCAGGCTGGTACCCTTAGTGGAAGCCTGCGCTCATCGTTTAAATTTAAACTTGAATCGTCAGAATCCATCCCCATAATACACCTACTTTCATTTGGAGTAGTTAGCATGACAGAGCAAGCAAAGCCGAACGAGCAGGCTGAAGAAATTAAGCAGGACAACGCCAGTCAGGAAAGTCCGGCCAACGATCACGCCGATACTGTTGAATTATCTGGTGAACAAGCGGTAATTTCGAAACTGGAAACTGAACTGGCCGAAGCAAAAGCCAGACTGGCAGACCAGCAAGATTTAATGTTACGGATTAAAGCCGACGCCGAAAATGCCCGGCGCCGTGCTACTCAGGATGTGGAAAAAGCCCATAAGTTTGCCTTGGAAAAATTTGCCGGTGACTTATTGCCGGTTGTGGATAACCTCGAGCGGGCGCTGGGCTTTATTAATCGTGAAGATGAAGCTTTTGCTGGCATTATTGAAGGCGTAGAGTTAACCATGAAAAGCTTCCTGGACACCGTTGGCAAATATGGTGTGCAACAAATTGACCCGCAAGGCGAGCCCTTTAACCCGGATCAGCATCAGGCCATGACCATTCAACCGTCAGCTGATGTAGCACCTAATACCGTTACCTTTGTAATGCAAAAAGGTTATGAATTAAATGGTCGGTTATTACGCCCTGCTATGGTGGGTGTGTCAAAAGCTCCTGAGTAAGCAGAGTTACATTAATAAAAAAACCGGCGACAGCCGGTTTTTTTATGTTTACCTGTCATAGCGTATTAGAGCCCATAGCCAAAACAACTAAAACCTGTTATCACATAACCAACGTGTAGATTTGAGACGATGTTGTGGCAATACCTGTTGCATTTCAAAAGGCAGTAAAAAAGCTTATTCCCGCTGAGCGTTATTTTGACGATCCTATCGCTACCCTGGCCTATGGCACTGATGCCAGTTTTTATCGTTTATTACCGAAATTAGTGCTACGGGTAGAAAGCGAAGCGGAAGTCGTTGCACTGTTAAAGTTTGCTAATGAATATCACGTTGCCATTACATTCCGGGCGGCGGGAACCAGTTTATCTGGTCAAGCGGTAACTGACTCGGTATTGCTGGTGCTCGGTGAAAACTGGCAGCAGCGCGAGGTAAGGGGCCTGGGTGAACAAATTCGCTTGCAACCTGGGGTTATTGGCGCGGCAGCGAACAGTGTGTTAAGCAAATTTCAGCGTAAAATCGGCCCGGATCCGGCGTCTATCAACAGCTGCAAAATCGGCGGTATTGTTGCCAACAATGCCAGTGGTATGTGCTGTGGTACCGCCCACAACAGCTTTAATACCCTGGCGGCAATGCGCCTGGTGTTGTTTGATGGCACCGTGCTGGATACCGAAGATAGCCAAAGCGTTTCGGCATTTCGGCAAAGCCATGCCAGTTTGCTGGCCAATCTGGCGCTACTGGCAGAGCAAACCCGGCAAGACGTGCAACTTTGCGCCAAGATTCGCCACAAATATCGCTTAAAAAATACTACCGGCTTTTCATTAAATGCGTTAACTGAATTTACAGACCCGATTGATATTCTGACTCATTTAATGGTGGGCTCTGAGGGCTGCCTGGGCTTTATCAGTGCAGTTACCTACCACACTGTGCCGGAGTATCCGTATCGGGCAAGTGGTTTATTGGTATTTCCCTCTGTTGCCAGCTGCTGCCAGGCGCTGACAGTGTTAAAGCCATTGGCGGTATCGGCGGTGGAGCTGTTAGACCGGCGCAGTCTTCGCTCGGTTGAGCATAAAGCCGGTATGCCGGACTGGGTAAAGCAGGTATCAGATAATGGCTGCGCGTTGTTGATTGAAACCACGGCGGTATCTGCTCAGGTATTGCAACGTCAACTGGCAGAATTACGGGCAGTCGTTGCCGGTTTTACCCTAGAGCAACAGGTTGATTTCAGCACCGATCCTGCCGCTTATAACCAGCTCTGGGCCATTCGCAAAGGCATTTTCCCGGCGGTGGGTGCGGTGCGACAAACCGGCACCACGGTCATTATTGAAGATGTTACCTTTCCCCTGCCGCAACTGGCTGACGGTGTCGCCCGGCTGCAACAACTATTTGCTAAATATAATTACAACGAGGCCATTATTTTTGGCCATGCCTTAGAGGGCAACCTGCATTTCGTGTTTACCCAGGGTTTTAAAGACCCGGCAGAAGTTGCGCGCTACGATAATTTTATGCAGGACGTTGCGAATTTGGTCGCCGTAGAGTTTGGCGGTTCGCTCAAAGCCGAACATGGCACCGGTCGCAATATGGCACCTTTTGTTGAGCTGGAGTGGGGCAGTGATGCCTATCAGTTGATGTGGCGTATCAAAAAGTTGCTAGACCCTAAACATATTCTCAATCCGGATGTGGTGCTAAGCGATAACCCGCAACTGCATGTGCAAAATCTGAAACCTTTGCCAGCAACAGATCCGCTGGTAGACAAATGCATTGAATGCGGTTTTTGTGAGCCGGTTTGTCCTTCACGAAACTTAACCCTGACGCCACGTCAACGCATTGTGACTCAGCGCGAAATTTCACGATTACAGCAAAGTGGAGACGATCCAAAGCGGCTTACTGCATTAACGAAAAGTTATCAGTACGCTGGCAATGATACCTGCGCAGCCTGCGGTATGTGCAGTACCGCTTGCCCTGTTGGTATTAATACCGGTGAGTTAACCCGGGTGCTTCGCGCTGAAAACAACCGGCGCTGGCAGCGACTGGCCACTTTTTTGGCTCGACATTTTGCGGCTGTCAGCGCCATGGCGCGCTTTGGTCTGGGAGTAGGGCAGCGTTTAGGTAAGGTTTTTCCAGGCTGGCACAGCGCTATGCCAGGCGCGAATTGTGCTAAAGTAACGCCAGCAGATAGTAGTCTGACTCCCATTATTTATCTGGCCAGTTGCAGCAGCCGGGTAATGGCGCCGCAGGCCAATAGCCGGGATAACCGTAGTTTATTGCAGGTAAGTACTGACTTACTGGCTAAAGCTGGTTACCAGCTGCTTATACCACAAGGCATTGCCAACCAGTGTTGTGGCATGCCTTTTCAATCTAAGGGCCAATTTGTTGCTGCTAAGCTTAAACAGCATGAACTGGAGCAATGGTTACTTGAGGTGAGTAAAGATGGTGAAATACCAATTTTCTCTGATAGCAGTCCTTGCAGCCTAACCCTGAGCGGCAAGCTGGATCCGCGGTTAAACATTATCGACAGTGTCGATTTTTTATATGATCAGGTGTTGCCAAAGTTGGTGTTGAACAAGCAGGCCGGGCCGGTAGCGCTGCATATTACCTGTAGCGCCAGTCAGCTTGGCCAGAGCGCAAAATTACAGCAATTGCTGGGCACCTGTTCAGATGAGACGATTGTCCCTGAGGGCATAAGTTGCTGCGGGTTTGCTGGTGACAAAGGGCTTGTGCTGCCGGAGCTTAACGCCGCCGCACTGTCAGGTTTGGCTGCTCAGGTAAGTGAGTGCTCACGGGGGGTGTCAACCAGCAGAACCTGTGAAATTGGCTTATCGCTGCACAGTGGTATTGAATATCAGCATATTGTTTACTTGTTGGATCGATGCAGCACGGCAGCTACTATAGAAATATGAAAAGATTAAGAACGAGCTTACTTGAGGTGTTACGTTTATGCCGTTAGAAAAAATTATGCATGTTGAAGACGATGAGTCCATCCGCACTGTGGCAGAAATTGCATTGACTGATGTGGCCGGCTTTGAGTTACTAAGCTGTGATAGCGGTCAGAGTGCACTGGCTCAGGCAGCAGAGTTTGGTCCGCAACTTATTTTGCTGGATGTGATGATGCCGCAAATGGATGGCTTGCAGACCCTTGCTGCATTACGGCAGCTGCCGGCAACAAAACATACTCCCGTGGTATTTATGACGGCAAAAATTCAGCA
>NZ_JBFJPY010000112.1:0-9865 GCF_041616895.1 Arsukibacterium sp.
GTTTCAAATACCATGATCAGGCTACCGGTTTCGACTTTGTCGCCGACGCTAACCTTAATTTCCTTTACCTTGCCCTCGAACGGCGCAGGCACTTCCATACTGGCTTTGTCGCCTTCAACGCTAAGCAGTGACTGATCGGCTTTAACGCTGTCGCCCACTTTCACCAGAATTTCGGTGACTTCAACCGGATCGCCACCAATGTCCGGCACTTCAACCTCTTTAGTGGCACTACCGCCTGATTTTTTGGAAGCAGACTTTTTGTCATCCCCGCTTTTATCATCAGACTTTTTATCGTCAGATTTTTTGTCAGCTGATGCTTTATCATCTGATTTTTTATCGTCAGACTGCTTAGCCTGATCTTTGTCGTCGCTGTCTTTCGAGTCGCCGTCAGCGTCGCCTTCAAAAATCATAATAAGGCTGCCGGTTTCGATTTTGTCACCGGTTTTTACTTTAATTTCTTTAACCACGCCGCCTTCGGGAGACGGAATATCCATCGCCGCTTTATCGCCTTCAACGCTGAGTAAAGACTGCTCTGGTTTGATTTTGTCGCCAACTTTAACCAGTATTTCGGTTACTTCAACCTCATCTGCGCCAATGTCGGGTACTTTAATTTCATTCGTCATCAGTTATCCCCTTACGCGTACAACGGGTTGGTTTTGGTTGCATCAATGCCAAATTTCTTAATGGCTTCGCTTACCACCGCTTTTTTAAGCTCACCCTGTTTTACCAGTTCAGCCAGCGCAGCAACCACAATATACCCAGCGTTTACTTCAAAATGACGACGCAGATTTTCGCGACTGTCTGAGCGGCCATAGCCGTCCGTGCCCAGTACCTTGTATGACACTGCCGGGATAAAGCCACGAATTTGCTCGGCGTAGTTCTTCATATAATCGGTAGCAGCAATTGCCGGGGCTGTGCCCAATACCGTCGCCACAAATGACGTCTTCTCTTTCGCATCTGGGTTTAACATATTGAAGCGCTCAACATCCTGACCATCGCGCGCCAGCTCGTTAAACGAGGTAACCGAGAACACATCTGAGGCAACGCCGTAGTCTTTGCTCAGAATTTCAGCAGCTTTACGCACTTCGTTAAAGATGGTGCCTGAGCCTAACAGTTGTACCTTACCGCGATCACCGTTATACGACTCCAGCTTGTAAATACCGCGACGAATACCTTCCTCGGCGCCTTTTGGCATGGCCGGGTGGTGGTAGTTTTCATTCATTACCGTAATGTAGTAATAAATATTTTCCTGATCCGGACCATACATGCGGCGAATGCCGTCCTGCATAATCACTGCCAGCTCGTACACATAAGTCGGGTCATACGAAATACAGTTAGGCACAGTGCTGGCCAGCACATGGCTGTGGCCATCTTCATGCTGCAGGCCTTCACCATTTAAGGTGGTTCGCCCGGCGGTAGCGCCTAACAGGAAACCACGTGCCTGCTGATCGCCGGCCATCCAGGCCATATCACCTACCCGCTGGAAACCAAACATCGAGTAGTAAATGTAGAATGGGATCATCGGTAAATCGTTGGTGCTGTAAGAGGTGGCTGCGGCCACCCAGGACGACATGGCACCCAGCTCGTTAATCCCTTCCTGTAATACCTGACCACCAACATCTTCTTTGTAGTACGACACCACAGAACGGTCTTCCGGAGTGTACGTCTGACCACCCGGGTTATAAATACCAATTTGCCGGAACAGACCTTCCATACCGAAAGTACGGGCTTCATCGGCAATAATAGGGACTATTTGCTTACCAATATGTTCGTCTTTTAACAACACATTCAGAATACGGGTGTAACCCATGGTGGTGGAGATTTCGCGTTTCTGCTCGGTTAATAATGAGTCAAACGCATCCAGCTCAGGCAGGGTTAACGGTTTGGTAAATTTAGGCAGGCGCACCGGCGTGTAACCATGTAGCGCGTTACGCCGATCGTGCAGATACTTTAATTCTGGTGAGTCTTTTGGCAACTCGATATACGGAAGATCGTCAACCGCCTCTTCACTGATGTAATCTTCCAGACCCAGGCGCTTGCGCAATTGCAATACGTGGGTCATATCCATTTTTTTCACCTGGTGGGCAATGTTTTTGCCTTCGGCAGCATCACCCATACCATACCCTTTAACGGTTTTAGCTAAAATAACCGTTGGTTTGTCAGTGCAGTTTTGCGCAGCTTTAAAGGCAGCAAATAACTTAGAAGGCTCATGACCACCGCGCTTTAAGGCAAAAATCTCTTCGTCGGTCATATCAGCAACCAGGGCAGCGGTTTCCGGATAACGGCCAAAGAAATGCTTGCGAACAAAAGCACCGTCGTTGGCTTTATAGGTCTGGTAATCGCCATCAACCGTTTCATTCATTAGTTGTAACAATTTACCGGTGGTGTCCTTGGCCAGCAATTTATCCCAGCCACGGCCCCACACCACTTTAATCACATTCCAGCCTGCGCCCCGGAACAAGCCTTCCAGCTCCTGAATGATTTTTCCGTTACCCATTACCGGGCCATCGAGGCGCTGCAGGTTACAGTTAATCAGGAAACACAGATTGTTCAGTTTCTCGCGGGCGGCAAAGCTGATGGCACCGCGTGATTCCGGCTCGTCCATCTCACCGTCGCCCAAAAAGGCGTATACCCGTTGTTCGCTGGTGTCTTTTAACTCGCGGCCATTTAAGTATTTTAAAAAGCGTGCCTGATAAATAGCGGCTATCGGGCCTAAACCCATCGATACCGTCGGGAACTGCCAGAACTCGGGCATTAATTTCGGGTGTGGGTAGCTCGATAAGCCGTTGCCATCCACTTCCTGGCGAAAGCCGTCCAGCTGCGCTGCCGTTAAGCGGCCTTCCACAAAGGCACGGGCATAAATACCGGGTGAAATATGGCCCTGATAATAGACTAAGTCGCCACCGTCTTTTTCATTCGGCGCGCGGAAGAAATGGTTAAAACAGGTTTCATAAAATGCCGCAGACGACTGGTAAGATGCCATATGGCCGCCCAGTTCCAGCTCTTTTTTCGAGCCGCGCAGCACGATCATAATGGCGTTCCAGCGAATAACCGAGCGGATACGCCGTTCCAGATTAACATCGCCAGGGTAAGCCGGCTCCTGCTGTGGTGGAATGGTATTAATGTAGTTAGTCGTCACGCCGGTTGGCATGGCTACGCCCTCTAAGCGGGCTTGTTCTAATACCTGCTCAAGCAGAAACTGCGCCCGCTCCACACCTTCGGTGCGAACCACTGACTCCAGTGCTTCCAGCCACTCTTTTGTTTCCAGAGCGTCGATGTCATTCTTACTGACTTCAGACATATCGAGGTTTCCTATGGTTATTCACGCCTGGGCGTTTAAAATTATCAGGTTATCAGCCTTGCTGGGAACGACGCAAAGAGCGTTCAATGCGCGAGCGCTCTTTGTTTACTTCCAACAACGCTTCTTCAATAAAAGCTAAGTGGCCATTACTGGCCTGACGGGCTTTTTCCGGCTCGCCATTAATTACCGCCTGCATTAACCGCTGGCGGTGGGCATTAAGTTGTTCAGCACTGCCCTCGCGCGCTGCCAGCGCCACCAGGTTTAACCGCACGTTTTGCTCTACCAGCGGTGTTAAACCACGGACTAAATGTAGCAGCACCACATTATGTGACGCTTCCGCTACCGCCAGATAAAACTGGCCGACAGCTTTGGCTTCAGCATCAACATCCTGTTGCTGCTGGCTTAAACATATGCTGTTGTATAAATCTTTTATTTGCTGATGATCGGCAGCCGTGCCGCGCAGTGCAGCGTAATAGGCACAAATGCCCTCTAACGCATGCCTAAACTCCAGCAAATCGAACTGTGACTCTGGGTGGCGACCAATTAACGCAAACAAAGGATCGGTTAAACCTACTGCTAAATTATCGCAGACATAAGTACCACCGCCTTGGCGCCGACTTAGCAAGCCCTTGGCTTCCAGCTTCTGGATAGCCTCACGCAAGGACGGCCGTGACACATCAAACCGCTCAGCCAGCTCACGCTCTGCCGGTAAACGCTGGCCCGGGGCAAAGCTGCCTTCCAGCAACATGTTTTCCAGCTGCTCTACGATACGGTCTGAGAGTTTAGCGGGTTTAATTTTATAATCTGCCATGCCGGATTAGCTTCGCTTGTGCTGGGTTGCCTTTCGACAAGTTGTAAATTGGTATTACCAATATTTAAAAGAGGCGATACGGTACCAGTTTTTCTATAACAAGTAAATAAAGCAGACAATAGCCGCAAAGGCAAAACAGAAAATATTTAGAGTTAAAACTCCAATAACGCCAGGCTGTTTTAGCCACAATCAAATTGGTCTGACCAGTAACGTGTTCAGCGGCCAGATTCAATTACCGCAAAGCTGTAAATCAGCGGGCTTAACGCATACAATAGCCGCTGATTTTTTCAGAGTATCGACGGCGCGTGTCAGAACAGTTATTAGCCACTTTAAAACAAGCCTTTGGCTACAGCGCCTTTCGCGATGGCCAAGCCGAAATTATTGATGCGGCACTGCAGGGACGCGACAGCTTTGTGTTGCTGCCGACCGGTGGCGGAAAATCGCTGTGCTATCAGTTACCCGCCTTGCATTTGCACCAGGTAACGATAGTCGTCTCGCCGTTAATGTCGCTGATGAAAGATCAGGTTGACGCCTTGCAAGCCAATGGTATCGCCGCCGAGTTCGTTAACAGTAGCTTAAGCCGGGAAGCGGTGCTTGAGGTGTTTGCAAGGCTACGTCGTGGCGAGTTAAAACTCTTGTATGTGGCTCCCGAACGGTTATTGCAACCGGCATTTTTAGACCGGCTAACTGATGTGGGCGTCAGCTTGTTTGCCATAGACGAAGCCCATTGTATTTCACAGTGGGGCCATGACTTTCGGCCCGACTATATGGCACTGGCGCTATTAAAACAGCGTTTTCCTGCCGTGCCGGTGATGGCACTGACGGCTACCGCTGATATTGCGACCCGCCAGGATATTGTGCAGCAGTTAACCTTGCAGAGCCCGTGTATTTACACCGGCAGCTTCGATAGGCCCAATATCCGCTATACGGTACAGGAAAAGTTTCGGCCGCTGGAACAAGTGGTCAGCTATTTAAAACAGCAGGAAGGCAGTGCCGGTATTATTTACTGCAGCTCAAGGCGCAAAGTCGATGAGCTAAGTGCCCAGCTATCTGAACGCGGTTTTAAAGTGGCGGCATACCATGCTGGCCACGACAGCGAGCAGCGGGGCCGGGTGCAGGACGATTTTAAGCGGGATGACATTCAAATCATTGTTGCCACCGTGGCATTTGGCATGGGCGTAAACAAATCTAATATTCGCTTTGTTATTCATTTTGAATTGCCTCGTACCATTGAAGCCTATTATCAGGAAACCGGCCGGGCCGGTCGTGATGGCGTGCCGGCGGAAGCACTGATGTTGTTTGACCCGGCAGATATTACCCGGATGAAACGCTGGCTGGAAGCAGAAGAAAACCCGGCACGGGCTGAAGTTGCCTGGCAACGGTTTCAGGCCATGGCCGCCTTTGCCGAGGCCCAGACCTGCCGCCGCCTGGTATTACTCAATTACTTTGGCGAAGCAAGGCAGCAACGCTGTGGGAATTGTGATATTTGTTTAAACCCGCCGCAGCAATTTGATGCCACCGAGCTGGCACGTAAAGCATTGTCATGTGTATACCGGGTAGAGCAAAGTTATGGAATGGCCCATGTGATTGAGGTGCTGCGCGGTAGCCAGAACCAGAAAATCCGCGAGCAGGCGCATGATAAGCTCAGTACCTGGGGCCTTGGCAAGGATCACAGCCATGACTACTGGTTAAGCGTGTTGCGCCAGCTGGTACATTTTGGTTATTTGCAGCAGGATATTACCCGCAACTCGGTGTTGCAGTTATTACCTGCAGCCCGGCCACTATTGCGGGGTGAAACCAACCTGCAACTGGCGGTACCGCGCCTGCAAAGCAGCCAGAAAGTGCCCGCCAAGCTTGGCAACCAAAAGTATGACAGGGCGCTATTTGCCCGGCTACGGACCCTGCGTAAACAATTGGCAGAGCGGGATGATGTACCGCCGTTTGTGGTATTCAGTGACGCAACCTTAATCGACATGTGTCAGCGCTTACCCACCGACAATAGCAGCATGCTGGCCGTGTCGGGCGTAGGTAATACTAAACTGAGCCGCTATGGCAGTGAATTTATTGCAGAGATAGGTGACTATCTGGCCGCTAGCGGCTAATGTTATTTTTCTATAGCTAAAACGTAAGCAATTAAGCTAAGCTACTGTTAAAATTCAGCGGGCAGCCAGATTGGCCTGAAACCCCGTGGTGTTAACGGTGTTGCCCGCCGACGGAGAGCCCAAGTGGTACCAGTAAAATCCTGGATATATGCCTTGCTGTTATGGCTTTGTAGCTGGCCTCTGGTCGCACAAACCGATAGCAATCGGCTTGACCCCGATGCTACCGCCAAAACCGGTATTCAATATCTGTATTATCTGAGCACCCCCCGTGACATTACTCTTGATGATATTCTGGCTGATCCAGCCTACCTCCATAGTTTTCAAGCGGTCGCCGTTGATAAACGTATTCTGGTCAGCGACGACAACCCCGTCTGGTTTAAAGCCCGGCTGCGCAATACCAGCAAACAACCGGTAACCTGGTTACTGGAATATAACTTTCCCATGGTAGACAAACTTGAGGTGTATCGGGTTGATCGGGCCAGCAAAGATATCGAACTGCTTAACCGCACCGGCAATGATTATCCGTTCAACGTCCGGGCATTGCCCTATCGTAGCTACGTCACTGCGCTGAACTTCGGCCCAGAGCAGGACTTTGACGTTTATCTGCGGGTAGTGGATGCGGCCATTATCCCCAGTGACATCACCCTGTGGCAACCGGAAGCTTTTATCAGTGTGCAGCAGGGTAATGCGATTTTCGACGGGGTGCTTAGTGGTATTTTGCTGATGCTGGCCTTGCACAGTTTTTTACTGTTCAACCAGCTGCGCCAGCGCCATCGTTTGTATCAGGGCTTGTTTTTTACCGGTTTTGCTATGGTTCTGGCTATCCTGAATGGCCTGGCGTTTCCGTTGATGTGGCCTGACAACCCGGCGATTAATCTGGCTATTCTGTACATTTTTTCCGGGATTTCATTGTTATGCCTTAATTTATTTATCCGGGCCAGGCTGGAGCAACCACTGTCGTTTATCTGGCACAAGGTACATATCTTTAATAACCTGCTGGCGCTGTGTTTACTGTTCAGCCCGCTACTTGTCGGTGGCGAATGGCGGTTCTGGCTATTGCTGGGCAGTATCACAGTGTTACTTAGCAGCAATATTCTGCTTACCCTGCACTATGCCGTTGCCGGCCAGAAAAGCGCCCGCTCGCTGGCATTAGCTTGTTTCTTTTTGCTACTCAGTGCCGCCATTCTGACCATGGCGCAACTGGGTTATTTTAAACAGCTGTTGGAATGGCACTATTTAACGCTGCTGCTTATTTTATTGTGTATGTCGGTTATTCATTTCAGTCTCGACCATATTCATGCAGTACAAACCACCGATCATGCGGCGCTTAACGAACTGCGTAAATATAAGACGCTGTTTCATCAGGCCAACGAAGGCCTGTTTGTCGGCAATGCTGAAGGACAGTTAGTCGATGCCAATCTGGCATTACTGCAGATCCTGGGATACCAGCAAATCAGTGAGTTACGTCAGGACGTGGGCGTCAATGGCATGGCTCGGTTTTATGCAAACCCGACTGATCGACTGGATTTTACCAGTCAGTTGCATAAGTTTGGTCAACAACAAGCTGAGATCCGTGGCTTACGGGCCGATCGCAGCCCGTTCTGGGCCCTGCTATCAGCCAGGCTGGTGCCGGCTACGGCCACCGAACCCGCCTTTATTCATGGTTCTGTTATTGATATCAGCAAACAGAAACTGGCCTATGAACAGTTAAGTTATCAGGCCAACCATGATGCGGTAACCGGCTTGTATAATCGTCATTATCTATTGCAGCAGCTTACCCGCACCTTATATCAGGCAGGGAAACGGAAAAGCAGCCTGTTATTTATCGATGTGGCCGAATTTAATGATATCAACAGCCGGTTTGGCCATACTGCCGGTGATGATTTACTGAAGCAGCTGGGCCAGCAGCTGGCGCAAAATCTGGCCCCTGCTGATATGCTGGCCCGGCTGGAGAAAGACCAGTTTGCTCTGCTGTCTCCCGGCAAAAATGCCAATGAAGCACTGGTAGTGGCATATCGTTTAATCGATCTGGTCAAGGCATTTAACTTTAGCTGGCAGCAGCAACAGTTTACGATCAGCATTAATATTGGGATCCGGGTGATTGATAACAGCCGCCAGGATAGTGACAGCTTTCTAATCCAGGCTGCCGCTGCTGCTATCAGTGCCCGGGATAAAGGTCAGAACCGGATCCACCTCTATACCGAGCCTATGATAACTAGCTGATGTATTTGGGCGTGTTGACTATATTTACAGCGCCCTCTTGCTGAGTTGATCCGGCTCAGCGTAGAATGGCGCCGCGACAATCCGTCGTTTCTTTATTAAGCAAACCCTTTATGTATTTCGTTCGGAGTCTGTATGTTACGGCTGCGTGAATTATCGCGTCGTGTTGAGGCTGTGTATGGCGAAATAGCGGAAACTTTCAGTGATTATCAACAGCGCCAGGGCTTACAATGCCGCAGCGGCTGTGGTGAGTGCTGTCTGGCGCCGACTATCGAGGCAACCGTGCTGGAAATGCTGCCGCTGGCATTGCACTTGTTTGATCAAGGCAAAGCCGAACAAACCCTGAGTGACCTCGGGCAGTTAACGCAGCCACAAGGGTGTGTGTTCTATCAGAAGTTATCTTTTGATGGTAAACAGGGACAGTGCAGTATCTATCAGCAACGCCCCAGTATTTGCCGGATGTTTGGTGCTGCTGGCTATCGCGATAAAACCGGCCAAACCTCATTATCGGTATGTAAAACCATTAAGAGTGATCACCCGGCAAAGTATCAGCAAAGCGTCATTATGCTGCAAAGCTCACCGCCGCCACTGATGATGCAAAGCAAAGAGCAGGTAAATGAACTGGATTACCAGCTTGGAAACCGCCACTACCCAATTAACACAGCGCTGCAACTGGCGCTGGAACAAGTGTTATTTAAAGCCAGCTATAGCTTCGATCAACAGGATCAGCAAATAGCCTGATGTGTCACACCACTTGCTGCCGGTTAAAAACCGGCCAGCACGACCTTGCCCATAGCTTTGCCACTTTCCAGCAACGCATGGGCCTGGCGCAGATTGGCCGCATTAATGCTGCCCAGCGTTTGCTGTAAGGTGGTTTTTATCTGGCCCTGCTCTATTAAGCGACTTAAATCGGTTAACAACTGATGCTGCAAATGCATATCTGCTGTGGCAAATAATGAACGGGTAAACATAAACTCCCAGTGCAACGAAATGCTTTTTTGTTTCAGTGGCATAATATCAATTCCACCTACAGGGTCGTCAATCAGGGCCAGTTTACCTTGCGGTGCCAACAGTTTTACCAGCTCAGGATAGTGCTGTTCGGTATGGGTTAAACTGGCAACATGGCTTACGCGATCAATATCCAACTCTGCTAATTGTGGCTGCAAAGGCTTACTGTGGTCCACCACGTAATGTGCACCCAACGATTTGACCCAGGCCTGCGTTTCCGGTCTGGAAGCCGTTGCGACAATACAAACACTGGTCAGTTGCCGGGCAAGCTGCACCAGCATCGAGCCAACACCGCCCGCGGCGCCGGTAATTAACAGTAATGGCCGCGGATATTTCAGACTGGATTGATCTAATTCAAGCCGGTCAAACAGCAATTCCCAGGCCGTTATCGCAGTTAACGGTAACGCCGCGGCCTGCTCATAA
>NZ_JBFJPY010000113.1:0-9853 GCF_041616895.1 Arsukibacterium sp.
TGGCGTGGCGTTTCCATTGATGATACAACCAGCGCTACACCAACGGTATCGTCTAAAAACTTGTCAACAAAGTTTACTGAGAAACGATGACCACTATTGTCGAAATCCGGGTTACCCGCTGAGTAGTCATTTTGTTCAAAGTTGGCATTAAAGGTCAGGGTAGACTCGGCAGTTAATGGCCGCACTGTTTGCAGATCGATGGTGCCACCGATGCCCTGGGCCAAAACTGTAGCATCCGGCGTTTTATATACCACTGCGGTAGAAACAATTTCCGATGGGTATAAGTCGTACTCTACGCCACGGTTATCGCCCATACCTAAAAGTTCACGGCCGTTTAACGAGGTACCCACGTAGTTTTCGTTAAAGCCCCGCACCGATAAACCGCTGGTACGGCCATTACGACGTTCACCAGCCAGGCCAGGTAAGCGGGCCAGCGACTCAGCAATACTGGTATCGGGCAGCTTACCAATGTCTTCTGCTGACAACACTTCGACCACCGAGCTTTCACTCATTTTAATGGCTTGTGCTTTTTGCAGACTACCGCGATAACCCGTTACCGCAATCACTTCTATTCCATCTTCTTTTGCCTGCTCGCTGGCGTCAGACGTTTGTTGCGCTACTGCCGCAGAGCTGGCGCCTGCGGCAATCAGCGCGACAGTCAGCATATTTAGTTTAAAATTTTTCATTACCCTTATCCCCGGTGAGGTTGTTATTGTTTAGCAGCAAACTCTTCCCGACTTATCGCAAGCGGTGAAAACTTACTAACCAACTTTTACTATGGTCATTTATTAAACTTATTCGGGCCTAAGCTCAACATGAATACGTATTCATAAGCCGCTTATTGCACAACGGCGGAGCAAAGTGGTTAACGAGCGCACAAATACAGTGCAAGCCTTGTACATAAAGCCATCAGCTCGATGGTGACTGCTGCACTTTGTTGTCGGCCAGGTTAGAAAACAGCCCTTCAGACACGCTTTCACTGCCTTGCATTTCTGGCTATTTTCGCTGCATACGTATGCAGCATGTTTAACTATGGTCCAACGTTGATTTATGCTTGCACCAATTAATGGCAGCTACGAGCAAAGCCGGGGATTTTGCTTTGCTGCCAACTTGGAGCATTGCAAAATGACGATCATACATCATGGTTTGATACGGTACCGCCTGCGACATGAGCCTAACAGTGGCCAGCGCCATTGTCAGTTATCGCTGTTAAAACAGCAGATTTGCCGGCAATTGCCGCAGGTTCCCAGGTTAAATGACGCTGCCGGGGCACTGAATATCAGTAGCCGGTCATTGCAGCGTTTTTTGCAGAGTAACAATACCTGCTTTCGGCAGCTGGTTAGCGAATGCCGCCACCAGTTAGCGCAGCAGTATCTGCAGGAAAATATACTTAATATTCAACAAATTGCAACCCAGCTCGGTTTTGAAGAACAAAGTAGTTTTCAAAAAGCATTTAAAAGCTGGCAAGGTTGCTCGCCCGGTGTTTATCGCCAGCGTAGTAACACCACAATAAGCCGTTCTTATCCGGGGAATACCCTGGCCAGCCGACAGGTGATGTATGGAACCAATTAAGCAACTCGCGGCGTTAGCGGGCCTGCAAGACCGTTATATTCATGCTCAGGGCCATACTGAGCATATTGCTCTGGCGGATCAACACGCCATTCTGACGGCAATGGGCTACGACTTAACAAGCGCCGAGGCGATAGCCGGTCACATTCGCGAGTTACAACATAAGCCGTGGGCTGAAGTGGTCGCCCCGGTTCAGGTGATCACAGCACAGCCCCCCCTTACCGTGCGGGTGCAACAGCCGGTAGCCAGCGCCTGCAGTGGCTGGCAATGGCGGTTAGTAACCGAGCAGCAACAGGAGTATTCAGGCCAGTTGCAGGTTGCCACCAGCGATATTATTGAGCGTAAGCAACTGAACGATAAAGAGTATCTGGCGTTTAATCTGCTAATAAACGTCGAGCTGCCACCAGGTTATCATCAATTAACGCTAACGGCAGAGGCCACCGCTTCCGCTCCTGAACAACAGTATCAGCAACAACTTATTGTCAGCCCCAGTCGCTGTTTTCAGCTACAGGACCAGGCAGTACTGCACAACACCAAGGGCCCGGCCATTCAGCTGTATGCCCTGCGCTCCAGCCGCAACTGGGGTATTGGTGATTTTGTTGATTTAAAAAACCTGGTGGCGCCCTTAGCGGAACTGGGTAATGACTTTATTGGCTTAAACCCGTTGCATGCCTTGTATCCTGGTCTGCCTCAGGACTGCAGCCCCTATAGCCCCAACAGCCGGCTCTGGTTAAATACCCTGTATGTGGCGCTGGAACACAGTCCGGAATTTGCAGAATGCCAGGCAGCTAAGCAGCTTTATGCCAGCCAGCCTTTTCAATCCCGATTACAGCGGTGTAGGGCAGCAGCAGACGTTGACTACCATGCGGTAAGCACTTTAAAGGCAGAAATAGCCGGTTTGCTTTACCAGCATTTTAAACAACATCATCTGAGCAGCGACAGCGAGCGGGCCCGGCAATTTCAGCAGTTTATTGCACAAAGCGATAGCAGTCTGCTGGATCTGGCACGTTACCAGGTGCTACAAACGGTGCTGTTTAAACGCGATATGCAGATGGCCTGCTGGCAAAACTTCCCGCCAGAATATCAGCAGCCGCATAGCGATGCCGTAAAGCAATTTGCCGAAGAGCACCGCGATGCCATTGACCAGCAACTGTATTTACAATGGCTGGCGCAGCAACAATTGGCTGACGTAAAAAAGCAATGTCAGCAGCAAGGTATGGCCATTGGCCTGTACTGTGACGTGGCCGTAGGCGCTAATAGCAACAGTGCAGAAAGCTGGGGGGCACCGGAAGACTTTCTGATGCAGCTGAGCGTAGGCGCACCACCCGATATTATGGCACCCAAAGGCCAGAACTGGGGCTTGCTGGCGTACAACCCGGACACCTTACGCCAAAAAGCCTACCAGCCCTTTATTCAACTGATCCGTGCCAATATGCGCTACGCCGGAGCATTGCGCCTGGACCATGTTATGGCGCTGCTGCGGCTGTGGTGTTGCCCGCCTGGTGCTGACGCCACGGCCGGCGGCTATATCAGCATGCCGGCCAATGAACTGTTTGCCATTATGGCGCTGGAAAGTCAGCGTAACCATTGTGTGGTTATTGGCGAAGACTTAGGCACAGTGCCAGCTGAAATCAGTGCGTTAATGGCAACTTATCAGGTGATGTCTTACCGGGTATTTATGCTGGAGCAAAAAGCCGGCAGTTATCAGCACCGCGACCAAACCTATCCGGCATTGTCTCTGGCAACGGTCACCACCCACGATATGCCAACCCTGGTCGGCTACTGGCATGAACACGATTTGGCGCTGCGGCATAAGTTAGATTTATTCCCCAGTGCAGAGATCGCTGCCAATCTGGAGCAATTGCGCAAAGATGAAAAGCAATTGCTCTGTCAGCAGCTGCAGTTGGAGCACGGTAATGTGCGGCAGTTAGTGACCAACAGCCACCTCTACCTGGCTGCCACGCCTGCCCGCTTAATGGCGTATCAGCTGGAAGACCTGATGCTGGTAGCCACCCCGGTTAACATACCGGGCACCAGCACGGAATACCCGAATTGGCGGCGTAAACTGCCACTTGATTTCGAGCAGGCACTGCAGCAAAGCGACGTACGCCAGCTGATCACAGCGATGGCAGAACAGCGTCAATCCAAGCATTAATTTATCACCAGAGTTACCTGAATAAGACCAGCAGCTTAGCGGCTGCTGGTCTTAAATCACTATCCCGGTCAGCCCCGCACTTCTTGTTACATATTTTTTAAAAAAAGTCATTTACCCTCTCATTTGTTTCATATATAAATACAGCCGCATTTTAATAGTTACAATTAATTTAATAAAATAGGATGTTTTATGCTGTTTAAAAAAAGTGTGCTTGCGTTGGCGTTATTGGGTTGTGCCGCAGTACAGGCTGACACCGCACCAAGTTACCGGTATGTCCAGGGCTCGGTAGAGCATATTTCTCAATCGGGAGACGAGAGCTTCTCAGATACTGGCTTTGGTGCAAAAGCTGCCTGGCAGTTTAATAACAACTGGTTTATTGCCACAGAATGGCAGCGCTTCACCGACAGCGAGTCTTATGCTGAAGTTTATAATAATGCACGGCTAGAGGTGACAGAAAGTCTGAGCTTCGATCGCTATTACGTCGGCGGCGGTTACATTATGCCAATCAATGACCAAACCAATCTTAGCATTGCGGGTTATTTTGGTGGCTACCGATTGGGCGCAAAAAGCACTTTCAGGGTTTTTGTAGATAACCAACTTTCTGAAAGTGAACGTTATTCTGAAAGCAGCACCGAAAACTCGTTAAAAGCCGAAGTTAAGTTGCGCTCGAATATTACTACATCGCTGGAACTGTCGGGCAGCGCCTATTATGAATATCTGAATGCCGACCTGGACAATAAATCTCAGTATGGCTTAGGTGTTGGCGCGCAGTATAATTTCACCCCCAGGTTTGCCCTGGCAACCGATTTAAGTTTTGGCAAATTACTGGATGAAAGCACCACCCAGTTCAGCGTCGGTGCACGTTACCACTTCTAAATTATTAGTAGGTAGGCTACTTGGCTTCACAGCAGCCAACCAGCAAGGGCTTGGCTGTTTTATATTGGCTGCTGCTTCACGCTTATCCGGCACTATTTAAAGAACTTGATACTAAGCGGGTATTCCCATACCTCGTTCTGGTTTGCTTTAACTGCACCAATAATGATGAAAATGATGTTAACAATAATCAGCGCAAACAGCAGGAAAAAGCCAATAATGACAAACATCAGAAAAATACTGACAACCAGATAAATCAACAGGCTCAGGATCCAGTTAACGATATTTTTGCCATGCGCATCTACCTCGGCAAACTGTTCTTTATTGGTTACCCACATCACAATGGGCAAAATAATACCGGCACCGGGAATAATAATTCCGGCAAATTGCGCTAAGTGCATTAGCAAACAATAGGCTTTTAAATCGACGCCCCAGGGCCGGTTAAGCTGTTGATTTTCCATAATAGATCTATTCCTGTTTTATTTTGTTGTTTTCTTTTTAACGTAACCCGCGCTGGCCAACAGTCAGGCTTTTGTTTGCAGGTTATTGCGGGTTAGCCAGTAAACGTATACTGCCAGCGCGATATACCGCGGGGCAGTGGTTTAACGTTGCAATCAGCGCTTTTCGCTGACGATTGTTAATCATTAATAGTAAATTCGTAGTTTGCCTGGCCATTTTCACCAGACTTAAAAAAGCCTTTCCCAGATATACCTGATAAGCCGCTTTTCCCAGAATTTGGTACGATTTCAAAGTTACTGGTCGCAACTCCGGCTTCAAACTTTCCGGTATGTTGAACAACAAAACTACCCGATTTACCGTTAACTGAAGCTGATACCGTTTCAAAGCCAACAAATAAGGCAGAGCCACCTATTTGATAAGACATAAGATATTGCAGCTGACTTGAACCCTCTATCTCACCACTATAGGTTTGAGTGATTTTGGCATGGCTCTGTTTAGTGCCATCATCATCTTCTAAATAAGGTGATTCATCCCATCCGGTAATCTGAAATGTGCCATTCAATTTCGTTGTCATTACTTTTCCTTTGTTTGACGGTTCAACGGTTCAGAGCAAAATCATAACAAAATTCAGCTATGCTCCATCAATGCTTGCAACAAGTTCAGCCAAGAGAACAATATCCTCAAACATTAACGTGCCCTGTTTTTCTTTTTTTCATACATTTCGGCATCTGCTTTCGCAACCATTTCCTCCAGCGATAACGCTGTATCATGTGCGAAGCTTGCCACTCCGGCACTGTACGTTATCGAGTAAGGTTTTTTAATGGCCTTGTTCATTGCCTCCATTTCTGTTTCAAACCGCGTTAAAATCTCTGCAATGTGCGCTTCAGTGGCATCGGTTAACATCGCAACAAACTCATCCCCACCCAATCGGCCAATCACATCGCTTGCACGAAACACGCTGCGCATCACTTCTGCAAACTGCTTTAATGCAAAATCGCCCTCATGATGACCAAAATTGTCATTGATCGGTTTGAATTTATTTAAATCAAATAAAAGCACTGACATCGGAATTTTCTTTCGCTGGCAAACCTTTTGACTATGCTCTGCCAGTGTCAGAAATCCCCTGCGGTTTGATATTAATGTTAATTCGTCCAGCGTTGCCAATTGAATTGACCTTATCTCCTGCTCAATCATGGCGCCCAGGTCGTTTAAAAGCTGCTTATCGTCTTCATTAAGATGCTTAGGTTTCGAGTCAATTAAACACAATGTTCCTATGTTTATCCCTTGCCGCAGTTTTAACGGATAACCGGCATAAAAACGGATATTTGGCGCGTCAGTGACCAGTGGGTTATCAGAAAATCTGTCATCCTCCGTTGCATTCGGGATAATGAACAAACCGTCCTGATTTATAGCATGACCACAAAATGATATCTCGCGTGGCGTCTCAGACGCCTCCAAACCTTGCTTGGATTTAAACCACTGCCTGTTTTGATCAACCAAGCTAACCAGAGAAATTTCCACGCCAAACATCCGCTTTGCCATGCGGGTAACGCGATCAAATCGTTCTTCATGAGTCGTATCAAGAATTTCCAGCGTTCTTAAGGCATGCAGTCTTTCTGCTTCATTTTCTGGTAATTCTGGCTTAATCATATTGGTTTCTCTTTGTTAACGAATCTTTTAATTGTAGTGCAACACCGCAATCAATCGTGCCAGCAGAAATGCGAAATTGACAACCTCGGGTGAAATTTGTCGAAAAAAGGATTACGCACGTTGCTGCCTGGCTGCTGATAATACCATCTTACTTTTTCTAAATAGTATTAACGCAAAGACGATTTCTAAAACTGCCCCAGCAAAAGCCCCGGCAATAAACGGTAAGCCTAGTACCGGACATGCTACGCCTGCGACCATCAATAATGCGCCAAGTAACCAGTATTCTTTAATCGCATATAAAGTATGAAACGCAAAATAACGAGCACCAATAGCCAGTAGCATAATTGGAAAAAATAATTCTATTTTAATTTGAGCGACGTAAAAAGCGATTAGCAACCCGCCAAAAAGCACCGGAAGCGTCTCTAAAGCAAGGTGCCTTAATACATTTTTCGAAGATAGCTTGCCAGTTGCCGATAACAGCTTTGAGAAAAAAATAGATAGAGGAACGATAAACATACCACCAATGAACAGTGCATACATGGCAGCAACGTTAGACATGGTGACGCCCACTACACCCGCGATAAGCCACACTAAACCTGACGCAAAAACCCCCGTTGCGCCACCTGTGAATGCTGAATTCATGTCATTTTGTGATTCTGTAAAGTCCATTATATGTCCTTTTATATGGCGGTATCATGCCAAAGCAGCTGCGTGACTGGCGTTGGCTAACTATGATTACTTTTTGAAATTACACGTTCAACCTGCTTTTAGTTAGTACAGTTATTGATAACTAGTTAAATAAAAACAAACTGGCATTTAAGTAACCAGCGCCGATGCCGATAGACATCATTGCAACAAATCGGATACGACTTAAGATCGTGGATATGTCGTAAATTCTTTTGTCTTTGAGCAGCGAGTCAACAATATAATCCTGGCCAAAAATGGCGCATAGAATCGAAAGCCCAAAAAACATCAATGAAATATAGACATCTTTGCCAGATTCGATAACTTCCATCTGAATTAACAGTATTAAACCACCGCAGACGGCTGAAGAAAGCCATGCATACTGCTTTAACAATTCAAAATTTAGCTCCGTAGCAAGGGCTTCATTCTTAGATTTATTTTGCTCTGTCACAGCACATTTAGCCGAACTCGCTATTGTTTCTTCCGTTTTTATCGATTCCACGCTGCACGCCTCCAATTGTTGACCTTGCCTCATTAACGAACACTTTCTATTCACCTTACAAAATAGAGTAACCATCTGAATTAAGCTGTAATAAGTAACCCGCAACAGACTTTCCAGCCGCAACTGTTTCGACTTTATTAATGGAGACATTTTTTGTGAGGTAATACGTTTTTAATAACTGATAATTTCTATTATTGACATCTGTTTGGCATTTTACTTCAGTTAAGCCACATTCATTTGTGTCATGCATTAGAAGAATTGTTGTTCCAGCATCGTTTGCTGAGACCCGGATATTTTTACCCTTCACAACAACCACTCTGGTAGCACCATTCATGCTACTACAGTCTCGAGTTAGCCCCATGCCAGAGCAACCCGCGGTAACCCCATTAATAGGGCTAGCTTGTTTCGCGTCTTCAACCGATATTTCTTTAATAACGGTAGTATTTACACACGAGGTAATAAACATGCAGGTAATTACAATAAACCATATTTTTTTCATTTCAATTTCCATATATTGATGCTGAATTACATTTGTTGACAGTAAGATTAAGGTTGATTTTGATTAGCTAACAGTTTAATTGAAAGCCCGATCCGACATTTAACATAATGTAAACTACATTTTATTTTTAAATAGTGAACAGTAGCCAGTAAGCACCATTAAATCAACAGTTTATTCCAGGAGCGAAAGTAGATGCTAAAACGTCGGGAGTAGTAGACTTTAAGTTAATGAAAGAGGACTGCCCTCGCAGCCCTCTTAATGGTAATAATGAGTTATTACCCGCGTTATGGTGCCTTGGCTGGCTCGGCGTTTTTAACAAACTCATCCAGCCACTGCTGGGTTTCCCACAGCATATGCAGCACGGACTCGCGGGCACGATAGCCATGCGATTCCAGCGGCAGCATGACCAGGCGGGTCGTACCGCCATGGCCTTTAATAGCCTGATACAAACGCTCGCTTTGCATCGGGAAGGTGCCTGAGTTGTTGTCGTCGGTACCGTGGATCATCAGCAGCGGGGTTTTCAGTTTATCTGCATGGAAAAACGGTGACATTGCCAGATACAAGTCAGGGTCGTCCCATAAGGTGCGCTGCTCACGCTGAAAACCAAAAGGCGTTAAGCTGCGGTTGTAGGCACCGCTTCTGGCAATACCGGCTTTAAATAAGTTGGTATGGGCCAGTAAATTTGCCGTCATAAAGGCACCATAGGAATGGCCGCCAATGGCTACCCGCTGTGGGTCGGTTACCCCGCGGCTTACCCCGGCGCCAATTGCCGCTTCGGCATTTAATACCAGCTGGGCAATAAAGTTATCGTTGGGCTCGGTTTCACCTTCACCGACAATTGGCATAGTGGCATTGTCCAGCACGGCATAACCCTGCGTAGCCAGAAATTGCGGCGTCCAGTAGCTTATGCGGTTAAAGCGATACGGCGAGTCTGACACCTGGCCCGCAGCGGCGGCATTTCGAAACTCGCGCGGGTACGCCCAGATAACCGTCGGTAGCGGTCCATCGCGCTTGGGCTCATAACCTGCAGGTAAAATCAGGTTAGCGGACATGGGTACACCATCCGCCCGCTGATAGTTAATAAGCTCGCGGCTAATACCCAGCGTATGCGGCATCGGGTGCGGTGTATCGGTTAACGCCGTTAGCTTGCCACTTTGTAAATCGCGCAGGTAAAAATCAGCAGGCTCGGTAGGGGCTTCACGCTGAGTGAGTAATTTGTCGCCCGGCAGCAGGGTGATTGGGTATTCATAATACGGCGCTTCTGAGCGCCATAGCCGCTCGGTGTTGCCGCTTGTCAGCTCATATTTATCGATAAATGGCCGGTTGCCCTGCTCTGATGCGCCAACCGCGGTCAGGTAAATATGGCCATTTTCTAACCGTAGCATACGCTGACCATTGTCAGCGGTGGTCATTAATGGCCGGCCCGGATCGGCATAGCGGTCTTCGGTAGAGCGCTGCCACA
>NZ_JBFJPY010000114.1:0-9818 GCF_041616895.1 Arsukibacterium sp.
CGTGCTTACGGGGAACGGCTATTGTTTGCCATTATTGGCGGTTAAATTACCGGTTTATCCCCGTGCTTACGGGGAACGGAATAACTGGCGCTAATTATCAACAATTAAAGGCGGTTTATCCCCGTGCTTACGGGGAACGGAAATCATCGGGTAACTCTGCAGGCTGTGAAGACGGTTTATCCCCGTGCTTACGGGGAACGGACTAAAAGTATATACCTGATTTGTAATAGAAAAAAGTGCCTGCTTTTTTCTACCAACCTTTCCGGATTGTTAAAGAGCGGCTGACATTTAGGTTTTGTTTTCTTCTGGCAAGAAAGTCACCAAACGTAGTCCATCAAAATCAACGGGTTGGCGGCGATTTTTGCCGAAGGTGAGAAAATCAAAACCAGATTCAGTATTGGTGGCCCAAGCCATTACCACATTACCATCGTCGGCCATGGCCTCCACTTGCTGCCATAGCATCTCACGGACCCGCCGACTAACGTCACCAATGTATACCCCTGCCCTAACCTCCAAAAGCCATACTGCCAAACGACCGCGTAATCGGGGTGGCACGGCTTCGGTTACTATCATGCACATGCTCATTAGCTACTCCGGTGTCCGGTATCGCCAATTGAGAGTGGTTCAGGTAATGCTGGCGGCTGCGCATCCGGATAAGGTTCTGGCGGTGTAATTTCGCCAGCAGACAGTATTTCCTCTATTAAAGGGATTAACCTTTTTAGCGTTTTATCGGTGCGAAATAAATCACGGCAGGCTAAACGGATCTCTTTTTCCGGCGTGAAAGGGCTTTTTGCTGCAATGCGAAATGCTAGCGGTATAACGGTATCAAACTTAATAATGTCAGCAATATCGTAAACAAAACTCAGTGGTTTACCGGTATGCAAATAACCAATGGCGGGAGCATACCCGGCCGCCAGTATCGCCGCTTCAGTAATGCCATATAGGCAAGCCGTAGCTGCACTAATACATTGGTTGGCGATATCTCCTGCCTCCCAGTCTTTTGGATCATACTTACGGCCATGCCACTGCACACCGTATTGCTTAGCTAACAGTTGGTAAGTTTGCCGCACCCGTGCGCCTTCGATACCGCGCAGCTGATCTACACTGCGCCGCTGCGGTGCTTCTTCGCCAAAACGCAGTTCAAACATTTTACGCACGACTTTTAAGCGCAGATTCTCATCCAGTGCCAGCTTGGCCTGATACAGCAGTTTGTCTGAGCGTGCACCACCTGGCTGGCCCGCCGAGTAAAATCTTACCCCACCAACGCCAACCCAGGTAATTAAGGTACCCACTTCTGCCGCCAGTTTCATCGCAGCATGCGAAATACGGGTGCCAGGCTCCAGCATTAAACAGGCGATAGAGCCAACCGGAATATGCATCCGCTCGCCGTTTACTTCATCTATAACCACAAAAGCGCCGTCTTTTACGTCAATACGGCCCATGCCGATAAAGATCATCGAGTTACGATCTTTCAGCGGTATAGATTTAAGCGGAATAAATGCCATTACTCACCGCCATCACTTTTCGGCAGGATGCTGAAGGATAACGCCTGTCGGCTTAATATTGTCATTTGCGAAATGGCCAGCGCATTTAATTGTTGCAAGCGCTCTGCTGCAGCAACACCTTGCTGGATAAGATAGGCATTCATTGTTTCCAGATTAGCCAGGCACACCAGCTGGTGTACATTAGCATGATCGCGCATATTGCCTTTTACACCCGGGTTTTGCTCACGCCATTGTCTGGCTGTAACACCAAATAGCGCCACATTCAGCAAATCGGCCTCGTCAGCATAAACATGGCTTATTTGCGCTGGGGTTAAGGTGTCAGGGATCAGGTTGTGTTTAATGGCATCGGTATGAATAAGGTAATTTACTTTGGCCAGGTTGCGCCGGATATCCCAGCCTAGCTTTTGGAACTCTTGCTCTTTTAAGCGTTGAAACTCTTTAATCAGATACAGCTTAAACTCAACCGAGATCCAACTGGCAAATTCAAAGGCAATGTCTTTTTGCGCATAGGTACCCCCATAACGCCCGGCCTTGGAGATTAGCCCTATAGCGCCGGTTTTCTCAATCCATTGTTTTGGCGTTAAGGTGAAACTGTTTAGCCCGGCTTGGGCTTTAAACCCATCGAATTCGATGGGTTTAAAATTAGGGTTATTCAGTTGCTCCCAAATACCTAAGAATTCGATGGTATTGCGATTACGTAACCAGTTACCGATGATGATATCGGTTCGATCAGGGTTTTTAAAACGGGCCATATCTGTGATGCTGATATACTCGATCCCCTCCCTGGTATCCGTAGCAATTTGTTGCTCAAGCACTTCCAATTTTGCCGCCATTGGTTATCCTCCGTGATGTAGTGTTATTACACCCGACGCAGTAACATCAGGCCGCAGCCAAAAGCTTTGGCCCGGCCTATGCCCTGAGCAATCTGGTTTACCAGCAATTCTGGTTCGGTTACGGTGAGAACACCTTCATAATCAACGGTGCTATAACTGATAACCGGCTGCTGCGCTTTTTTACTGGTTTTGTGTTGATTGTAAGTCATTAAGGTAGGTTGCGTATCAAAACGAACACCCAAACGCGCAACGCGTTCATCTTTTACCAGCCAGTTAAGTGCCGCCTGCTCCATATGCTGTTTTAATATAAGCGAGTCAGTAACGCCCTCTGCCTGCGCACACTTTTTGGCATGCATCATAACGTCATGCCGCTGCCCTCTTTTGACTGCACTCGCAGCAGTTTTGCTGGATACCGTTGGGTTGGCTCGTAGCCGAAAAGCCAGTTTGTCGCCTGCAGAAAGCTTAGGAGCAAACAGCTTGGTTTCAACCCGAAATAATTCGGTATTAAGTATTGGTGCTGTTTGCGATAGCACCAAATACTCCGGCATACCTCGCTGACTGGATAAACCATTGGCCTGTTCTTCACGAAACAAAAAGTTTCGTTGCTGCTGCTCGGTAAACAGTTGCCACAATAACTGGTGACTGGCATAACTGCCCTTACGTTGAATGGCCAGCAGCGCATTATGCGCAGTGTTGCCAGGCAGAAAACGGACTCTTGAAAGATACATATTTAACGCTCCCTGTTTACCGTTAACTGGTGTTCAGTTCGGCTGGAGAATTGCCACTTGAGCCTGTCACCGGGTTCATCCCATAACTGTCGGCTTTGAACTACTGCAGTGGCAGCCTGTATTAAATCAGCTGCGCCCTGCCAGTAGTAAATACTTTGCCTGGGATAACGTAACCAACTCCTGTCCTGCTCAGTAGAGTTCAGCAAAGGTAAAATGTCGCTATCTAACGCCTGTTGTAAACAATCAGCATCCAGCACTTTAGGGCTTAATGGCGCAGCCAACGGGCAAGACTTACGCCCCAAATACAACGTAAAACGTGGTTTTAACAAAGCTTCAGCTAATTCAGGCAAGGTCACTGTCGCGGAATCAGTTAACCAGATGGCCACCAGCCAAACACCATCGGCACGGTAATCACGGCTTGATAGCACTGTGTTTAGTTTATAGCCCGGTGCTGCCAGCTCACTTTTTCTATGTCGGTGCACCCGTTTTTTATCTGTCGATGGCACTTGCGCAGTATGATAATCACGCACCAACACCCCAGCGCTAAACTCTTTCACAGCAAACTGCACCGACTGATACAATGCATTTAGTTTTGCTTGTTCATTACGTTTAATACCAACAGCCGCCGCCAATAACCCCAGCACAGCAGAGCGGCTGGGATGTGTCGCCGAGGGGCGATCGCCCCCCACAGCGGCTTCGCCCCAGCTGGCCATAGCACCATACAACCGAAAAACCAAATATTGCATATCGCCTCCTTAATTAATCGGCAATAAAAGCGACCAATTCATTAAAGTTACCTTCACCGGTAACGGCGTTCAGTTCAGCTCGGCTATCTGCGCAGGCACCATACACCCGATCAAAATTATCGGCCTGCTCCCGCAATTTTCTGATGGCCTCTGCCGCCTGATCATCACCAAACACTGGCTTTAAAAACGCCACCGATAGTGAACGCGGTTGCTGGTTACCTTTTTCTGCCAACACAAAGCTGGCATACGCACGGGAGGCAAAAGAGTTTTGCTTACCTTTTGGCGACACTTTAACCGCAGCTTCAACTAACGCCGCTATGGCTTTATTTGCCAGTTCAAGATCACCTGCCAGATTCTCTACCAACAGTTCTTTATCTATGCAGATGTAACTGTAAAACAGCGCAGCTGCAAAACCCGACTCGCCAATGTGCGATGCTCCGCGATCGTCCAGACCATCATTTAAATCATCTACGGCAGTAAAGTAATCATCTTCTACCGCCACACTGTGCACACTAATCGCATGCGCCACCTGACAAGCTGCTTCAATATTATATTCCGGGCTGGATGCCAGCATGCGGCCAAACATGGCAATATCCACTGCCGTTGTCGTGCTGGTTAACAAGGCCAACTCATCAGTGGTTGGCGCGCGGTCTTCCGCGACCAATTTATCCAGCAGTGCAAAAGCAGCTTTCTGCTCAGTTGGGCTGATATGCGCCAATTGTTCTATTTCTACCGAGTCTTTTTTCAGCTTGCCAAACTGGCCGGCAATAGCCGATGCCCATTCGAAAGCTTTTTTGTCATTAACACCTTTTGTTGTTAGCTGAAGCCGTAATTGCTCGCCAAAGCGTTTACTGCGCATGCCAATATGGCCCGCTAATGCCTGTTCAAATAAATCCGAGCAACGCCAGTTGCGTTTTAAACTTTGCGAACTGACGCGCAGCCTTTCAGAGCCACCCATACGTGCAGTTTTTGGCCGCCCCAAATCATCGCGGTTTAAGTTAGACGGCGCATAAGAAGTTAATAAATGCAGTTGAATAAATTTGCTCATGGTATTTTCCTTAATTCATTATCAATATGTTTTTAAGCTTTTCTGGGTTGTTGACTGAAGTAATCCAGTGCCCAGCGCACAGCGACTCTTTTATCTGCCTGACGCGGTTGCTGCGAATAATGTTCGTCAAACCAGTCCAGAATGTCCTGGGTTAGCATTTTCGGGTTGGCTTTACCCCCCAACTGTTTAACCAAGCGATGCAAGCGCCGGAAAAAATCCTGACTACTACGGGCACCTTGTAGCTGTTGCAAACGCAATTCACTCACTACGGCTTTATCTGTTTTGCTGTCCCAATGGCCGAGGCTACTACCAAAACTACAGCTTTGCGCTTCGGTTATATGCGCAAGCACAGCCGCTACCGTGGCCCAGGCTTCAATACTGTAAGCTCGGTGCTGCCGCACACTATCAGGCAGAGCCAGCCATAACGCTCTGAAGCCTTCGGTCAACATAGCTGCATCAGCACTATTACAGCGGCGCAGTTCAGCTCGATACCGGCTTGGCGCTTTAACTCCCTTTAATTGCTCAGCGGGCAAAGTCATTTGCTGCCACCAGTATTCGGCCTGCTGCAAAGCCTGGCGTGTTAGTTCACGTTGATGATCATTCATGCTGAAGCCTCCTGCTTGTTATCAACGGCTGTAGGAATTTGATAAAACTGCTTATAACTTTTTACTGCTTTGCCATTAGCAAACCAACCTGTCATAGCACGGCGTGACTGAATAAAGCGTGCCATATGTTTATGGCTGTCATTACCTGATAACACCAATTCATCAAATAGATCGGTTGCCGTATGCTTAAGTGCGAAAAGCCAACGTAATGCCGCTTCCGGGGTTAACGGCTCACTGCGGTTATCGTCAGCCAACATTGCGGCTATGGTGTGATAAAACGCCTGCTCTGTACGTTGCCAAAACTGCAGATCTATAAAAGACGTATCGCCTTTTACATCACCAGGATGGCTAAACCAGGCTGATTTGATTTGAGTGCGGCACTGCCACAGGGCCTCTGAAGCCAGAAGCTGCACACCCTTCACATGCTTTAGCAACTTTTCTCGTTGCCGGTTAGTTAGGTTAAACAAAGGCAACTCCGTTGAATACCAGCCACGGGCTTTCATATTGTCCATATCATAACCAAAGGCCCACAGCCGTTGATATTCACCGCTACGACCTCCGAGTAACGTATCCCGGCCAGCGCTATACGCAGTAACAACTTTTGCCGGAATACTGCCATCACCTTCATCAAGTAGGGTCAGAGCCTGCCAGTATTTATAGCTGACACCGCCAGGCTGGCCTTTGGTAGACAAATTATCTTCATCCGGCTTTTTCGGATTGGTGCGGTAATGGGTGAGCGGATGCCACCAACTGCCACTGTAGTTATAGCCGTAGTTTTGTGTACGATAACTGCTGACAAACTGTCGGCATTTATTGCCATCTAAATCACAAACCGCGCTTCGTTGTTGTACCTCCAGCCTGATCCGCCGTGGCATTGCCCAGTACATATGCAACGGGTGCACATCTTTGGCAAAAACCTCAGTGCCTTTTTGCTTGCTCTCTTTAGTGGTCCCCAGCCACGGAAATACTGCTGTGCTGTGTAAATCCGGCTCGTTATAAGGAAACTTTTCACGGCTTAACACATTTAGCCATAGCTTCTGCCATAAAGGGGCATTGGCATCATGTGGCAACACTAGCGTGGTAAGCGGCCCGCCACCACGTAAACCGGTACGATGCCCTTGCCCACCGGATGGCGCATTAATTTGTAAGGTAAACAGCGCTATCGCCACCATTGGCAAAGACATTTTGTTGCACAGAGCACGCTTTATAAAGTGATCAGTATTCAGCTTTAAGGCATTGGCTCCCGGCGCCTCTATTAACAGCCCGGCTATTGGGCCTGCTTCGGCTTGCTCCAACGGATCGTAGTCCTGCATAAAAAGTGCAGCTTTGGCGCTGTCAGAAGTCAATTCAAAAGCATGACGGCCTTTTTCAAGCGCACTGGCCAAAAGTTCCAGATCTGGTGTTTGCTGATAGTTCAGAAGCCATTGCTCTTCATTTTGCGGGGCAAACAAGGTCTGCAGAACACCAATGGAAAACTGATAGGCTGCACCTTGAAAATCCGCTCTTGGAAACGCAAAGTCGGCAATATTAGTGTCTGTCAGTTGGTTAAAACAGATAGTGTGCTGCTCGCCATTATGCCAACGCACGGGTATCCAGGGTTCAAAAAGTAAGTTCATGCCACCTCCTTGCTGTCATCTGTATTAGCGCTAAAACCTGTCAACTGGCTATAGCTGAAATTTAGATCATCCTCAGCCAACCAAAAACGGGTAAATTTTGCCTGGCGATATTGTTGTTTGAATTGCTCAGCTTGTGCCGGGTGCTGTGCAGCAAAATCAGCTAACTTATCGGCATGGTGTTTGGGCAGTTTTAATTTACTTAGCGCCAACGCGTGGGTCTGCCCATCTGCCCATGGGCGGATTTGGCCGGCGGCGTTACGCTTTAACAGCACAACTTCGACTGTCTCCATATCGCTGTAACGGGTACTGATTTCGGTTTCATCTTCATACCACTGTACGGCACTGTCGGCACAATAACCGTGATGCCAATCAATGGTTTGCTGCATGGCTTTATTGGCTTTTCGCTGAATTTCACCATGATGCATCAGTTCGTCTTGCCACAAAGCTTCCGGAATTTCTTTGCTGGCATGCTCGCCGTACACGGCTTCAATCAACAATCTGGCATCTTCCGGCATCCGAATGGCTTGCTGCCGGGTTAACACGCGTAACCCCAGCCATAGCTTACCTGGTGAGCGATACACTAACTGCGTATTACGAAACTGCGCCGATAACCAGTCGGCTTTTGGTGCAGTAGTAAATTCCGGACAATGCACGTACAACAGCGGTGCTGGCCGTTGATCCTTTATACCAGCCTGATAGCTCCCATTGGCATTGCGGGTATGCCGATGCAAACGACCTGCTCGCTGAATTAAGTCATCAATTGGGCATAGATCAGAAATCATTAAATCTGTATCAGCATCAAGGCTTTCCTGAAATACCTGGGTTGAGATCACTACCTTACCTTTACGCTCTGCTTCAGTGGATTGCTTGCCTAAGATACCTAGCACTTGTTGTTCAATACGTTGCCGGTCGACTAATGCAAAACGGCTATGAAACAACAGACATTGCGTTGGATCAGATAAAGCAGCTGAGACTAATTTGTAAGCGGCTAAAGCATCGGCAACCGAATTACAGATCCACACCACCGACTGCCCTTTTGCTACCGCGGCTACTATAGAAGCAACACAGTCAGTGGCAGCATGCAAAAAAGCAACTTTCAGTGTACGGCAGACATCAGCGCGAGAAGCCAAAGCAACTTGCTGTACACCTGCGATACTGGCATGAGTCGCGAGCGGAAAAGCATTGTTATGATCACATTGGATTGGCTGGTCTAAAATCTCCAACCAGCGTGCAACTAGCTGTTGTCGTTGTTGCTGTGCTAGGGTTGCGGTTAACAGAATTACACTGCCGCCTTGCCTGGCATGTAGTTGCAGCAAATCTTGTAATAACACCAGCATATATTCATCAGCAGCATGCACTTCATCAAAAATCAGGACCTTTCGGTGCAAACCGATCATTCGCAGTGCCTGATGCCGTCTTGGCAGTACCGTTAATAAGGCCTGATCTAAAGTGCCGACGCCGACCGGCGCCAGTAAGGCTTTTTTCCGCGAATCGGCAAACCATTCATTACATACTGCGGTAGCAGTTTGCTCATCCGGTTGATAGCTGGCATCTGCTGATCTGTTTGGTAGCAGAATATCCCTGAAGCTTTGCTCCATATCGCGGGCGCCATGAGCCAGTACTATGCTTGGTGCATTTTGCTGATACATTTGCTGGTAGTGCGCAGTAACCCGTTTAAACATGGCATTTGACGTTGCCATTGATGGCAAGCCAAAGTAAAAGCCGTCGGCCTCTCCTGCCGCCATAATGCGCTGGATAAGCGTCAAGGCTGCTTCAGTTTTACCAGAGCCGGTAATATCTTCCAGAATAAACAACTGGGGCCCATCTGCAATTGGCACTGTGGCTGCCCACTGCTGCAATGGCGTTGGGGTAAAACCAAACTGCTGCTGGAAACCAGTAAAAGGTTGCACGCCAAAAGTTTTAAATAGATCTGTTGCAGCAATGGCCTGCTCTGCCCGCGCTAAAGCATCTGGCCAGTATTCTGCCAGGCTTAAAACTTCTGCTTTGTAAGGAAAATAGCGGGTATCGGAGCCCAACCAATCGGCCAGAATTGCAACACCAGCCAGGTGCCAACTGATTTGGCGAAAACAGCTTTGTACTTCAGCTGTAAAAAAAGTTGCAGGCCACTCTGGTTGAAGTAACTGTGCCGCATCCTCAATAAAGTTTTTGGCATGCAGAATATTGGCATCAACCAAGTGATCTTCCAACTCACCCAAACGACCTGGCCGGATAGGCTTACCATGATGGCCCCAAGTAGTATCAAACAATGTGCAGAACACTTTATCCAAGGTCGCTTGCGATAGTGTTTGTTGAGTTATCTGCGGTAAATCTAACCCCTCTTCCAGTACCATTTGCCACAGCACCCAGCCCAGCATGTCGTGCCTTGCTTTAGCACCATCATAGGGTCTACGTACTTTAAATTGATGTAATGCTGCAGTCTCAAACACTTTTAATGCCTGAAAAGCACCACTAAACTTGCCCAAATCATGTAATACCAAAGCAAAGGTAAATAAGCGTTGTAGCTGCCCCGGGCTAAGTTGCATAAATTCCGCTAATTCCTGACACAGTTTGTTTTTGGGGTTTAACAAATGCCAGCCCACCGCCGCCACATCCAAACTATGATAAGCCAGCAAATGATAATCCGGCCCGGCTTGGTCAGGGTCTTTCTTGGCTTTTCCCCAGTAAGCAAAGTAGCTCCCAGCTTGTGCTTCAATCATTGCTGCTATTCCTTGCTGTC
>NZ_JBFJPY010000115.1:0-9723 GCF_041616895.1 Arsukibacterium sp.
CACCGCTTTCGGTCACCCGGATATAATCGGTTACTTTGTAATCCAGCACCGGCACACCAAACTTATGCAGATCGTAAATCATGGCTTCGCTTAAATGATTGCTAAACACCGTACCCTGGTCCAGCGCGGAATCTATATAACTGAAATCGGTCACTCCCACTTGGCTGTCACTGTCCAGATTGTGCTGCAGCGCCATCAGCTCATGAACTAAATTGCGGACGTAATCGTTTACCGTTAATAACGGTCGCTGCACCGTACTATTAGCATGAGTGCTGGTAGCATGCGTGCTGGTAGAATGCGTGCTGGCCGGCGCCGCCGAACTTTGCATCTGAGTTATTCGCTGCGCTCTGTCGGCAGCTTGATCGCTGTCCTGGCCCGTTACCGTGATGGTCCGCTCAGGCACGACACAGCCGCTAAGCAGCGCTACTATAGCTAAGGTGGTTAACCGCTTCATTTATTATCTCCTGGAGGACTTTGCCGATAAAACATGGCACCGCGCTTGTTTACTTGCTGCGTACTCCACAGCACATTTGCCGGAATATAATCCGTAACGGCCGCCAGCACCTGTTTGGATGGAATATGAATAAGACGCGCGTTTACAATAACGGCATCTTGTTGCAAGGTATAAGTCCCCGTAAGCAAGGTGTTGGCACTGCCTTTACGGTTAATTTCGTTTAGCTGGCGGGTTAACGCCTGTTCGTATTCGCCCGCAAGCACCACTTCGTTACTTAACCGGTACTCGTAGACGGCATAACCAAACTGGCGGCTATGCGCCAGCATGCTTTCACTAAGCTGGTTGGCAAAGTCTCGTTGCTCACTATTGGCATCTTGCAGGCTAAGTGCGGTTGCCGGCAAAAAACTACTAACGGCAATTTGCGGCCGGGTAAGCCATAACGGGCTGTCATCTAACTGGGCAAATAATTGCCTGGCTAGCCGCTCGGTATAAAAGCCAAGGGGTTGCTGGCTAAGTTCCGTTTCCGTCGGTTTGGTTGCAACGGGACCCGCCGGACTGACACAGCCGCTTAGCAGCGCCGCCGTTAGCAGGCTTGGGGCCACTAACAATAGCCACTTCATATCCACCTCATTTTTACAGCCTGAATGCCTTTAACAGTTCAAAGCAAGAACCAGGCCAAAAAATTGGTGATAAATATGTCATTAAATCGCCACCGGCGCCTTAATATGCGGATGTGCCTGGTAGTTCTCTAAGGTAAAATCATCAATCTTAAAACCAAATATATCTTTAACATCAGGGTTTAAGCGCATAGTTGGCATTGGATAAGGCTCGCGCGCCAGCTGGGTATTCACCTGCTCCAAATGGTTTAAATACAAATGGGCATCGCCAAAGGTGTGCACAAAATCACCGGGTTTAAGACCACAAACCTGAGCCACCATCAGGGTTAACAGCGCATAGCTGGCGATGTTAAATGGCACGCCCAGGAATATGTCGGCGCTACGCTGATACAGCTGGCAAGATAAACGACCATCATTAACGTAAAACTGAAATAAGGTATGGCACGGTGGCAATGCCTGCTTGCCCATGGCGGCATTTTCTTTGGGCGAGTATTGGGTATCAGGCAACACTGCCGGGTTCCAGGCACTGACAATTAAGCGGCGCGAATCCGGGGTACGTTTGATATCACTGATAACCTGACTTATCTGGTCAATGACCTGGCCTTCATGGCTGGTCCAGCTTCGCCACTGTGCGCCATATACCGGGCCAAGCTCACCACTCTCAGTGGCCCACTCGTTCCAGATGGATACGCCATTATCCTGCAGGTAACCAATATTGGTTTCCCCCTTTAAAAACCACAATAGCTCATGAATAATCGAGCGCAAATGACATTTTTTGGTGGTAATGAGCGGGAACCCCTGCTGTAAATCAAAGCGCATCTGATAGCCAAATACACTAACGGTGCCCGTGCCGGTGCGATCCGTTTTTTTATGGCCGTGCTCCAGCACATGGCGCATTAAATCAAGATATTGTTTCATTTGGTTCCCCGTGCTGGTATTGCTGGTCGGCAATTTAGGTAAATTATCAGGCCAAGCCCTACTGCGATCATGGGCAGACACAACCATTGGCCCATGGTTAAGCCTGCATCTGCCACATGGCGCAGATGCGCATCGGGTTCGCGGAAAAACTCCACGAAAAACCGGAATACGCCGTACCCCAGTAAAAACACCCCACCAAGGGTGCCTGTTGCCGGCTTAAGGCGCCGTACCAGGATGATAATAACAAACAGTAAAATCCCTTCCAATGCCACGTGATACAGCTGAGAAGGATGGCGTGGCAAGGCGCCGGCATTTGGAAACACCATAGCCCATGACACGTCAGTGGTGCGGCCCCATAACTCCGCGTTGATAAAATTACCGAGCCGGCCAGCGGCCAGACCCAGTGGAATTAACGGCGCGACAAAGTCTCCCAGTTCCAGATAAGACTTATGATAGCGTCTGGCAAACCAGGCCATTGCCAGTAGCACGCCTAGCAGGCCGCCATGAAATGACATGCCCCCTTCCCAGGTTTTAAACAGATATAAGGGTTCGGCCAGCAACTGTTCAAAATTATAAAAGAACACATAGCCAAAGCGGCCACCGACAATAACACCCAGGAAACCATAGAACAGCAGATCGCTTACCTGCTCTTTGGTCCAGCCTGAACCGGGTTTGGCAGCGGCACGGCTGGCTAACCAGTAAGCCAGGCCAAACGCGACGGCATACATTACCCCGTACCAATGAATATTTACTGGCCCATAGCCAAATAGCGGGCCAATTGACACCAATACCGGATCTATATCCGGAAAATCAAGGTAGGAACTTGTCATTGTTATCCTTTAAAGAACTTCACTATACGCCTGCTTACCACCGGATATAGCAGGCTAACTCAACACCATTCTAACGGCGACTATCATCAGAAAAACGCCGAACACTCGTTTAATGGTCAAAACTGGCAAACGCTGTGTCATGGCAGCACCAAGGGTCGCCGTGAATATCGAAGTGGAGACAACACCAATTAATGCTGGCAGGTAAATATAGCCAATAAAGCCATCGGTTAACTGGTAATGCTGCCAACCGGCGATAACATACCCCAGGGTGCCCATTACGGCAATAGCGATACCACTTGCTGCTGCGCAGCCAATAGCCCGGCGCATATCGACTGAAAAATAATTGAGTACCGGCACTACCAGGGCGCCGCCACCGATCCCCAGTAAACCTGAGATAGCACCAAGCACGGCGGCTATGGCGCCAAGCACGGGCTTAGCAGGTAATTGGGCCCGGCCTATTACGCTGCGCGACCCCAGCATTCGCAAGGCCAGTAGAAAAACGGCAACGCCAAATATTGTTCTTAAGGTAGCGCCATTAATATGATGCGCGACCAGGCCAATCATACCGGCACCGATACCCGCGCCCACCATCACTGCACCGGCCAGCGCCCAGCTGACATTACTGCGTTTATGATGAGCACGAATAGACGAACCTGAGGTGATAATAATAGAGGCTAAAGACGTGGCGACCGCTACCACCATCACGTTGTCGATATCAACAACGCCCAGCAATGGCAACAATACCACCAGCACCGGCACAATAACCAGTCCGCCACCAATTCCTAATAATCCGGCGAGAAACCCGGCCAGGCAACCTATAACTGCAGAGATCAGAATAACTGTTAACAAAGGACGTCTCGATATTACTGCTGCAATGCCAGCCAGCGACAGGCATTTTAAATTAACTTAATTCAGGTTAAGCGCGTAACTGACCAAGCAGCTGCTTATGCTCCAGAAACCGCTGTACCTGCTGTTTGACTTGCTTGGGCGACTGGCACGCCAGTACATCAGGTAACAACGCTTCCAACTCTGCCACATTAACCCGGCGTAGCAACCATTTAATTTTTGCCAGATTACTGTTATTCATACTAAAACGGCTATACCCCATCGCTGCGAGTACTAACACCCCAGCGGGCTCGCCCCCCAATTCGCCACAAATGCTAATCGGAAATTGCAGTTGCCGGGCCTGAGTAGCCAACAAATTAAGTGCGCGCAAAACTGAGGGATGCAACGCATCATATAAGTTAGCCACCCTGGCGTTGTTTCTGTCTACCGCCAGCAGGTATTGGGTGAGATCATTAGTCCCCACTGAGCAGAAATCTACCCGTGCCGCCAGTTCCGGCAGCTGATACATAATAGATGGAACTTCAATCATTACGCCTATTTTCGGTTTTGGCAGAGCAATATTCAACTCATCGCTGACTTCAAAGCTCGCCTGCCTGATCAGGCGGATGGCTTCATCCACTTCCGCCAGATCCGATATCATCGGCAATAAAATATGTAAGTTATCCAGCTCAATATTGGCTTTTAACATGGCCCGGATTTGCACCAGAAAAATCTCAGGGTGATCCAAAGTCAGCCGGATACCACGCCAGCCCAGAAACGGATTCTCTTCAACAATGCTAAAGTACGGTAGCGCTTTATCCCCCCCCACATCAAGCGTACGCATCACCACCGATTTTCCGGCATAACCGGTAAGCACCTTGCGATAAAGCTCTACCTGCTCCAGCTCGGTCGGGAAGCGGTTGCGCATAATGAAAGGAAATTCGGTGCGATACAAACCTACCCCGTCGGTATATTCCGCGTTGCTGGTTTCCAGCTCAATAGCCAGGCCACAATTGACCATTAACTTAAACGGCTTACCGCAGGCCGACTGAGAAGGTAGTGCCACCTCCTGTTGATAGCGGGCACTGAGCTCTGCATCTTCATTAATCAGACGCCGGTATTCGATGCAAATGGCTTCGACCGGCGACAAAAGAATGTGGCCCTCGTAGCCATCGACAATAACCTGCTGGTTTTGCCAGTGTAATAATGGGAGCTCATTAACCCCCATAACGGCCGGTATACCCAGTGCTCTGGCCATAATGGCCGCATGTGAGTTTACCGAACCGCGCAAACTGACAATGGCCACCAGTTGTTCACGCGGCACTTCTGCCAGCATCGTCGCGGTTACATTGTCCGCGACCAGCACCACGCGCTCTGGCAATTTTACTTTGCGTTGCTCAGAATCCAGTAAATTATTCAACACCCGCTGCCCTAAATCGCGGATATCAGTACCGCGCTCTCGCAGATAGGGGTCGTCCATATCATCAAACTGGCGGGCAAATTTCTCAACCACCCGTTTTAGCGCGCTTTTGGCACACCAGCCCTCGGCAATCTGATGTTCAATTTCATTACCCAGGCTGGCTGCATCAAGCAACTGATGGTACACATCAAAAATAGCCAGTGCATCCGCTGGAATATGGCCAGCCATCCGCTCTGCTAAGCGGTTAAATTCGGCTTTGGTAATTTTGACTGCCCGATAAAACAACGCCAGTTCTTTTTCGGGTTCATCAGATTTTTTCAGGGAAATGGCATCAAAATCACTGGAGGGCTGCAATACATAAGCTTCACCAATTGCCATGCCAGGCGCGCCGGGCAACCCTGTCAGCTGACCAGATTGCGCCATACTGGATGGCCGTTGACTGGCGGCATCACGCATTTCAGCATTGGCCAGCACGGACGCCAGCTGAGCACCCAGGGTAACCAGAAAAGATTCTTCATCTTCGCTGAACACCCGCTCTGCAGATTGCTGAATGGTCAGCACCCCAAGCACTTTACGGTGATGAATTATCGGGCATCCAAGAAAAGCGGAAAAGCGGTCTTCACTCACTTCCGGGGTTACCCGAAAGCGGGGATGTAACTGAGCTTGCGCCAGATTTATCGGCTCTTCGCGTTGGCCTACCCAGCCAATCAGGCCTTCGGAGAAACCAATGGCAACCTTACCTACCGCATCCTGGTTCAGGCCGTCAGTTGCCATCAGCATAAAATGCTGTTGCTGATAATCAGCCAGATAAACCGAACAACACTCGGTGGCCAGGGCGATTTTAATACTTGATACCAGGCCAGCCAGAGCATTGTCTAGAGCTGGCTCCTGAGCCACATCCTGAACAATTCGCCGTAACTGGCTTAGCATAAGAACCTCATTGTCCTGTCGGTTTTAGCAAATTAACTATTTCTTCTTAATATTTTTTCTTCACATCTTTGCGGGTAAACGGCAAAGCAACCGGGGCAAACTCGCGCATGACTTTACGATACACTTCTCGCTTAAAAGCCACTACCTGACGCACCGGATACCAATAACTGACCCATCGCCAGTTATCGAACTCAGGATGCGTTGTTACAGCCAGATTTACATCTTCTTCCCGACAGGTCAAACGCAATAAAAACCACTTTTGCTTTTGCCCTATACACACAGGGTTACTGTCTTTGCGAATTAACCGTTTTGGAAGCTTATAGCGCAACCAGTGCTTTGTAACACTGATTATTTCTACATCTTCAGGCCGCAGCCCGACTTCCTCATGCAGTTCGCGAAACATGGCTTGTTCTGGCGTTTCGCCGTCATCAATACCACCCTGTGGATATTGCCAGGAATGCTGACCGTACCTTTTCGCCCAAAACACCTGTCCCTGGGTGTTACAAATCACTATGCCGACATTGGCCCGAAAACCTTCGGCATCGATCACACAAACCTCTAGCGAGTCTATTTCTGCTATAACAAAGATTCTTTCACAAAGTCGCACTTACAGCAAACGGAATTTGATCCGCCATTTACCAAGCGCTTTTGCAAAGTTATCCACATTTAAGATCATCGAGCAGCCACTTATGTGAACTTCTTCACAGAGTCTGTGGATAAAACTGTTGTTAAGGTGCGCAAGACTATGGAATAACGATTGAGCATGGCAAAACTGCAGCCGAAAAGGTTCAGCTTAATTGAATATATACAATAAGTTATAAGATACTGTGCTGAATCGTGGCGTGCTGTCGCATGTGCATAAGTTAGTTTGCTGCGTTTTTAAGCAGCATATGCAACAGAAAGGTGCTAGGGTAAGTTGTGATTGCAACCGCATCTTACGGCGACCAACTTTTGAAACACTCCCCGCTAAAAACACCCGAACAATTATTACTGCGAAGCCAGAACATTGCGGGCCTGACTCTTGGTCAGTTGGCTGCACAGCTTAAGGTTACGATACCTGCAGATTTAAGACGGGATAAGGGCTGGGTTGGCCAGCTGATTGAATTAGCGTTAGGGGCCGAGGCAGGATCCAAAGCACTGCCCGATTTTCCGGCGCTGGGGATTGAATTAAAAACCCTTCCTATTGATCAGAATGGTAAACCACTGGAAAGCACTTATGTTTGTGTGGCGCCACTAACCGGCATTACCAGCCAAAGTTGGCAGCAATCATGGATCTGCCAGAAATTACAACATGTACTCTGGGTACCCATTTTAGCCGAACGACAAATACCTCTGCCAGAACGCGTTATCGGTTCAGCATTTTTGTGGCAACCCTCCGCCGCTGAGCAGCAGGCGCTGCAACAGGACTGGGAAGAATTGATGGAACTGATTACTCTGGGCGGTATTGATAAAATCCGTGGCGCCCATGGCAAAGTGCTGCAATTAAGACCGAAAGCAGCCGACAGCAATGCATTAACTGCGGCAATCGGCGCCAGCGGTGAACCTATTCAGACCCTGCCACGCGGCTTTTATCTGAAAGCCAGTTTTACCGCGGCCATATTATGTCGCCACTTTAATCTGGCTACGCCAACGTAAAACGGCTAATCCTGATATCGCAAGACAATTTGCTGATATAAGCCGTTTTGTTTAATCGCCGCCAAGCCCCGATTAAACTCTGCGACTAATTCCTCTTCGACAGAAGCTTTGCTGAACATCACATAGACATCATTGTTTCCCAGGGTAATATGATGCGGCTTAATTAGCTCATCTAACCCTTTTCGCCGTAATATTGAGGCAGCTACAAAACTGTCTTCCAGAAAACCGTCAATTTCTTCATCCAGCAGCCGGGCCATGTTCATTTCACTGATAATTGCGCCAACAAACTGTGGCCTGAACTTAGCAGAGGCATACAATTCAGCAATTTCATCACCGTAGTAGTACTCATTAACAATGCCAAGTTTATGCCCGGCGTTGATAAACGCCTGAATGCTCGCCACCTCTAAGCCAACATCATCAGCGCGCACAAATAACGAAAATTGCTCTTGCCGGTACGGTTCAGAAAAATAAGCAAAGTCCTGCCGATCTTCTGTAATTGACGCACCCAGGACAAAATCTATCTCGCCCTCTTTTAGCAACCCCAGCAATTCAACCCAGCTGCCCTGCACAATATTTAATTCACATTGCATTTCGGCTGCAATTACCCTGACCAGCTCAACATCCAGGCCGGTAACGGTGTTACCTACCGTCATATACTGATAGGGCTCCCAGGCATCAAATCCCATGGTTAGCGAGCATTGCGGTGGCACAGCAGACATGCGTTGCGCCATAGGTTCAGCAGGCACAGCTAACTCGGGTTCGGATACCGGTTCGCAGGACATCACGGTTAACAGCATAATTAAAGACAGCAGAAGCTTAATCGACTTCATAAATCACCTCAGGGTGTTATGACTTTATTCAAGCTTAGTGCAAACTGATATTTTTGCTCGCTGGCACAGTAACTTATTCTGAAGTTTTTTCAGTGGGGCTCGTTTGCAACTTTGCCGGCATTTTCAGTAACACCTGCCAGGCGCTCTGTTGGCGTTCTTTACAGCGTAACGCTTGCCACATCCGTCGCCATTCATAAAAGGTAATGGTCAGTGGATTGGTAGAATTAAAATCATCAGTGATGCCATAGCGGCAAGGCTCGTTTGCATCCTCAGCCACAAAGGTACCAAACAGCCTATCCCAGATAATCAGTACTCCTGCAAAATTGCGGTCGATGTACCGTGGATTACAAGCGTGATGCACGCGATGGTGCGACGGTGTATTAAAAAGGTATTCCAATGGCCCAAGTTTGCCAATAGCCTGCGTATGCACAAAAAACTGAAACGCTAAATTCAGGGCCACTACGGCAAACACCAGCATTGGCTCATAACCAATCAGGATCATCGGCAACCAGAATACCCACATACCCGATATCGGGTAAGTAAGGCTTTGCCGAAAGGCGGTACTGAAATTCATCAGGCGAGAGCTATGATGCGCCACATGCGACGCCCATAACCAGCGAATATGGTGCGAGCCACGGTGAAACCAATAATACAGAAAGTCTTGCAGAATAAACGCTAGCAGCAGATTAAGCGCAGTGAGCTCAATAGTGAACAGACTAAACTGATGTAACCAGTAAAAAAATGGCATCAGTAGTAACAACGCCAGCATATCTGCGCCCTGATGCAGCAGCGCCAGTACAGCATTTGCCAGGGTATCACGCCAGTGATACCAGTTTTGCTGTCGCAGCACAGCAAAGCGCCACTCCAGCAGCACACAGACTAAAAACACCGGGCTTAGCAGTAATAGGATTAATTCAACTGGCGGCATGAGCTTTTATTCCGCAACCTGTTTAACGTACTGGCAATTCAAATTTATCAAACATCAGGTCTATCTCTTCCTGATTGCGCAGTAAATTTGCCCGCTCTACTACGTCTTTAGTCAGGTGCGGTGCAAACCGCTGGATAAAATCGTACATATAGGTCCGTAAAAAGGCCCCTTTTCTAAAACCTATCTTGGTGGTTGAAGCTTCAAACAGATGTCTGGCATCCAGAGCAACCAGATCTTTATCTAATTGCGGATCAATGGCCATCGATGCGATAACGCCGACACCCAGGCCTAACCGGACATAGGTTTTAAGCACATCTGCATCGGTAGCAGTAAATA
>NZ_JBFJPY010000116.1:0-9194 GCF_041616895.1 Arsukibacterium sp.
ATCAATATTCTTCCTGTATAGCACCGCATCAACTTCACCCAGTGCGTCCTGATGCCGGTAGCGCTTAATAAACTGCATGCCCAGTTTAACCATTACGCCAATTGAACCGGCATTGTCTGGCGTGGTGATCGCTGATACATATTGCACTTCGTTATTATTTGCTACTACTGCTTTGGCAATCGCAGCTGCCGCCTCGCTGGCATAGCCCTGGCCCCAATACAGCCGCTTAAACCGCCAGCCCAGTTCAATATTATCGGTACTGGGTGTGGCAGTATTAAAACCCATTGGCCGGATTAATACCCAACCCAGATAAGCGTTGTCCCCTGTCCGACATACCTGCCAGATCCCATAACCCCGTTTGGGGTTACGGTACTGGGCCATTCGCGGCAAAAATATCTCGGTAATCTGTTGCATAGAGGTCCGTTTACCACCATTCAGATAGCGCATTACCTCTTCGTCCTGATCAACTTCGAATAATAACGCCGCATCTTTTGCAGACAATAAACGAAAGCTCAGTCGCAGACTGGCGGGTATCGCAAGCATGTTTATAAACCTTGTAGACAAAATACCAGTGCAGCGTAACCGCTATTGGTTACATTCTTTAAAAGTAACCTAAGGCGGTTACCTTAACAATTTTAAAATAAGAGGAGACTTGGTTAATGCTCTACGGCAATCCGGCCGGTTGCCACCGCCTGATGCCAGATACGTGGCTGTGGTGCCAGCACAAATAAATCACCATTCTGGCCAGTAAATTGTTGTCTTACTCCCGCCGCCTTCGCCACCGCGGCATTGGCCTGAATATGTGCCGCTTCGCCATGCACCGGCACAGCAATAGCGGGCTGCACATAGCGATACATTAAGTCGAGCTCGCCCTGATTCGGATGGCCGGACACGTGAATAAGCTCTGGGCTGTCAGCGCTTTGTAAAGTGCGTACTTTCAGTGCTTTTAATTGGGTTATTAACCGGCTAACCAGCATTTCATTGCCCGGAATTAAAATAGAGCTAAACAGCACCAGATCATTTTCTTCCAAAATTAAATGCGGATGACGTTGCTGTGCTAAGCGGCTTAGCGCAGCGCGCGGCTCCCCCTGACTACCTGTGGCAACAACCAGTACTTCATTAGCAGGCAAATAGCCAATATGTGAGGACTCAATTAACGGAATATCATCCGGCCAGTAACCGCAGGCCCGGGCCGCCCCAACCATATTCTCCATCGCACGACCAAACAGGGCTAAATAGCGGCCGGTTCTTCTGGCAACGTGGCCAAGGCTGATTAAGCGACCAATATTACTGCTAAAGCCACTGACCACCACCCGCTGTTTTTCATGGCGGATGACTTCAAATAAGCCCTTGAAGCAGGCGGTTTCAGATCCCGAAAAGCCAGGCCTTAGCGCATTGGTGGAGTCACACACCATGGCGGTAATGTCCTGCTTCGCCAAACGCTTGAATACTTGTGGTTTAAACGGCTTACCGGTCATCGGGGCATTATCAATTTTCCAGTCTGCCGTATGAAATACCTTACCGGCCGCCGTGGTGATCAACAACGCCTGGGGCTCCGGTATCGAGTGGGTAATACTTAGCCAGTTTATTAAAAACGGACCAATATTGCAGGTGCCGCCCAGTGGAATTTCAATAATAGGCATATCTTGTGATAAGCCACTGCGGGCTATTTTACGGCGCAAAATTTCGGCGGTAAAAGGCGTGCAATACACCGGGCAACCGAAACGCGGCCATAAAAACGGTAAGGCACCAATATGATCTTCATGGGCGTGGGTAATAATAATCCCGGCCAGTAGCGCCTTATGCTTGACGATAAACGCCGGATCAGCCGCCTGTACCTCTGCGGTAATAGGGCTGGAAGTCGGTTGCAACGGATTATAAAACGTCACCCCGCAATCAACCATCAACCAGCTATTATCATGGCCATAAAGGTTAAGATTCATGCCAATTTCGCCACAGCCGCCAAGGGGTAAAAACCAAAAATCATTGGCGCCAGGTATCAGATCAGTAGGTAAACGGGCAGTCAAAACGACATCCTTTGGCTAAAACAGAGAGATATTGTACGCAGTCAACGCGGCTTTAGTACACCTACATCATGCAATTAAGCATAAGCCCTATTTCCGGCTACTCCAATTGCGCTGCATTTCAATAAACAAAAAAGATGCTGTCCAGGTAATAAGCACCAGACCGGTCAGTGACTCAATGCCGGTTAAATACCTCAGCTCGCCTGTGGGTTCAATATCGCCAAACCCTACCGTACTGAACACGGTAAATGAAAAATATACGCAGTCCATGATACTGCCATCAAAATTACCGTTTAATTCACCCCAACCATCAGTCCTATGCATCAGGAAATACGCCAGCGCAAATACCCAGATTTCCAGCGAATGAGCAATAAGTGCTCCAAACACCCCCACCACAATCCGGTAGCGGTGCTTAATGTTCATCTTGGGAAGCATCACGGTGAGCCGGTACAAAAACTCGTAATGAATAATTACCACAATGGCGACAACCAAACTGTTTAACAACCATACGGAAATCATCTATTGCCCCTGGGTAAAATTAAACAAACACGACTAGCAACATACAGCACCCTCATATCAAAACCCACCTTAAATCGTTTTTATAGTTCAGGGCAATCAGTTTATTTCACATAAAACTATCAGGAACTTACTATACTCTATTTATTGTTGTGCAGCGCCCACCGTTTTCGCAAGGTAGTTCCGGTGATTAACCGCTAACAACACGCGACTGTAAATAACAACCACAGATAACGTTAAAGGACGCGAGTAATGAAAACACGAGCATTTAGTAAAACAATACTGGCCGCTACCATGAGTATGCTACTGGCATCAGGCGCTGCCTTTGCAGACAATACTACCAGCAAACCACAAGGTGCAATGGGTACTGGTGCGGCAAAAGAAGGTGCCGTAAGAAATAATCAATTTTGGTGGCCGGATCAACTGGACTTATCAGCACTGCGTGACCACGACGCACGTTCAAACCCCTACGGCGTTAACTTTAGTTACGCTGAGGCGTTTAGTAAACTGGATCTGGCTAAGGTTAAACAAGATATCAATGCCCTGCTCACTGAATCACAAGACTGGTGGCCGGCCGACTTTGGGAATTATGGACCATTCTTTATCCGCATGACCTGGCACAGCGCCGGTACCTATCGAACCCTGGATGGCCGTGGCGGTGCCGGTGGTGGTCAGCAACGCTTTGAGCCGCTGAACAGCTGGCCGGATAACGGTAACCTAGACAAAGCACGCCGTTTATTGTGGCCGGTAAAACAAAAATACGGTGAAGCCTTATCCTGGTCTGATTTAATGGTATTAGCAGGGAATGTCGCGCTGGAGAATATGGGCTTTAAAACATATGGCTTTGCTGGTGGCCGGGCGGATGACTGGGAACCTGATATGGTGTATTGGGGGCCGGAAGTGGAAATGCTGGCCAGCGATCGGGAAGATGCCGATGGCAAGCTGCAGCGGCCACTGGGTGCTACCCATATGGGGCTGATTTACGTTAATCCCGAAGGCCCCAAAGGGGTGCCTGATCCAATGGGATCTGCCAAAAATATCCGGGTAGCGTTTGAACGGATGGCGATGAATGACGAAGAAACCCTGGCACTAATCGCAGGTGGCCATACCTTTGGTAAAATGCACGGTGCACACAAACCAGCAGATTGTGTTGGCGCAGAACCCGCTGCAGCCGGTATTGAAGAGCAAGGCTTTGGCTGGAAAAACAAATGCGGCAAGGGCCACTCAGAAGATACCGTTACCAGTGGCCTGGAAGGCGCCTGGACCCAGGCCCCTACCCGCTGGACCTCGTTGTATTTAAGCAACTTGCTTAATTTTGAGTGGAAACAAACCCGCAGCCCCGCTGGCGCCATTCAGTGGATCCCAACCGATGAATCACTGCATAAAGCCGTGCCTGATGCACATATCGAAGGTAAATTTAACCCGCCGGTAATGACCACTGCGGATTTAGCACTGAAAGTTGACCCGGAATATCGCAAAATTGCAGAACGCTTTTTAGCCAATCCGGAAGAATACCGCTTAGCCTTTGCTAAAGCCTGGTACAAATTAACCCACCGCGATATGGGCCCGCCACGCAACTTTCTGGGTAGCGAAGTGCCGGAAGATGTGCTGGTATGGCAGGATCCAATTGATCTTAAAACCCAATCCACCATTAACGAGCGGGATGTTAAAGCCCTTAAAGCCAAAATTATCGACACCGGTTTAACCGTACCTGAGTTGGTGCGAGTGGCCTGGGCCTCTGCTGCCAGCTATCGTGATACTGACATGCGTGGCGGTGCCAACGGCGCCCGGATTGCTTTAGCCCCCCAGAAAGACTGGGCGGTAAACAACCCGGCTGAAACCGCTAAGGTAATAACAGCACTAAAAGGCATTCAGACTGACTTTAACAAAAGCAGACGTAAAGTTTCACTGGCCGATCTTATTGTGCTCGGTGGTGCCGCTGCCGTTGAAAAAGCCGCGAAAGACGCCGGTTACACCATTACGGTGCCGTTTACTCCAGGGCGCGGCGATGCCACGCAAGACATGACAGATGTTAATGCGTTCAGCTTGCTGGAATTAACCGCTGACGGTTTCAGAAATTACTTTGATAAAGATGCCAGCTACAAATCGCCAACAGAAATGCTGGTGGATAAAGCTGACCAGCTGGATTTAAGTGTGCCGGAAATGACCGTGTTGGTTGGTGGTCTGCGCGCACTTGACGCCAACTATCAAGGTGCAAAACACGGAGTATTAACCACTAAACCTGGTACTTTAAACAACGAATTTTTTGTTAACCTGCTGGATATGTCTACCGTGTGGCAAAAAGCTGACACTGAAGGCGTTTATCAGGGCTTAGACCGTAAAACCGGCCAGCAAAAATGGACAGCCACCTCTGTTGATCTGATTTTCGGTTCAAACTCAGAGCTGCGTGCAGTAGCCGAGGTATATGCTTTTGATACCTCTAAACAAAAGTTCGTTGACGACTTTGTCAAAGCCTGGACTAAGGTAATGAATCTGGACCGTTAAGCTTTGCTGCTGTCATAAAAAAAAGGGCCTGCGGGCCCTTTTTTACTGTTATTTTGACAATAATTATTTAGTTCGGCCTGGTTTAGCCGCAGACCTGGCTTTTGGTTTTGTTTTTGCCGGGCTTACCTGATCTATCACGGTTGCGGTGGCTTTGTTAGACCGGCCGGTTAATACCTTGCGAGAAATGCTTTTTAGCAAAGAACCACGATTACTTACTTCGAAGCCCGGTTTATTGATACGGGTAATAGTGCTTCCTATCAGCTTCTGGATCCGCTCCAGGGTTTGTTCCTCTTCCCGGCTGACAAACGAAATAGCGGTACCCGAGGCACCGGCCCGGCCAGTGCGGCCGATACGGTGCACATAATCTTCTGGCAGATAAGGCAGGTTAAAATTCACTACATAATCCAGGCCCTGAATATCCAGGCCGCGGGCCGCCACTTCAGTGGCAATTAACACCTGCAGCTCAGCCGATTTAAAATCAGCAATTGCCCGGCGTCTCGCTCCCTGGCTTTTATCTGCATGACATACCGCAGCATTTACTTTGCGCTTTTGCAGCTCCGCTAACAAACGGTCGGCCTGCTCTTTGGTACTGGTAAATACCAATACCTGAAACCAGTTATGCTCTGCCAGTAACTTTTCAAATAATTCAATTTTGCGGCTTTCTTCTACCGGATACACCACATGGTTTACGGTATCTGCAGCACTGTTAGTTTTCGCTACCCTGATTTGCTGATGATTACGCAGTATTTTATGCGACAACTCATTCACCGCAGGTGATGTGGTTGCTGAAAACAATAAGGTCTGGCGTTTAGTGGCGGTTTGTTGCAACAGGTTAAATACATCACTACTAAAGCCCATGTCTAACATGCGGTCGGCTTCATCCAGCACCACAAATTCCACGTCACTGAGTATTACGTTGCCCAGCGAAATATGCTCCAGCAAGCGACCGGGAGTACTAATCACAATATCTACGCCGGCTGCCAATTTACTGGCCTGGCCGCCCATTTTCACGCCGCCGTATAACGCTGTGGCGGTTAGTGGCAAAAACTGCGCATAGCCAGTAACGGCTAGCGCTATTTGCTCTGCCAATTCGCGGGTTGGCGTCAGGATCAGCGCACGCGGGCGCTTCGCCGCGGTCGCTTTGGGCTTATCCAGCATTTGTTGTAACACGGGTATAGCAAAGGCAGCAGTTTTACCAGTACCGGTTTGGGCGGTAACCTGTAAATCCTTACCGCGACGCGCTGGCACAATGGCCTGCTGTTGCACTGGGGTCATTTCGCTGTAACCGTATTCAACCAGGCCGCGTTGTAACTCTGTAGCTAAATCTAAAGATGAAAATTGCATAAAGGTTCCTCTGTAGAATCGCTACAGTTTATAAGAAAAAGATTATTCAGCGTCGTCAGCAACAACGCGCGGTTTATGGTTAGCGGCCCTGGCCAGAATTTCCAGATAAAACGCCGGTAATTCCTCTGCCGCTGCAGCATCAATATGTTTATTGATTTCTGAGGTGAATATTGGCTTTGCCTCAGGCTCTGACGCACCAAAACGACAATCGAATGTCCAGTAATCTTTGCCCTCTGGTAACGGCTTACGACGTTCGCGGTTTAGATACTTTTTAATCTCATGCTTTATGGCATCGACTAAACGAGCAGGTTGCAGCTTAGGGTGAGTTAACGCGAATGTTTTTTTCATCAAAAATCCTACAGGTGGGCACAATCACAACACAAAGCTGAACGCGCGAAATAAAGCGCGCATTCTACATGGTTAAGCTTAAGATAACCGCTTCTATCTGCTATTTTGTAGTATATTTAAGCAGAAAGTTGGCAATTGACGGCAGCATAGCGAAGCGGCATAGTGAAAAATTAATAGGTCTGTATAGTAACCGGTAGTTATATTTCTATGCGTATTGCTGTTGTTTTTATCATACTACTCGCTTTTAAACTGAGCGCCTCGGAAAACCTGAGCGATCATGAGCAATTTTGCCAGCAAAATGCCAGCATAAGTTGTTCACAATACCTTGAGCAACAACTCGCTGCATTGTCCCCATATAGCCACGGTTGGTATCGGATAAAAGGCTTTCAGCTTGATTATCTTTTTGATCAACATCAGTTTCAGCTATTACAAGCGGAGACTGAAGTGTTGCTGCAACAGCAAATGCTGCCAGATATGCTAAAACTACAAGTGTATTTTTATTATGCGAAAGCGCTCTTTATTAACGGCCAAGCTGACGTTGCAAAGCAATATGCCAGTGACGCCATGCTGATGCTACAGGAAGTGTACACCGCTTTTGGCAACCCACTGCGGATAATCGAATTAGCTAACTTACAATACTCGTTGGGTCAGCTTGATCAGGCCAAGCAATTGCTCAACCAGGTTGAGCTGAAATATTCAAAAAGCAAAGACTCGCTGGTTCTGTTTGAACTTTACTCAAACCAAGCGCATATTAGCCATCAACGCGATAAGCTTGACGAAGCCGCACAGTATCGAGCTGAAGCACTGAAGGCCGCCTATGCTCTGGAGCATAACAACAAAATTATTATAGCGATGGGTAATCTGGCACGCACTAAGCAGCTGCTTGGGCAATTGCAAGTCGCCTATGAGCTGTATGAACAGTCGCTGGCTTATACCGCTAATCCGGAGTATCAGGTACAACATGCTATTCATCTTATTAGGCTGACAGAAATCTGCCTGCAGCAGCAACAGCCTGCACAAGCCCTCACTTTCTATAGCCGTGTCGATCCGAAAGTTTTAGGCGCACACCACCACCAGCTTTATCAGGAGTTTGGCAAGGCGCTGGGTGTCGAAATACCAGAAAAATAAAGGTCCATTAATTAAGCTTTTACCATATCAATTGCATATAACTCGCCTGCTCATCCTGATAACTGCCAAGTGCCGCTGCTGCAGCCGCCGTAGGCGGCATAACCACCTCAAAGCCCTGGCGCTGCCAATACGGCACCGAGCCCTGCACTGCCACCAGTGCCAATTTACTAAGCTCCAGCATTACCGCATACTGCTTCGCCATTGCCAGCAACTGGCTGGCCAGCCCCAACCTACGCGCTTGCGGATCCACAGCCATATCGTGTAAATACAATAACTGTGGCTCGCTACTCGGGGAAAATGTCGACGCCAGCGGCGTCACATAACCATTGATGGATGGATAGCTAAATAAATATGCCAACAGCTCGCCGGCGTTGTTCTCTGCCAGCCAGCAACTGTTAGCTGCCATCTGTAAACGCTGGCTTAGCAACTTCGGGCTTTCATACAAAGCATCGCTGTAGCAGCTATCTTGCAACGCCACTACTGCCGGTAAATCAGCCTGCCTGATTAAACGATAACTCACACCCATAGCGGTTATTCTGCCAACAACAAAAGGCGCACTATAACAAAGAAGCGGCCGCGATTAACGCTATTGCTGTCAAAGCACTGACGATATCAACCAAACTAATGCCGCGATATTAAACAGCACCGTGGCGCAGAACATCAACCGGAAACTGCGTTTCTTTGATTTATGTCTTATGTAGTTTTGCGCCAGTAAAGCACCGGGCCAGCCGCCAACTAGCGCCATAAGTTGCAATGTTGACTCGCGGGTGCGTTGCCCGGCATTTTTCGCCTGCCGTTTATCCCAGGCATACATCGCATAAGTGATAACACTGAGAATGGCATAGCCGGCCGGTACAGAGTAATGCAGTTTGCCAAACCAGAAGCCACCGGCCAGTAACAAAAAGAACCCAAGCACCAGTTTTAGCGGCCAGCTCCCCGCCACCCTCGCGGATTTAATCACCTGCTTTTCGCCAGCATAACTTACCTGCTGTGCCTGATTGCGACCTTGGGGATCTTTGGCAACAGAGTAGGTTACCACCTCACCGACTTGTGGCCGGCGGCCACGGTTTTGTATTGCTTTCGCATGTAAAAACACCTGCTCAGCTTTTTGCGCAGGCTTTAGCATCGGCTGAATAAAGCCAAAACCTTTGTCATCATCCCATTGGGTTATTTTGCCTTTCTGGCGCATTTAATGTCTCGTTCTCACTATGTTTTTTGGGGATATTTGTAAAAGGAAGTCTACGGCGCCTGATAGTGATATAGCTTATTGTCTGCGCCATACAGGGCAATGTTGTCTTTAAAAGCAAAGCCCAGTTTCAGCAGCAAGGC
>NZ_JBFJPY010000117.1:0-9020 GCF_041616895.1 Arsukibacterium sp.
ATCGCCCGCGATACGAAACTTGGGCCAGAAGAAATTACCGGTGATATCCCGAACGTTGGTGAGTCTGCACTAAGTAAGCTTGATGAAGCAGGTATCGTGTATATCGGTGCTGAAGTGAAAGGCGGCGATATTCTGGTAGGTAAGGTGACACCTAAAGGTGAAAGTCAGCTAACCCCGGAAGAAAAACTGTTACGTGCTATCTTTGGTGAAAAAGCGTCTGATGTTAAAGATACCTCTTTACGGGTACCTAACTCAGTAACAGGTACGGTTATTGACGTGCAGGTATTTACCCGTGATGGCGTTGAAAAAGACAAACGCGCCCGCGAAATCGAAGAAATGGAAGTTAAACAGGCTAAGAAAGACCTGAATGAAGAGTTCCGTATTCTGGAAGCCGGTATTTCTGATCGTGCCCGTAACTTGCTTGAGCAGAGCGGTCTTGACCGTGCCAAGCTGGATACTTTAAAAGGCGATGCGCTGTTTAATCAAAGCTTAAGCGATGAAGATAAACAGAACGATTTAGAACAGTTAGCCGCCCAGTTCGAAGAAATTCGCGTTGAGTACGACAAGAAGTTCGAATTAAAACGCCGTAAGATCACGCAGGGTGATGATTTAGCACCGGGCGTACTGAAAATTGTTAAAGTGTATCTGGCGGTTAAACGTCGGATCCAGCCAGGCGATAAAATGGCCGGCCGTCACGGTAACAAAGGTGTTATTTCAACTATCGTACCTGTTGAAGATATGCCATATGACGAGAAAGGTCAGCCAGTTGATATCGTACTGAACCCACTTGGTGTTCCGTCACGGATGAACATCGGTCAGATCCTGGAAACGCATTTAGGCTTAGCAGCTCGTGGTATCGGTGACAAAATTGATGGCATGATTAAAGAGCAGAAAGAAATCGCGGAAATCCGTGACTTCCTGGTCAAAGTTTATGCCTTAGGTGAGTCGCGTCAGGAAGTTGATGTTGCCAGTTTCACTGATGACGAAGTTCGTCGTCTGGCGCAGAACCTTCGTAAAGGTCTGCCGGTGGCTACCCCAGTATTTGACGGCGCTAAAGAATCAGAAATCAAAGAGTTATTAACACTTGGCGATTTACCAACCAGCGGTCAGATCACCTTATATGATGGTCGTACCGGTAATACCTTTGAACGTAAGGTAACGGTTGGCTACATGTACATGCTGAAACTTAACCACTTGGTTGACGACAAGATGCATGCGCGTTCTACCGGTTCATACAGCCTGGTTACTCAGCAACCGCTGGGTGGTAAGGCACAGTTCGGTGGTCAGCGCTTCGGTGAGATGGAAGTGTGGGCGTTAGAAGCTTATGGTGCGGCTTATACCCTACAGGAAATGCTTACTGTTAAGTCTGATGACGTCAACGGTCGTACTAAGATGTATAAAAACATCGTTGACGGCGACCACAGAATGGAACCTGGCATGCCAGAATCTTTCAACGTACTGATGAAAGAAATCCGTTCGCTCGGTATCAATATCGAATTGGAAGAGGAATAAACCGACAGCTAGTTGGCGGGGCAGTGCGCTGCCCCATTCCGGTTTACCTCTTACAGGAGAGCAAAGGTGAAAGACTTATTAAAGTTTCTGAAACAACAAACTAAAACTGAAGAGTTTGATGTTATTCGTATCGGTTTATCCTCACCGGATATGATCCGTTCGTGGTCATTTGGTGAAGTTAAAAAGCCAGAGACGATCAATTACCGTACCTTTAAACCCGAGCGTGACGGTTTATTCTGTGCCCGTATTTTTGGCCCGGTAAAAGATTACGAGTGTTTGTGCGGTAAGTACAAGCGCTTAAAACACCGTGGCGTTATCTGCGAAAAGTGTGGCGTTGAAGTTACCTTAACCAAAGTACGTCGCGAGCGGATGGGCCACATAGAGCTGGCCAGCCCGGTTGCACATATTTGGTTTTTAAAATCGTTACCAAGCCGCATCGGTTTGCTGCTGGATATGACCTTGCGTGATATCGAGCGCGTATTGTATTTCGAAAGCTATGTAGTCACAGAGCCAGGTATGACATCTTTAGAGCGTCGTCAGATGTTAACTGAAGAAGAATATCTGGACGTGCTGGAAGAACATGGCGACGAATTTGAAGCAAAGATGGGCGCTGAAGCCGTGCTGGATATCCTGCGTGGTATCGACTTAGCTGTTGAAATTAAACAGATGCGCGAAGAGCTACCCACCATTAATTCAGAAACTAAGCGTAAAAAGATCAGCAAGCGCTTAAAACTGATGGAATCATTCTTTACCTCTGGCAACAAACCAGAGTGGATGATTATGACAGTACTGCCAGTATTACCACCAGATTTGCGTCCGTTGGTACCACTTGACGGTGGCCGTTTTGCGACTTCAGATCTGAACGATTTATATCGTCGGGTTATTAACCGTAATAACCGTTTGAAGCGTCTGCTAGATTTGTCTGCACCTGACATTATCGTTCGTAATGAAAAGCGGATGTTACAGGAAGCGGTTGACGCCTTATTAGATAACGGTCGTCGTGGTCGCGCTATTACCGGTTCAAATAAACGCCCATTAAAATCTTTGGCCGATATGATCAAAGGTAAGCAGGGTCGTTTCCGTCAGAACTTATTAGGTAAGCGGGTTGACTACTCAGGCCGTTCGGTAATTACCGTTGGTCCAACACTGCGTTTACACCAGTGTGGTTTACCGAAGAAGATGGCTTTAGAATTATTTAAGCCATTCATTTACGGTAAGTTAGAAGCCCGCGGTTTAGCCACTACGATCAAAGCGGCTAAAAAGATGGTGGAGCGCGAAGAAGGCGCAGTATGGGACGTGCTGGATGAAGTTATCCGTGAACATCCGGTACTGTTAAACCGTGCACCAACATTACACCGTTTAGGTATTCAGGCGTTCGAGCCGGTACTGATTGAAGGTAAAGCGATTCAGTTGCACCCATTGGTGTGTGCGGCTTATAACGCCGACTTTGATGGTGACCAGATGGCGGTACACGTACCGCTGACTATCGAAGCGCAGTTAGAAGCCCGTGCGTTGATGATGTCAACCAATAACGTACTGTCACCTGCTAACGGCGAACCTATTATCGTGCCTTCACAGGACGTGGTGTTAGGTCTTTACTACATGACGCGTGAGGCGATTAACGTCAAAGGCGAAGGCATGATGTTTAAGAGCGCGAAGGAAGCTGAAAAAGCTTTCCGTGCTGACTGTGCCAGCCTGCATGCGAAAGTAAAAGTACGGATTACCGAGATTGAAATCGCCGAAGATGGCAGCCGGACGGAGACTGTCGCGGTGCGTGACACCACGGTTGGCCGGGCAATTTTATTCTCTATCCTGCCCGAGGGCCTGGCGTTTGATTCAATCAACCAGCCAATGGGTAAGAAACAGATTTCACGCTTATTAAACGGTGCTTATCGTCGTATCGGTCTGAAGCAAACAGTAATTCTTGCTGACCAAATCATGTACACCGGTTTCCACTACGCCATGTTATCTGGTGTATCAGTGGGTATCGATGACATGGTCATCCCGGCTGCGAAAACTGAAATTATCGATGCTGCAGAAACAGAAGTGGCAGAGATCCAGGATCAGTTCCAGCAAGGTCTGGTTACTGCCGGTGAAAAATACAACAAAGTTATCGATATCTGGTCAACAGCTAACGAAACCTTGTCAAAAGCGATGATGGACAACCTGTCTAAAGAGTCTGTGGTTGACCGCGATGGCAATACCGTCGAGCAGCAGTCATTTAACTCTGTTTACATGATGGCCGACTCAGGCGCCCGGGGTTCTCCGGCGCAGATCAGGCAGTTATCAGCCATGCGTGGTCTGATGGCTAAGCCAGATGGTTCTATCATCGAAACGCCAATTACCGCGAACTTCCGCGAAGGCTTGAGCGTATTACAGTACTTTATCTCTACTCACGGTGCCCGTAAGGGTCTGGCTGATACCGCACTGAAAACGGCAAACTCGGGTTACCTGACCCGTCGTCTGGTCGATGTTGCCCAAGATCTGGTGGTTACCGAAAGCGACTGTGGTTCTGATCAGGGCATCATTATGAAGCCGTTGATCGAAGGTGGTGACGTGGTTGAGGGCTTGCGTGAGCGGGTGCTGGGCCGGGTTGTCATTGGTGATGTTGTATCGCCAACCACTGGCGAAGTGCTGGTTGCCAATGGCACCATGCTGGATGAGCAACTCTGTGATTTAATTGAACAAAATTCAATTGACGAAGTGCATGTTCGTTCAGTAATCACCTGTCAGACTGACTTTGGTGTTTGTGCCAAATGTTATGGCCGTGACTTAGCACGTGGTCACCTGATTAACGCCGGTGAAGCCGTAGGCGTTATCGCCGCGCAGTCAATCGGTGAGCCAGGTACTCAGTTAACCATGCGTACTTTCCACATCGGTGGTGCAGCATCACGGGCATCAGCAGAAAACAGCGTTCAGGTTAAAAATGCCGGTACGTTGAAGCTGCATAACGCTAAATTCGTTCGTAATGCAGATAACAAAATTGTTATTACTTCACGCTCTGCTGAAGTTACCGTATTCGACGAATTAGGTCGTGAGAAAGAGCGCTATAAACTGCCATACGGTTCTATTATGGCTACTGATGACAATGCCAAAGTGGCCTCTGGTCAAATTGTAGCGAACTGGGATCCGCATTCACACCCTATTATCGTTGAACGTGGCGCCAAGGTTAGCTTCAGTGATGTTGATGACACCAACACTGAAGTACAACAGGATGAACTGACTGGTTTAACCCGGACAGTAGTAAAAGATTTGGCAAAAGCGAATGCGAAAGAGCCAAAACTTATCCTGGCAACCGATGATGGTGGTTTGCAGGAAATTCGCCTGCCAAGCTTCACCACCATCGAAGTCGCTGACGGCGAAAACGTACTGACCGGTGGTGTGTTAGCTCGTATACCGCAGGAAAGCTCGAAAACCCGCGACATTACCGGTGGTCTGCCACGAGTGGCCGATTTGTTTGAAGCTCGTAAGCCGAAAGATCCTGCCATCCTGGCGGAAATCTCTGGTGTTATCAGCTTCGGTAAAGAAACCAAAGGCAAACGTCGTCTGGTCATTACCCCGGAACAGGGTGATGCCCATGAAGAGATGATCCCGAAATGGCGTCAGGTTAATGTGTTCGAGGGTGAGCGCATTGAAAAAGGCGAAGTTATCTCTGAAGGTCCGGAGTCTGCGCACGATATCCTGCGTTTACGTGGTATCCACCATGTTGCCAGCTATATTGTGAACGAAGTACAGGACGTATACCGCTTACAAGGTGTTAAGATTAACGATAAGCATATTGAAACGATTATTCGTCAGATGTTGCGTAAGTGTCTGATCACCAGCCCGGGAGACAGCGAGTTCCTTGAAGGTGAAATGGCAGAAGTGGCGCGCGTCAATATCGCTAACCGCGATTTGGAAGCCGCCGGTAAGATGCCAGCGCAATATGAGCGTTCGCTGTTAGGTATTACCAAGGCATCGTTGTCTACCGATTCGTTTATTTCGGCAGCATCGTTCCAGGAAACAACCCGCGTTCTTACTGAAGCCGCTGTTGGTGGTAAGTTTGACGAGCTGCGTGGTTTGAAAGAAAACGTTATTGTTGGCCGTTTGATCCCGGCAGGTACTGGTTTTGCTTATCATCAAAACCGTGCCCGTCTGCGTCAGCGTGGTGGCAATACCGACGTTGTTGAACCGTCAATGAGTGCAGAGTCTGCTGAACAGGCACTGACCGATGCACTTAATATGAATTTGTCGGGCGACAACGAGTAAGGAAGGAGCAGGTTGTTTGCTGGTGCTTAAAAAGCCAGCAAACGACATTGTAACTTGACAGGTCAAAGCTTGACCTTTAGAATTCCGCGACCCTAATTTTGGGGTGCGGAATTTTCACGTTTATTGGGTATTTATTAACCAGGAGTATTTAATGGCAACAATCAACCAGCTAGTGCGTAAGCCGCGCAGCCAGAAGGTAGCCAAGAGCACCGTTCCGGCGCTTGAAGCTTGCCCGCAGAAGCGTGGTGTTTGTACCCGTGTATACACCACTACACCTAAGAAGCCAAACTCAGCATTACGTAAAGTATGCCGTGTTCGTTTAACCAACGGATTCGAAGTTTCTTCTTACATTGGTGGTGAAGGCCATAACTTGCAAGAGCACAGCGTTGTGCTTATTCGCGGTGGCCGGGTAAAAGACCTTCCAGGTGTGCGTTACCACACCGTACGTGGCACATTAGACTGTGCAGGCGTAAAAGATCGTAAACAAGCCCGTTCTAAGTACGGTGCGAAGCGGCCTAAGAAATAACGGTACTCCGTTAGTAAGGCCAAACTAAACAACTTTTTTTCTTTATGTATTAAAAGTTTTGGAATCACCTGAAGCAATCGGAGTTACGAATGCCAAGAAGACGCGTCATAGGTCAACGTAAAATTCTTCCAGATCCTAAATTCGGAAGTGAATTACTTGCCAAGTTCGTTAATGTCGTTATGGTCGACGGAAAAAAATCCACAGCCGAATCAATAGTATACGGCGCCCTAGAAACTGCTGCTACCAAATCGAAGAAAGAGCATATCGATCTTTTCGAAGTGGCTTTAGATAACATTCGTCCAACTGTCGAAGTTAAATCACGTCGGGTAGGTGGTTCTACTTACCAGGTTCCATGTGAAGTTCGTCAGGTTCGACGTAATGCTCTTGCTATGCGTTGGTTGGTAGAAGCTGCCCGTAAACGTGGTGAAAAATCAATGGCTCAGCGTTTAGCTGGTGAAATGCTTGATGCCATCGAAAACAAAGGTTCAGCGGTTAAGAAGCGTGAAGACGTGCACCGTATGGCCGAAGCGAACAAAGCCTTCGCTCACTTCCGCTGGTAAGCAGAATAAAGAAATGAGGACACTATTGTGGCACGCACAACCCCAATAGAACGCTACCGCAATATTGGTATCGTTGCGCACGTAGACGCGGGTAAAACCACGACTACAGAGCGTGTGCTTTTTTATACTGGTCGTTCACACAAGATCGGTGAAGTACACGACGGCGCAGCAACCATGGACTGGATGGAGCAGGAGCAGGAGCGGGGTATTACTATCACCTCTGCTGCAACCACGACTTTCTGGGCCGGTATGCAGGCACAGTTTGAACAGCACCGGGTAAATATCATCGATACCCCAGGACACGTTGACTTCACGATTGAAGTAGAGCGTTCACTGCGGGTGTTAGATGGTGCTGTGGTGGTGCTGTGTGGTTCGTCTGGGGTTCAGCCTCAGACTGAAACCGTATGGCGCCAGGCAAACAAGTACGAAGTTCCTCGAATGATTTTTGTCAATAAAATGGACCGTACCGGTGCTGACTTCCTACGGGTAGTTAAGCAGGCACGGTCGCGTTTAAACACCACTATCGTACCTATTCAGTTGCCTATCGGCGCAGAAGACGACTTTAATGGTGTGGTTGACCTGATCAAAATGAAAGCAATTAACTGGAACATGGAAGATCAGGGCATGACCTTCAATTATGAAGAGATCCCGTCTGACATGTTGGCAGAGTGCAAAAAGTGGCGTCAGAATCTGGTTGAAGCAGCAGCTGAAGCCAGTGAAGATTTGATGGAACGTTACCTTGAAGGCGATGAGTTTTCGGAAGACGAGATTAAATCGGCGCTGCGTGCACTGACATTACGTAATGAAGTGGTATTGGTATTGTGTGGCTCCGCCTTTAAAAATAAGGGCGTGCAGGCCATGTTGGATGCGGTTATTGAATATCTTCCATCGCCAACTGAAGTGAAAGCTATCAATGGTATCTTGGAAGATGAGTCAGAAGGCGAACGTCATTCAAGTGACGAAGAGCCCTTTGCTGCTCTTGCGTTCAAAATTGCAACTGACCCATTTGTTGGTACGCTAACGTTTTTCCGGGTTTACTCGGGTGTAGTGGAGACAGGTTCTGCCATCTACAACTCAGTAAAACAGAAAAAAGAGCGTATTGGCCGGATGGTACAAATGCATGCCAATGCCCGTGAAGAAATTAAAGAAGTTCGTGCCGGCGATATCGCCGCCGCAATTGGCTTAAAAGATACCACGACAGGCGACACCTTGTGTGATCAGGATAATATTATTATTCTGGAGCGCATGGAGTTTCCGGATCCGGTTATCTCGGTAGCTGTTGAACCGAAAACCAAGGCTGATCAGGAAAAAATGGGTATCGCGCTGGGTAAACTGGCGGCTGAAGACCCTTCTTTCCGGGTGCATACTGACGAAGAAACCGGCCAGACCATTATTTCAGGTATGGGCGAATTACACTTAGACATTATCGTTGACCGGATGCGTCGCGAGTTCAAAGTTGAAGCTAATGTGGGTAAACCACAAGTGTCATACCGCGAAACGTTGCGCCAGGCCACCGAAGTTGAAGGTAAATTTGTACGTCAGTCTGGTGGTCGCGGTCAGTTTGGTCACTGTTGGCTGAAAATCGAACCTCAGGAAGAAGGTGCAGGTTACGAGTTCGTCAACGCGGTAGTGGGCGGTGTTATTCCTAAAGAATACATTCCTGCCATCGACAAAGGTATACAAGAGCAGATGAAAAACGGTGTGTTAGCGGGTTATCCGGTAATCGACGTTAAAGTCACTGTTTTTGACGGTTCATACCATGATGTAGACTCTAACGAGATGGCATTTAAAGTTGCCGCTTCAATGGGCTTCAAGAAAGGTGCGCTGCAAGCGAAACCAGTCGTACTTGAACCTATTATGAAAGTTGAAGTGGTAACGCCAGAAGAGTTTATGGGTGATATTGTTGGTGACTTAAACCGTCGTCGCGGTATTATTCACGGTATGGACGATGCCCCTGGTGGTATCAAAATCGTTGACGCAAATGTTCCGTTATCAGAAATGTTTGGTTATGCAACCAACATGCGTTCATTGAGTCAGGGCCGTGCGTCTTACTCCATGGAACCTCTGAATTATCAGGAAGCACCGAACAACGTAACTGAAGCGATTATCGCTGCACGTAAGTCTAACTAATCAATTAGTATGGCCCGGTAAATGTCGGGCTACAATTTAATATA
>NZ_JBFJPY010000118.1:0-8963 GCF_041616895.1 Arsukibacterium sp.
GGAATGGCGGTGTATATTAAAGCCATTCAGCCCAATGTGCGGGTAATTGGGGTTGAGCCGGAAGATGCCGCCAGTTTAAAAGCGGCGATGGCGGCCGGTGAACCGGTTACGCTGGCACGGGTGGGATTATTTGCCGATGGTGTGGCAGTAAAACGGATTGGTACCGAGAATTTTAACCTGGCCAAACGCTTTTGCGATGAAGTGGTTACCGTTAGCAGTGATGAAATATGCGCGGCCATTAAAGATATTTTTGATGACTTACGGGCGGTGGCAGAGCCCGCTGGGGCATTGGCGCTGGCTGGCCTTAAAAAATACAGCCAGCAGCTAAACAACAGTACCCTGAGCAAGCCGCAACAATTTGCCGCTGTGCTAAGTGGTGCTAACTTAAATTTTGACACTCTGCGTTATGTATCTGAGCGCTGTGAGCTGGGTGAGAAAAAGGAAGCCGTGTTTGCGGTGACTATTCCGGAAGAAAAAGGCAGCTTTCGTCGTTTTTGCCAAACGCTGGGCGGCCGGGCTATTACCGAGTTTAACTACCGTTACGCTAGTGACCATAAAGCCCATATTTTTGTAGGCATAAAACTGCGCCATGGCCAGCAGGAACTGGATACGGTAACTAAACTTTTGAGTGACGCCGGCTATGATTACCAGGACTTGTCAGACGACGAACTGGCCAAACTGCATGTACGTCATATGGTCGGTGGCATGCCACCGCGTCAGTTACAGGAGCAGGTGTACCAGTTTAATTTCCCGGAATACCCCGGTGCGTTGATGAATTTTCTTAATACCCTGGGCGAAGATTGGAATATTACCCTGTTTCACTACCGTAATCATGGTGCCGCCACCGGCGATGTGCTGGCCGGCTTTGAAGTGGCGCAGCACAGTGATATCGCCAGTTATCTCGACAAGCTCGGTTATCAGTATCAGCAGGTGAGCAGTAACCGCAGCTATCAGACATTTTTAACGGCGGGTTAGCAACGCATCTTGCAATTGCTGCTTTACACGGCTTTGCACTGCCTTTACATCTCTTTACATTCGACTCTTTATACTCAATGGGTCAGCCAATGTCTGTTGTTATTACAAAGGCACTGGCATTACCGGATAGTGGAGAGAAAAATGGAACGTTATAGAAGTGCAGCTTGTGTGGTGCTGCTCGCAGTGCTTAATGGTTGCGGTAGCGACACGACAAATACGGACAGTGCAGATAGTAATAATGGGAGCGCGCCGGCGCCTGTAATATTACCAGCTATGCCGGTATTAAGTGCTCAGCCAGCAGCGGTTAGTCAGCAGCCGTTTGCTGAGTTCAGGTTCGCATCGGCTGATGCCCAGTCGTACGCTTGTCAGTTAAATGATGAGCCGGAAGTGGTTTGTAACAGCCCCTATCTAATTTACCCGCTTGATGTGCAGCAACATACCCTGCAAATACGCGCAGTGGCTGCCGACGGAAAAGTAAGTGAACCGGCATTAGCCAGTTGGACGGTGAGCAGTATTTTCGCAGATGAAAACCTCAGCACCGTACATCCTGATCTTATCGCCACATCGGTACAGCCAGCGCCGACAGCAAGCAACGGCTGGCGCGGAATTTTCCGGATCAACTGCGACCTGTCGCATTCAGGCTATAACGACCCTATCGTTTACCCAGGACAGAAAGATGCTGCGCATCTGCATCGGTTTTACGGCAACACCTTACTGGATGAAAATAGCGACCTTACGTCGTTATTCACCACGGGTGAATCGAGTTGTCAGGGTAATGAGTTAAATCGTTCGGCATATTGGGTGCCGGCGTTGCTGGCGCCCTCTTATGATGTTACCAGTGGCGAGCGCTTGCTCGATGATAACGGTGACCCTGCCTGGCAAATTGTACCTGCAGTAGTGGGTAATGACGATGAAGCACATGAGATTTTTTACTATTCAGCCGGGGTCGATGAACTGGCATCTATTCAGCCTATTCCGCTGGGCCTGAAAATGATTGCCGGCAGTGCTATGGGGATGCCCGGCATGGCGCAGGATACGTCTATCGTGCGCTGGCACTGTCAGTCTTGGGAGTCAAATGATGCAACCAACCCGCGCTGGAGTGCCAGCATTCCTGAGTGTGTGGCACCCGATCGTTTGCGGATGGATATCTTTTTCCCAAGTTGCTGGAACGGCGTTGATTTAGATTCAGCAGATCATAAAAGTCATCTGGCCTATCCGGTTAACTCTGGTGGCGCTAATGGCGCCGTTTGCCCGGGCAGCCATCCCGTACCCATTATCCGGGTAAGTTTTCACTATGCCTATGGCGTCAAACCTGATGTGTACGATCCACAAAGCCGCTCCAGCCGTGGCTGGCGCTTTGCTTCAGACATGTATGAGGTAAGTACCAGCACACCTGGCGGCATGTCATTACATGGCGACTGGTTTAATGCCTGGTATCCAGAGGCATTGCAGGCAGTATTAGATGGCTGTATCCGTCAGCAGCTGGATTGTCACGACGGTAATCTGGCGAACGGTTATCGCTTATCCGGCACCCGGCCCGGCAGCCAGAATGAGGTACCTATTGTTAATAAAGGCATGGGTTATTAACGACGATAAAGCGATAAAAGCTTAGTCACCAGTAAGCTGTTTTAAGCCAGGGTGGTAAAGGCGAAAAAGGGCAAAGGCTCCTACAACTGCAAAGGGCGTAATTTAAAAGATTACGCCCTTGTTGTTTTGGCTATTCCTGTTCAGCCTTGCTCGCGTTCAATTTTGGCAATAATGCTATCTAGCACCATTAAGTCGTTCGCTTTTTCCATATACTCGTCGCTGTCTTCATCCAGTTTTAGCAGTTCAGCGCGTCCAGCAGCTATTTGTCTGACCAGGCATAAACGGATATGACGTAATTCCACAGTTGAGAACATAGCTAACTTACCTCAGATTTTGGGGGACTTAAAAAACTTGGAATTGCGGCAGATTCCAGTTGCTTTAGCTTTTCAATATACAGATAGTACGGCATATCTTGTAAAGGCCGGATAGTGAAGTGGAATTTACCCTCTTTGCCGCCTTTATCCAATGATATATGCAAGCCGTTTGGTAGTTTTGTACTTGCAGGAATCTTCCACCATAGGTTACCAAATTTTGGGTTGCGATAGTTGAACAAAGATAAGCCACCTGATTTGCTATCGACAAAACTAACACCGTCTTTGTCATAAATTTTAACATCCCAAGTGTCTTCTTTTTCATCTCTGGGCGGTGTTGGGCGAATGTAGTCAAGTTTAGGTGTTGTTTTCCTACCTAAACGAAACAGGTCTTCTGGCACCGACATAAAGAATTGAACGGGAGTATGCATTTTCCTTCCTTAGATTGGGATAGTTAGGCTAGTAAATATACTTGATAAATCCAATGTGTGAAATAAATGTTTTAAAAATGTATTTTTTGTTGGTGCTTCGCTTCTGCTAAGATTTGGTCGCTGCTTTTAAAGCACTAAAAGACTAACAATTGTTGAGATGCGAGAGACATAATTTTGCAAAACACGGTAAGAAAAGATAGCGCTCATAAACCGATAGACCAGTTACCCGCTGATGCCACCTGGGATGACCTGATGGAGCAGATTTATGTGCGTCAGGCGATAGAAAACGGCTTAAGTGACAGCGAGCAAGGCAAGTTGCAATCTGTGCAGGAAATCCGGAAAAAATATGGACTGCCTGAGTAAGCATTGACGGTAACAGCAACGCCTGCTTGACCTTTCCCTCGTGGTAAGCTTTAGCCTTGTGCTACCTTAATACTGATAAACAAGGGGTGAGCAATGAGCGACACCATACAACTGCATATTGACGGCATGAGCTGTGCTTCCTGTGTTGGCCGCATTGAAAAAGCATTAAAGCAGGTAGACGGCGTGACTAACGCCAGCGTGAATTTGGCCAATGAAACGGCCAGTGTTAACGGCACCGCGTCGGCAACTACGCTAACCGCGGCTATTACTGAGGCTGGCTATAAGGTCAAGCAGCACCAGCAGCAATATGGTGTAACGGGCATGAGCTGCGCATCTTGCGCCGGTCGGGTAGAAAAAGCGCTGCTAAAGGTGCCGGGCGTCATCAGCGCAGACGTTAATCTGGCGACCGAGCTTGTTAGCCTGACGTTGTTCGAGCAGATTGATAGCACGCAATTACAGCAAGCGCTGGCGGGTACAAGCTATCAGTTGACAGAAAAACAGCAGGCGCGCTCGGAAGCTAGCACCGATAGTACACCGTTTTACCGGCAACCGTGGTTTCCGGTGCTGGGTTCCGCGCTACTGACAATTCCGCTGGTGCTGCCGATGTTTGGTATGTTATTTGGCCAGGACTGGATGTTACCTGCCCTGTGGCAATGGTTGCTGGCGACACCCGTACAATTTTATTTTGGCGCCCGTTTTTATAAAGGTGGCTGGGGCGCGCTAAAGGCCGGTACCGGCAACATGGATTTACTGGTCGCACTGGGTACCAGCGCAGCCTATGGGTTATCACTGTATTTATGGTTAACGTTCGATGCTCAGCATGGCGCACCGCATCTGTATTTTGAAAGCAGTGCGGCAGTGCTGACTCTGGTTATACTGGGTAAATTTCTTGAACAGCGCGCTAAAAGACGCACCACCGATGCACTGCGGGCGCTGGAAAACCTTAAGCCGACTGAAGCCAGAGTAAAACGTGATGATAAATGGCAGCTCGTTGTCGCATCGACCATAAAAAGCGGCGAAATCGTGCAGGTAAAACCGGGTGAGCGCATCGCGGTAGACGGTGAAGTCATCAACGGTGACAGCAGTGTTGATGAAGCGCTGATCAGTGGCGAGAGCTTACCGCTGCACAAAAGCAGCGGCGACAAAGTTGTTGGCGGCGCCATAAATCTCGACGGCGTGCTTGAGCTGCGCGCCACCAGTGTCGGCGCTGAGTCTACATTGGCGAAAATTATCCAACTGGTGGAGCAAGCGCAGGGGGCTAAAGCACCGGTGCAGGCATTGGTAGATAAGATCAGCGCTATTTTTGTGCCAGTAGTATTGCTGGTAGCGCTTATTACACTGCTGGGCTGGGGTTTTAGCACAGGCAACTGGGCACAGGGCATTTTAAATGCGGTCGCAGTGCTGGTTATTGCTTGCCCCTGTGCACTGGGGCTGGCAACACCGGCAGCGATTATGGCCGGTACCGGCACCGCGGCACGGCACGGTATATTGGTGAAAGATGCCATCGCACTGGAGCAAGCCACGCAGATAGATTACGTCATCTTTGATAAAACCGGCACCTTAACCGAAGGCAAGCCTGAACTGGTGCAGTTTACGGCGATAAACGGCAGCGAGGCAGCGCTATTGCAACTGGTGGCTACGTTACAGCAAAACAGCGAGCATCCGCTGGCCAAAGCGGTGCTGGCAAAAGCTGAGCAAGACAATATCAGTGCCAGCAATGCCAGCAGTTTTACAGTAGTTGCCGGTAAAGGTGTAAAGGCGACAGTAGATGGTGCAGAACTACTACTTGGCAGCAGCCATTGGATGCGTGAGCTGGGGCTGGAACTGCCACAGGATCTTATCACTGCTAAAGGAGCCTCGGTATCCTGGCTGGCCAGAAAACAGGGTGAAAGCACCAGGCAACCGCCTGAGCTGCTTGGCTTGTTGTGTTTTAGCGATACGTTAAAACCCCATGCCCAAAAAGCCGTGGCACGATTGCAGCAGCAAGGTATCAGGGTAGCCATGCTGACCGGCGACAGCAAAGCCAGTGCCGAAGTGGTTGCCGGCGAGCTGCAGCTGGATAATTATCAGGCAGAAGTGTTACCGGCCGATAAAGCCAGTTTTATTAAACAGTGCCAACAAGACGGTTATCAGGTGGCCATGGTCGGCGATGGCATTAATGATGCGCCGGCATTGGCGCAGGCTAATTTAGGTATTGCCATGGCAGCGGGAACCGAAGTGGCGGTCAGTGCGGCGGCCATTACGCTAATGCGCGGCGAGCCGGCACTGGTAGGCGCAGCGCTGACCATTGCCGGTAAAACCTATCGTAAAATTCAGCAAAACCTGTTTTGGGCTTTTATTTTTAATACGGTTGGTATTCCGTTGGCAGCGCTGGGTTATTTAAACCCGATTATTGCTGGCGCGGCCATGGCCAGCAGCAGCTTAATCGTGATCAGCAACGCCCTATTGCTACAACGCTGGAAAATGCCGGGGTAAGGCATAGCTATGTTAATAATAAAAATATAAATGTAGCGTGTATCTTGGAAGAAATAGCCCCGTAACACTATTGAAAATCTGACTAATCCCACTTGGTTTGTGCCTATATTTATCCTTGCGGCATCGAAAAATAGATGCTTTAATAACATTTCATTAATATATGCAACCATCAGGGACGACACGATCATGATGCGACCACACCCGCATACCAGCCGTACTCAGCTTGAAACGGCTTTTAAAGAGAACCAGCATGATGTTTATGTACTGAATACTCAGGAAATGATCAGATTGTGGGATGCAGAGCAAAGAAGTAAAGGGAAAAGCCCTCAGCAGATATCGGAAATGTTTGAAAAAATAACAGAGACACCTTTCGCAGAGCAACTTGAAGTTTATGGAAGAGAGTTCGGCGGTACAGCAATAGCAGCAAGTTCAGAGGTCCGGGTTCTTACTGCTTTGGCGATGGATATGAAACGCTCAGGCAGTATTTTTGGAAGGTACTATGTAAAAGTCAGCGGTGGTAAACAATATATTGTATTTAAAGGCCGTGCAGGTTTACGACAGGTTTTAACTGGAACGCGTTACCTTGCCAGTAACACTAAGATTATGAGTATGGGTGTAGGGGGTAAGGCGCTAAAATCATCAGCAAAAGGCGGTTTCTTAATTTCAGTATTGTTTTCGGTAACTATTAATACGCTTAGCTGGTTGTTTGCAGATGAATTTCGTTGGACAGACTGGTTGGCAACAATTAGCACCGACATTGTGAAGGCTGTGATTGCAAGTGCTGCAGGCTATGCAGTTGGTGCTATTGCAGCAACACTAACAACCATTGCTATTGTACCCCTTGTTCTTGGCTTGGTTATGGCAGTTGGAACCGCTTGGCTGTTATTTGAAATTGATCAGCATTTTGGCATTACCAACGCCCTGATTAAACATTTAGAACAAAAAGAAGAGAAGCTAAAGCAAGATATTGCGTCAGGTTTTTATTATGTTTTAAGTTCAACTGGTGCTGTTGTCAGGCGGCAGCTATCACTAGCTTTGCGTAACTATCTCAATACTCTATTGAAGCCCAGGTTTCGTTAATGCAGAATCAGAAATTAAAACTAGTTGCTTCTTCGCTGTTAGCCTTTTTTTTAATGCTTATCTTGAGTGTTTCAGCAGTTGTCATGCTGACAACGGGCTGGCGCCAACATGCCTACGCGATAGCGAGTGAGTTTCCATTAATCATTATCAGTAGTATGCATACTTATGGTCCTGGGGTCATAGTAGGTGCTTTTTCGGGTGCGTTATTGTTTCTGCTGTACTTTATGTATCGCTGTATTTTCCAAACTGAAACACTGTTCTTCAAAAGAACTGAAAAGATCCTGGCCTCTTTTGCGCTAGCCGGTTTGCTAGTTATGTTTGTTGGAAGCCATATTATTACGGCACACTGGCAGAGCAAAGCAGATGCGGCGGGGTTTGCTCCTTGTCCAGCAATGACATTGTTACCAAACCGAGCGACAATGGAAGTTTGGGTTAAAAACGAAACCTTATGTTACGACCCTGATATGCGAAGAATTTTAAGGAGAGGTACAAAAGATGAAATAGCGCAAGTGGCGCAGCATCTCAACGCGAGGGAAAAACAGCAACAGGCCAGACAGAAGTTTTTGCAGCAGGAAGCAAAAATTAAAGATGGTGGCTAAGCGGGAGCGACTGCTACCCAATCTCTACTCTTGCTCATTTCTAATCAGTTTTGGGTAGTGCGATGAACCAACAATCAATATTTAAAGACGCTATTGCTCTGCTATTCTTTAGCATTTTGATGATCGTAGGCATTTGGACACTGCTTTACTCAGTACAAACCCAATTATCAGAAGTTGGTAGTACCAAACCCCTTATTGTGTTGAGTAGCTTTCACGGTTATTTACCCGGGGCTTTGCTAGCCATGGTGTTTATGTTTGGCTATGCCGCTAATCGACTGTGGCGAGCTCTTAGACGGCAACCAATATCCACCGACAATGGCAAAATAACTGCTATAGGTGTGCTTGTTGGTTTAGGCTTAGTAATTGTTGGTAGTTTCGTCATTAACGCGTACTGGGATAATAAAGCGGAATACGCAGGGTTCCAGCCCTGCCCGACACTCACGTTGTTAACAAACCGAGTCACTATGCAGGCGTGGACAAAGAATGAAGCGTTATGTTTCGACAATGATGTAAGGCGGATTATCGTTCGCGGTACTGTGGATGAAACTGCGCAAGTGGCGCAGCATTTAAGTGCAAGGGGAAAACAGCGACAGGCCAGGCAGCAGTTCTTACAGCAAGAAGCACAAAGTAGAAACGGTGGTTAAGCGATTAAATGACTACCACAAATGCGACGCTGAGCCAGTATTCATATGCGCGACTATTCAGCTCCCGGTTTTACGATGAGTATCAGTAATACCAAAGCCATTGCAGCGGGTTTTGCGATGTTTTTTTTTCACACTTTTAATTATTGCAATTATTACGTTGTTGGTACCCTCATGGTTTGAGCAGTTAGCGCAATTTGGGTCAGAACGCCCGCTTATAGTAATCAGTTATTCCGGCAATTTGATGCCAGGGGCTATACTCGGTTTATTGGTAATGCTGGCGTTTGTGATTTTTCAGTTAACTGTAAGGATTCGGGGCAAAGTAGCGTTATCGACGGTAAATAATGTAAACAGCCTTACCGGTAAAGCTATGGTAGCCGCCTTACTGCTGATGTTTGTTGGTAGTTATGCTCTGGGGCACTGGCTTGATCGCAAAGCAGAGCATGCTGGGTATCAGCCTTGTCCGATGTTTACACTTCTTTCAAACCGGGTAACCTACAC
>NZ_JBFJPY010000119.1:0-8887 GCF_041616895.1 Arsukibacterium sp.
CACCAGACCAAGACGCTTTTTATCAGGTTTTTCCGAAAGTTCATGACATTCATATGTTTCTTAAGCAGACACTCTGGTGGCTGATAGCTATTCATTTCTTTGGCATTATGTACGCAAAAAGATGAACTACCGCCAAATTTTTTTGCTGACGTTTTTTTGTAACATTTAATTCTTAATCATATAGATACAATCATCTATTGGTAACTTTTCGGGATAAGTACACTGTGCAAATCCAAATTTTTCGTAAGCTTTGATTGCAAATTGATTGTGCTTAAGAACAAATAGCGAACACGTATTAACTTTTAATTCAGCAGTACCTAATTCACTAAGCCTGCTTATTAATTCACTGGCGATCCCTTTTCCCCGAAAACTGGGGTTTACTACCAGTCGCGCCAGATGACACCTGTTTAACCGTAAATAATACTGACCAAATGCCAACAGAGTAGAGTTATCATCAACCAGCGAGAATGCCTTCACTGAATCCAAATTTAGATCCGCGGTAAACGAATCAGAATCGAAAGGATACGTAAAGTTAGTGCCACTCCAATCTCTAAGTTCTTGTTCACAAGAAAACCATTTCATTAAATTTTCGATATGGCTTTTGCCAGACTTAATTAATTGCATCTTTGATAAATATCCGGACATTTAAATTAAAGCGCCAATAGAAGATCTGTTTACCATAGCTGTGCGTTTAGGTTAATCAAGTTCTATACTTTGGGATAGCATTTTGTTTAAACCCCGTCTGGAGTTTTTTACATGAAAACGTGTACCGCTTTATTGTTGATGATTGTCTTAAAAGGTTTTTTAGTCTCTTCCGCTTTTGCGCAAGACAGTAAAACCGCTTTGGTACCGCTGCCCTCCGTTGATGATTTCTCCAGAGGTGAGGATGGCTGGGGCGCCGGCTTAGGCCTGGGTGTTGAATATGAAACGGCCTACGAGGGCTCGGATGAGTTTGGGGTTGAGATCCAGCCTGCAGGCGCAGTGCAATGGCGCAGCAATTATGAAGCTGAGGTTGGTATCGGTTTTATTTATGTTTTCTAGTTTAATCAATGCTAATACAGGGCGATAATGCTGCCCTGTTTGTGGTGGGAAGTGTCGGGGAAATTACTTTCTAAACTTCATTTCCTGCATTAATGCGGTACTCATAACGGTGCGATACTCAGCCCGGTTACCACTCTCTTCTGCCATCTTTTCCATGCTTTTTTTGGTCCACTCCATGTATTTCACCCGGCGCTGTTCATTCTCAGCTACAGTGCCCATATTTTCAAACACCCGAATAAGGTAAATATCCGGCTCATCCGCACGTGGATGGACATTATTCAGCACTTGATAGCTTTTCAGCCACCCTTGAGAGACAGCAAAATCGAGATTTTTTTTCCATTCAGTCGCCAGCCATTTGTTGTATTTCATCCAGCCACCATCAGACACTTTAATCCCGGTGACTTCCCAATAATTACCGCCGATAAAAGGGGGTTCATGATCATTGGCATAAGCATTTTGACTGGTTACAAAAGTAAAGGAACAAAACATCAATCCTATCAGTAAGTTCTTTAACATTTTAGTATCTCCATATGGTTGCCCGCGATACTGCGAGCCCATTAACAATAGTCCCTCGATGCAGAACTGTCTAAATTTTGACCAGAATTGTAAGTGAGTCGTCAGCACGCCAGCGCTACATTTTACCAGCGAACACTATAAAAACGTGCGACAGGTGTTAGTCACATATCCCGCCAACAATGTTATGCTTAGCAGCTTACAGATAACCTCTAGGATATTGCCATGCGCCCCATTTACTGTGTATTCCTGCTGCTGGCACTTGCCGGCTGTGACAAAAATGAAGTAGGCGACGTATCGCTGGGTGTCTTTACCACCAAGGATATCAAGCTGGATGCGTTTAATGACCCGGTGATAACAGGCATTACCTGCCATGTCTCCAGCATTGAAGCTAATCTGGATTTTTCTGACCCCTCTGACAGCTCCATCGCCTGTCGCCAGACCGGTCCTATTACCTCAGCAATGATTGCGCAAATAGACAAAAGCAAAAATGGCGAAGTGCTATTCACTAAATCCAAGAGTATTTTCTTTAAAACCATGAAAATACGTCGTATTTTCGACGCAGAACACCAAACCCTGATGTATTTGTCCTACTCCACCAAAGAAACCTCGGGCAGCTTTAAACACAGTTTATCTACTGTGCCGTTGTGGGGAACTGAAGCATTTAAGGCTGCAAAAATACAACAATAAATGTCTGGTTCAGCGGCGATTTAGAGTAGTACGTTACAATTGCGACTGATTGATCTTCATATCGCCTAGCTGGAGGAGACTATAGTGTCGCAAAAAAGCGTTTTGTTGTTGCTTGCTAGTTTATTGCCAGGCTGGGTTATACTACTGAGCTTAGTCATGCCAGCTATAGCGCAAGAACGTAATCAGTCTCAGATCAACTCGCTTGAATGGGCAATTAACGCCGCGCCCCCCTTCCATATTGTAGATGGACCTTTTGCTGGCCAGGGCATTTGTGATGTGCTGATCGATGTCATCGATCAGCACTTACCTGAACTTGCTAGCAACCGTGTTGTATTACCGCAGTCCCGCATCCGTAAGCAATTTCAACGCAAAGAAAACCAATGCTTTCCGTGCATGATTTATCGCGCCACGCCCGGGGAAACCATTCAAAGTGAGCCCACTCATTTTTATTACCCCCACGGAATTATCACTACCCCGGAGAAAGCGCGTTTAATTCAGGCGCGTCATGGCAACCCGGTTAGTTTTGCCAGTTTAATTAGTGATAATACTTTGCGCTTTGGCTATCCCGATGGCCGGCACTATCCTGCAGTAAAAAATATTTTAGATAAAGCACTGCAAACTGATATCAGCCGTATTTCTCACACCGGTGAGAATGCCACCGTCGCTATTTTAGCGATGATTAAAAAGGGCCGCATTGACTACACTCTGGAGTATCAAATTCTGCAAAATTTAGACAATACTGAGAATCCCCCCGGCGATTTGGTATTTTTGCAAATTGCAGAAACTCAGGGGCAGCATGTGCTTGGTGCAGTCGGTTGCACCAACTCAGACTGGGGCCGGGCGGCGATAGCAAAGATAAATCAGGTACTGCCACTCGTTCGCCAGCATCCGCAATTTTTGAAGGTTCTGGGGCTGTGGTTTAATGATGACCCTGAGTTTGGCCCTTATCGTGAATTATTACGCGAGCGGGTTTGGCAAGCTGAGGAGTAAGCAAGAGCCTTGTATCCGTGAGGCATAAAGAACAACTGCAACACCCGCCCTGGCTCGCCACAGCAATTACTTCGGACATCCTGTCCTTCGCAAGCCAGCTGAAGCTGTTCAAATACGTTCCCGACGTATTTGTCCCTCGCTAACGCTCACTCAGACACTCTGTGGCGACCAAAACGGGGTTCCAGCCGTTCTCTTAATGTAACGGGCTTAACCAATCCCTATCTAAACGTAAGCAGTACCTTTTAAATACAACACCGCAAAACCTGATACCAGCACCCGATCATCCCTAAGGCTGCAATATAATACGCCACCGCGCGCGGATGCCTGATACGCCACCAGCTCATCTCTTGTCAGTTGTTTTGCCCAGTATGGCGCAAGGCCAGCATGTATTGATCCGGTTACTGGATCTTCATCGCCACCGTTAGCCGGCCAGAAATACCGAGAGATAAAGTCATACTCATTGGCGCTGGCACTGGCCTTTGCAGTCACCACCACATCAAAGGGAGCTAATTGTTTCAGCTGCTCTGATACGTAGCTCAGGCTTTTCACATCATGTTCTGTTGCCATTATCGCAAAATAAGCCTGCCGGTTTTTTAATACCTGTATTGGCTTTACCGATAAACCTGCTAATAACGCGTCTGGTACCTGTTCAACAACATCCGGGCATTGGTTAGGAAAGCTCATTTCAATTCTGCCGTCGCTATGCTGCTTAACAAACAAGGATCCCACTTCCCGGGTGACAAATTCAATTTCACCCTGACCGCCCAAATGATTAAATATCACATAGGATGCCGCCAACGTGGCGTGGCCACAAAAATCGATTTCGGTAAGCGGCGAAAACCAGCGAATTTCATATTGATTGGCGGATAGCGCCCGAACAAAGGCGGTTTCTGACAGATTATTTTCAGCGGCAATACTTTGCATCACTTCCGGCGCCAGCCACTGCGTTAACGGCACCACTGCAGCAGAGTTGCCTTTAAACTGCTGTTTGGTAAACGCATCAACAATATAAATAGCTAGTTCCAAATCAAACTCCTCAGGTTTACCAAGTTAGTATCAGGTATTGCAAGTTATTGTAGTGGCAGTTTCAGGCACTGTCATTGGCTAAATCAATAGAGGATAGAACCTCTTTTGAAGGAGCAGGGGAGTGTCTGAGCCCCTGCCGCAAGGCAACGGGCGAGTTGCCCCGGCGAGTAAGGAAGAGTGTTGTATCCGGCATGCAGAGCGCAAATCAATATTGTTGACTAAAAGGGCTGGCACTGTGCCCATGGCAAGCCTCACCGGTTAGCGGATGCTGAAAATAAATATCAGTGGCGTGCAGAAATAACCGTTTCGCCAACTGCTGGCTGGTTGCACTGTAGTACAAATCACACCCAAGGATTGGGTGACCCATGCTCAGGCTGTGAATTCTAAGCTGATGAGTACGGCCAGTTAACGGAGTAAATTTCACCAGGCTGCGCTTTGGCTGGTTAAGCCGGGCTGATACTTTGAACTGACTGGTGGCGGTTTTGCCGCTATCGCAAATTTTTACCCGAGGAAACTGGCTTTTATCTTTAGCAATAGGCGCGTTTATTACCCCTTCGTCAGCAGTTACCCAACCTTCCAACATGGCGGTATAGCGTTTTTGAACTGTGCCGGCCTGAAACTGCTTATTAAGATGTACAGCAGCAGCCTGGTTAAGCGCCACCACCATAATACCCGAGGTGCCAAAATCTAAGCGATGCGGCAATTTAGCCTGTGGAAATACCGGGCTTACTGCTGACTGGCCATGCACTATGCTGCCATTTACTAAACGGCCATGCACTAAACGAAAGTGCACCGAATCAACATTAAGCGGGTTTTTACCGGATAAGCTCAGCAGGCCAGCAGGCTTGCTGATCAATAGAATGGCATCATCCTGATATAAAATATGGACAACATCGCTGCAGGGCGGCGCAATAAAATTATCAATAATGTCCAAAATCTTCCCGGAAACATTGAATAGTGTAAGGTTTAGGGGTTGGTTAAATTGCGCAGCAGGTCTTGGCGGCCACGTAGCACTCGATTAATGTTAACCTGATTTACACTAGCCCGGCAATCGATAGGTATTGAAAGCGCAGACCGCCACCCTCACCTGAATACTATCGGCTGCAGCTTTGCCTGCACCAGCAAACCTGAATACCGCCATTGAACCGGAAGCGGCTCAGAACATTTTATAATTTGCAGGAGCAAACTCTATGGCTGATAAAAATATCCAGCTTATTTCAACGATCAGCGAAGATAATAAACTGACAATTGCGTTGCAAAACATCGACATGCCTAAACCAGGTGCCGATGAAGTGGTTATTCGGATTGAAGCGGCGCCATTAAATCCCTCTGACTTAGCGGTGATGTTCAGTGCGGCGGATATGACAACCGCAAAGCAATCTGGTACTGAGCAACATCCTGTTATCACGGCTGATGTGCCAGCGAAAGCTATGTCCGCGGTTAAAACGCGAGTGGGTAAAGCTGTTTCTGTAGGTAATGAAGGTGCCGGAACCGTGATAGCAGCAGGCACATCTGCTGGCGCACAAGCATTACTGGGTAAGACCGTTGCAGTAATTGGCGGCGGCACTTACCGGCAATATCTCTGTGCCAAAGTGCAAAGCTGCTTAGCACTAAAAGACGGCACTACAGCTAAACAGGGCGCATCGTCTTTTGTTAACCCCCTTACCGCATTAGCCATGGTGGAAACCATGCGGGCCGAAGGGCATAAAGCCATTATTCATGCGGCAGCGGCCTCTAACCTTGGCCAAATGTTAAACCGAATTTGTATTGCCGATGGGATCGATTTAATTAACATTGTACGAAAGTCAGAGCAAGAAACCCTGTTGCGTGATATGGGCGCAAAATATGTGGTTAACTCAAGTAAAGAGAGTTTTCTTGCTGACTTAACGGCGGCAATTATTGAAACGGGCGCCACTATTGCGTTTGACCCCATCGGTGGTGGCCAACTAACCAGTGACATTCTTAACTGTATGGAAACAGCCGCGTCCCGCAATATGAAAGAGCATAGTGTCTATGGTTCAGACACCTTCAAACAAGTCTACATTTATGGCGCGTTAAACCGTGGCCCTATTACGCTGCATCGTAACTTCGGCTTTGCCTGGGGGGTCAATGGTTTCTTATTATTTAATGCCCTGAGTAAACTCGGTACCAAAACGGTCATGGCAATGCGTAAACGCGTTGCTGACGAAATTACCACCACCTTCGCCAGCCACTACACCCATGAAGTGTCCTTGGCAGAGGTATTACATTTAAAATCGCTAGCGGCTTACTCTAAACAAGCGACAGGCGAGAAGTATTTAATCACACCGCAACGCTGAATGAGCGCTAATTGTAAGGCGGCTAATCTCATCGACACTCCTCAGGCTCGTTGAGATTAGCTTTTTCGACTTTATTCAGAGAAAAACGTCCGCTCGTTGCTAACAAACGAATACTTACGTCGCTAATTTATCCAACTCAGCTTTCAGATAATGTGCCAGCTTAAGCATGCCGAATTGCCCCGCCTTTGCCTCAGCGTCTGAATTATAATTGGTATTGGTGTTTACATCATAAGCATAGCTGTTGCCATCAGGATCCTGGATGGCCTCGATACCCGCAACATCAATGGCATTTGCTTTAAGAAACATTTCATACTGTTCAATAAAGGCCGGCCGATAATTTTGAAGTATTTCAAATTTAGCCTTGGGCTGTGTGGGTGTTTCATCAGTAGGGCAAAACATGTCACCTATTGAGCAGGCATCGGCCGGGCAAAGCTCGAAGCCTTCAGAAGTATCAACCTTAACCCCATACAAAAACTTGCCGCCAATAAACTCGTGCCGGATGATAAAAGGCTCGGTTGCTTTAATGTATTGTTGGATCAGGGTAATACCATCCACCGGCGCATCAAAATGGGGCCCGTCGAGATAATCTTGCAGTGCCTGTACCGAGTGAAATAATTGCACTCCTTGGCCTTTGCCTGCCCGATTATGCTTAGTGATAAATGAGCCCATACCAAGCGCGTTTGCCGCTGCAACAATGTGCTTCTTTCCAACTGCGGCAATGGTTTTTGGTGTAGCTATGCCTGCTTTTTCTAAGGCTAGGTATTGCTGTACTTTGCTTATTTCCAAACTCAATGCCCGACTGCCGTTTATTACTTTACGCCCATGATGTTCCAACCAGCCAATAACCGCGCCAGCCAGTTCCGGTGCGAACCGGTGATCCCGGGTATGCGACGATGCACTCATCCTATTATAAAAAATGCCCTCTGGTGGCTCAGCCGATAAATCGATTGAGCCTTCATCTAAATGCCATAACTCATAAGGGTAATTCAATTCATCGAGTCTGTTTTGTAAATGCACCGTCCAGTCGTTGTTTTCATGTAACACGTAAATCTTGCTCATTGGGTTAAGCCCTTAGTTACCAAGGTTATGGTTTTATTGGTTGGTCGCCGCTGGCGAAAGTATACCGTAACAACGCCGCACAGCGGCAATAGAATTAACAATTAGCTAAAGCCTAATGACCTATGAATCCTGCCTTTTCGGCTGCAATAGTCAATTGGGTATTAGCAAACTAATGAACTAGACTTGTTTAACCGAAGAAAACTTAAAAGCTGTGATGAGGCTTTCAGGTTAATTTTGATCTGACCCTGAAATTGAGGTATCGGTGCGCATATTGTATGCGCACCAGATAAGTACGCAGTTTATTTTTTGATTCTACGGCGAACTAATAAACCTGCTAAACCTAATCCAAGGATAGCGAGTGAAGTAGGTTCTGGAACTTCAGTTGTATCAGTTATTAAACTACCAGTACCGGTAATACCATCAATGAACAAAGTTGATTCAAGGCTGAAATCTACCGCATTAACAATTCCAAAAAAGAAAGTGTAATTGCCAGTTTCAGTAATATCGACGGTTAAGGCTTCCCATCCATTAATAGTACCGTCTCTTTCTGGACCAACAGAACCAAGACTCGCGAATTTAAATACCTGTGTCGCACCACCGTTTAACTGAATTCCATAGAAAGCCCAGTCATCAAAGGGTAAATAATCTTGTTCAACGAAATTCCAATTAAAAGTGAAACTATCACCAGCGCTGGCTGTGGTAGACTGCCATATCATTGAACCTTCTGTGGCAGAGACGGAATCATTAGATGCTTGCAAAGTTGCAAGGCTGATGCCCATGGCTGAAGCCAAAGTCTCAGCGGCAACACTTTGTGAAAACAATCTAGCCATCCAGTTGCCACTATCAGGGTTTACTGTCCCGATAGGCGCCCCCTCATATAACGGAGTGTCTGTTTGTACAACAGATGCTTCTCCAAGAAAAGACCAACTAGAAAGGTTACCTTCTTCAAAACCAGAATTTACTAGCGTCGCATTTGCACTAAAGCTAGAAAACATAACTACTGCAGCAATTGCTTTAATTGTAGACTTCATATACTACCTTATTTAAAAATTTCCATTTATGTGTGTATTCCGAACGTCCGCTAGCAAATATCGAGCCATATTATTTTTTGTTTAAATTCAATAATTTAAATTCACCTCAAAAAGAAAGTGTAAAAAAAACTGACAAGCCAATTGGGAAGGTGTAAAGAGTGGGGCGGAGCTACTTTGCCTTCACCCGCTCTGCCTCTGGCCTGCCTGGCTCGCACTTGG
>NZ_JBFJPY010000120.1:0-8469 GCF_041616895.1 Arsukibacterium sp.
GGTATTGAAAAAATAAGCTTGAATAATAACCAGTTGGTTAAAACAGATCCACGTGTCGCACTGGATTTATCGACAATTGCTAAAGGCTATGGTGTTGATCGACTTGCCGAGATTTTAGAAAACAATGGTATAACCGATTATCTGGTGGATATTGGCGGGGAAATGCGGGTAAGTGGCAGCAAACCCGACCGTGCCTGGCGGGTTGCCATAGAAAAGCCGGTAACGGGCCAGCGGGCGATGCAACGGGTGCTGGCGCCAGGGAATATGGCGGTAGCTACCTCGGGTGATTACCGCAATTATTTCGAGCAGGATGGCGTTCGTTACTCGCACTTAATTGATCCGCGCACTACCGAGCCTGTTGCGCACCGGACGGTGTCGAGTACGGTTATTCACCCCAGCAGCATGACAGCTGATGGTTATGCCACCGCGCTACATATTATGAATGCCGAAGAAGCACTGCAATTTGCTAATCAGTACCAGCTTGCGGCGCTACTTATCGTAAAAACTGACGATGGCTTTAGCGAGCTGGTTAGCGAGGCGTTTAAACCCTATTTAATTGATGAAGAGAGGTAAGTCATGGCGGTATTTTTATTTACCTTTGGTCTGTTTCTGGTGGTGGTGTTAGCCATGGCCATTGGCTTTGTTGTACAGCGTAAAACGCTGGCAGGCAGTTGTGGTGGTCTTGGTGAGCTCAATATTGCCAAAGCCTGTGATTGCGATAAACCCTGTGAGAAAAGACAAAAACGCCTGGAGAAAGAGAAATTCTGGCAGGATAATAAAATCATCTGAATGGAAGATCCGAGCGTATAGGTTAAGCTGTTACTTAACACAGGCTGCAACAATAGTGGCAGCCTGCAATTGCTTAAACTGACTACGACAAGGATAACAACAATGATAAGATTACAACCCCTCACGCTGCTCCTGCTGCTGTTTTTAAGTTTACCCGTATTAGCTAACCGCTTTGCCAACGTTGAGATAAACGCCACACCACTGGCGGATAACCTTTTTATGCTAACCGGCTCTGGTGGCAATATGGCCGCGCTGGTTACTGACAATGAAGTGATATTAATTGATGCTCAGTATGCCGAGCTGGCAGATAAAATTAACGCTAAGTTGGCAGAACTTAGCAGCGGTAAAGCGCTTGGTACCCTGATAAACACCCATATGCATGGCGATCATGTCAATGGTAACAGCGCGTTAATGCCAAAGCGGATAATTGCCCACGCCAATGTGTTAAAACGCCTTAGCGCCGATGCGTCATTTCCACGTGCTGGCTTGCCCACCGAAACCTTTACTACGCAACTCAGTTTGAATATGAGTGGCCAGAAACTGCGACTCGAATATCTGCCACCGAGCCACACTGACGGTGATGTTATTGTCTGGTTTGAAGGTAAAAACGTGGTGCACATGGGCGATATGTTGTTTGAGGGACGTTTTCCTTTTATTGATTTAAATAACGGCGGTTCGGTTCGTGGCTATATTGCCAACGTAGCCTATGTAATAAGCCAGATAGATGAACAAACTAAGGTGGTTCCGGGCCATGGCGCACTTACCGATAAAGCAGGATTACAACGCTTTCATCAGATGATGTTAGCCACCTTGGCGCAGGTAGAACAGCAGCAGGCGAAAGGCTTAAGTAACGAGCAAATCGTAGCAGCCGGGCTGGGTGAGCAATGGAAAAACTGGCACTGGAACTTTATTACAGAAGAGCGCTGGATTAATACCTTGCTACAGGCAGAACCATTGACCCGCTAACAGTTGGTTAATTGCTGTATCTGGCATTTACGCTTATCGCCGGTTATAAAAAACTGGCGATAAGCTAATTTATAAATTTAAACATCAAGTCTCAGCTATCAAAGCTCAGGCATCAAATAGCGGACACTATATCTCTGGGTTAATAAGCGCCTTACAAGCGCCATACCCGGTATTTTTTACCTTTCATTTTGCCATCGTTCAGTAACGCCAGCGCCTGTTTTGCTACTTTACGGCTAACGGCAACAAAAGCGACGGTGTCGAGCATCTGAATTTTACCAATATCAGCAAACACAATCTGGCTGCTACTGGTCAGTGCGCCGACAATATCGCCTGGCCGTAATTTATGCTTTTTGCCACCATCAATTTGCAGGGTTTGCATAGCAGGCTCTGGTAAGGCTTGTGATAGTACTGACGCGTCTGGCAGCGGCAGGGCATCTATTTCCAAAGCCAATTGCGCGGCCAGGGCATTGAGCTTACTGCCGTCATCCGGGCTCAGTAATGAGCAGGCCAGGCCGCTGTTGCCAGCACGACCCGTGCGGCCAATCCGGTGAGTATGGGTGGCGACATCATGGGCCAGCTGGTAATTAATCACTAAATCCAGTTTGTCGATATCCAGGCCGCGAGCGGCAACATCTGTAGCCACTAACACGCTGACGCTATTGTTACTGAACTTAAGCAATGCATGCTCGCGATCGCGCTGCTCTAAGTCGCCGTGCAAAGCCATCACACTGATACCAGCCAGCTTTAAGGTGTCAGCTAATTCCTGGGTTTCCCGCTTGGTATTGCAAAATACCACCGTGCTGGCGGGCACAAACTTGTGTAGCAGCAGTTTGACTGCATCGCTGCGGCTTATGCCGTCCAGTTGATAGAACTGCTGTTCAATACTGCTTTGGGTATGCGGGCTTGCTACGGTAACAGTAACAGGGCTTTGCATAATACTGTCGGCTATCTGGCGGACAGCCTTATCAAAGGTAGCACTGAACAGCAGGGTTTGGCGCTTAATCGGAACGTCTGCCAGAATCGCATTGAGCGCATCAGCAAAGCCCATTTCCAGCATCCGGTCGGCTTCGTCTAACACTAAGGTGGTTAATTCAGTTAAATCCAGACGTTGTTGCTGCAGATGATCCAGCACCCGGCCCGGCGTACCCACAATAATATGAGCGCCGTGTTCCAGTGAGACAATCTGGCTGCGATTGGGTACGCCACCGCATAGCGTCAGGACTTTAATATTATGAATATTACGGGCGAGCTTGCGGATTTCCGCCGCGACCTGCTCCGCGAGCTCGCGGGTAGGGCACAGCACCAGGGTCTGAATCCGGTAGCGCTTCACATCCAGTTTTGCCAGCAACCCCAGGGCAAAGGCCGCAGTTTTGCCTGAGCCGGTTTTTGCCTGTGCTATCACATCTTTACCGTCTAAAATTGCCGGCAAGCTTTGCGCCTGCACTGCGGTCATCTGGTGATATTCCAGGCTGGTTAAACATTCAAGTAAAGGCGTTGGCAAAGCCAGTTGACTAAAAGCTTGATCAGACACAATGAAATCCTGCAACTAAAAAACAGGACGCCGCCTGCAAGGGGGCGGCATTATAGCAGATGTGATTAGCGCATGTTGACGTTTTGTACTTAAGCCTTATTTTCAATCCGGTTGTCAGTGTCGGTTGCATCCTTTGGCTCAGGTTTAGTCAGGCTAACCACCTGATCTTGCGAGGTACGATGGGTTTCGCCAATAAAGCTGCCGCCGCGCTCAATACATAAATCGTCGCTATGAATAATACCAAGCGCTTTACCCTGAGGCAGAATTTCTACTGTATTGGCAAACAACTCACCGTCGAACAAGCCATTAATGATCACTTTATCAGCAGTAACTTGCGCTTTTACCCGGCCGGCAGCACTGATGATTAAGGTTTTTTCGCTGGTGATCACCCCTTCGACATAACCATCAACCTGCATATCGCAACTTAGTCGGAGGCTTCCGATAATTGAGCATCCCGCAGCGATGACAGTTGTAGTTGTGTGCTTGCTTTGGTTTGCAGCATCGTTACTAAAGAATCCCATTTAATGCTCCGTTCTTTTTCAAATACCAGATCAAAATTATTTGCGTCCCAATCCATAAAGCTTTGCGGGTTAAGTGACCGGTCTAAAAAGTGAATTTCGTAATGTAGATGTGGCGCCGTAGAGTTACCGGTATTGCCAGAAGTAGCGATCAGCTGTCCTTTGTGAACAAACAGACCATTAGCAACTTTAAACTCGTCCAGATGAGCATATAACGTCGAAAACCCAAACGCATGGCGGATTTTCAGTAAGTTGCCGTAGCCATTTTTACTCGGTCGTACAACTTCGACCACGCCATCGGCAGGGGCATAAATAGGCGTGCCACGATTGGCAGATAAATCTATACCATTGTGATGTTGCTGCTTACCCATGATGGGGTGGGTACGCACGCCAAAGCGCGAAGAGCGACGGCGAAATTCCAGCGGTGAACCATTAGGTACCAGCTGCAACATCGCCATTTTGGCACTGGAGTTTACTGTAGCGGTATCGAGTCTGGCTTCCAGATCCTGTGGAAACTCTTGCTCCAGTCCCAACGTCAGCTCAATTTCACCCAGCCGGTTACTCACCTGAAGCATTTCATCCTGCTTGATGGCCAGTTCCTGCTGCAGTTGCTCTCGGGTCTGGCTTAACTCAGTGATTTCCATAGCAAGCTGTTCAGCTTGCAGTGCTAATTCCTGCTGCTGACTTTTAGTGTGGTCAACCGTTTTTAGCAAATAATCGATAAGGGCTGCGGTAATAATAACGGTAAATAAAGCTAACCATAAGCTAATAACGGCATTGCGTTTAAATAGCTTGCTGATGCTGAAGTGGCGGGTACCATTGATGCTCGATACCGAGATAATAATGCGATCTTTCATCTGATATAACAGCTTTTACAATGGTTAAAAACAAAACAAGCGGTCAAAATAGGGTGCTTTGTCGCTTCTGTCAAGGTTTTCGTCGCTGCCAGAAATGACAAAACCGCAATCAATGCTGCGGTTTTGTTGCTAACTGCATTAAAGCTATAACATTAATGACTCTCGTCGCCTTCAATGCCATGAACATGGCCATGTGCTAATTCTTCGGCTGTTGCGTCCCGTACTTTCAGCACTTCAACTTCAAATTTCAGCTCAATACCTGACAAGGGATGATTACCATCTACCACCACCTCTTCTTCCGTCACGTCCAGAATAATCACTGACTGTTCCCGACCATCTGGTCCGGCAGCCCGAAAACGCATACCCGGTGCTACTTCCATGCCTTCAAACATGTTCTTAGGCACCGACTGTACCAGTTGGTCATGGCGTTCACCGTAGGCGTCTGCGGGCGCTATGGTTGCGGAAAAGCTGTCACCGACGGCTTTACCGGCCAGAGCCTGCTCCAGACCTGGAATTAATGCGCCATGGCCAAACAAAAATACCAAAGGCTCGCCATCAGCAGATGAATCCAGTTTGTTACCGTCCGGATCGGTAACGGTGTAATGCATGGCGACAACTTTGTCTTGTGAAATGGTCATGAAAACCTCTTTAACTTAAAGGATAAGGTAACGGCAGCAACTGCAGTGCCGGTGCACTGTCTGACTTTAACCGCAACGAGTCTGCCGGTGTTATATCATTAGGCAGTACGGCAATTAACCAAAGCTGGTTATTGATATTGACTGCGTTAATAACCTGGCCCACCCGGCGCCAGTTGTCGTTAAATTGTTGTTCGATATCACACCCGGCTGCAGGTGCTTCTTCGGTTTGTGCCTGTAAAATCCAGGCGGCACGTTTATTACGGCCAAGATATTTCATCCGGGCTACCGTTTCCTGACCCAGATAACAACCCTTGGTGAAGCTGATGGCCGAGACCGCTTGTAAATTAAGCATTTGCGGCACAAATTCACCTATCAAAGGCTGTTCCAGGTAACACAGGCCATGCAGAATGTGCTGTTTTAGCCAAAGAGTCGGCGCTGCCAGGGGGTACGCTTTGTCCAGCAAGGCTATAGCATCAATTTTGGGAAGGACCAGCATATAATGCTGCTCTGCTAACTGCAGTACCATGCCGTTATTATGGCGGCTTAGCCTACCATTGCCGCCCGGCAATTTAAAGCCAAGCTGAGTTACCAGGGTGTGCGCTTCATCGCCACCAATTCCCAATACGGCATAATCGTCGTTACCGGCCGAAAAACTTACCTTAGAAAAAACCCCAAATTTGCGCCATTGGATCACCGAGGCGTTTAATTCATCCCTAAAAGCGATAACTAATAGCTCGTCTGCTTGCTGCAATAAATGAAATACCGACCAGGTTTTGCCTTTGGCATCACAATGAGCACCACGTAAGAACTGCGAATCATCGAGCTGGTCTATGTCGCAAGTGGTCTGGCTTTGTAAATATTTGCGGTTATCTGCCCCGCTAACCCTGACTATGTCAAACGCAGGCAACGGCGCAATAAAAGCTCCCTGAACCTGATTGGACAATTGGCCGTAACTTTTTGCAGTTAACCAAGATGTATGCATTGTTTATGTCACCAGAAGTATCACCAAAGCGTAGATAGTTGTAACATTGGGGCTGCATTTAAAAGCTCAACCCCAAAACGGCAGTTTTGTGCAAATGTCGTTATCTTAATTACTGTATCTGGCACTAAGGAATTTGAATGACCGAGTTAATGATCAAACCACGTCTGCGCTGGGCGTGCCGGCGCGGCATGCTGGAACTGGACGTGTTGTTGGCACCCTTTGTTGAAGATGGCTACGATGCATTATCATTGCAGCAAAAGCGAGATTTTGAGCGCTTATTGGCCGCGGATGACCCGGACTTATTTGCCTGGTTTATGGGCCATACCAAATCGAATGATCCGGCCTTGCAGGCGCTGATTAACGTGATTCTTGACCGTGTCCGGGTGTAATGTCGCCATTGGCAGATCAGTTTGGCGCCAGTGGGGGATACTGGCATTGGCGTTTATGGTTTGCTCGATTTTTGTCTTACAGCCTCTGCCGGGTATTGCGTTGGCACTGGCAGCACCTTTACTGTTTGCCGTGTACTGGTATGGCATTCGCTGTTACCGGCAACCGCAAGTAGCCATCGGGTTAAGTTTGCAACCTGATGGCCAGTTACGGTGGTGGCAAAGCAAGCTGCCTTGCGGTCAGTTACGTGAAGGCTGTCTTGTCAGTGAGTTCGGGGTGTTAGTGCGCTGGCAAAGCGAGCATAGGCAGTTGCATCAGCAATGGTTGCTGGCTGATCAGCTAAGTGCAGCTGATTACCGTGCGCTGGCGCGACAGCTTAATCAGTTTAACTGGCAGCGCGCAGCGATAAAGCAAGCAGAGAACTCAAGCAGAGGCGGCAGCGGGGCTGCTAAGTTTTAGGCACCAGCACCGTCGGCTCAGGGCGATTAAGTAACTCAGGGTAATCCAGGTTGTAATGCAAACCGCGACTTTCTTTACGTGCCATCGCACAACGAATGATAAGCTCCGCCACCTGGGCCAGATTACGCAGTTCAAGTAAGTTGTGGCTAAGCCGGAAATGACTGTAATAATCATGTATTTCAGACTGTAATAACTCAACCCGGTGCAACGCGCGCTCTAGTCGCTTATTGGTGCGGACGATACCAACATAATCCCACATAAACAGCCTCAGCTCGTGCCAGTTGTGAGTAATGACAATTTCTTCGTCAGAATCACTTACCCGGCTTTCATCCCATGGCGCAATATCGGCATAATGCGCCGCAGCCGACAACTGGCTTAAAATATGTTTGGCAGCAGCCTGAGCAAAAACAACACATTCAAGCAGCGAATTGCTGGCCATTCGGTTGGCGCCATGCAAGCCGGTATAGGCAACCTCACCAATAGCATACAGGTTTTTTAAGTCGGTCTGGCCATCAAGGTTGGTGAACACCCCACCACAGGTGTAATGCGCCGCAGGTACCACCGGGATATGCTGGCGGCTGATATCAATACCTACACTTAAACACTTGGCATAAATTGTCGGGAAATGTTCAATAATGAAGTCTTTTGGCTGATGGCTGATATCAAGGTACAGGCAATTGGCGCCAAGTCGCTTCATTTCATAATCGATGGCCCGGGCAACAATATCGCGCGGCGCCAGTTCGGCACGCTCGTCAAATTCGGGCATAAAACGGCTGCCATCTGGCCGGCGCAGAAAAGCACCTTCACCTCGCATAGCCTCTGAAATCAGAAAGTTCGGGGCATCGGGGTGATATAAGCTGGTAGGGTGAAACTGATTGAACTCCATATTGGCAACCCGGCAGCCGGCGCGCCAGGCCATAGCGATACCGTCGCCACTGGCCACGTCCGGATTGCTGGTATACAGGTAAACTTTGCTGGCGCCACCGGTAGCCAGTGCCACAAAATGAGCTTGAATGGTTTCTACTTTAGCGCGGGTTTTATTCCAAACATAGGCGCCATAACATCGCTTTGCATCTAAACCAATTTTGGCGCCATTTATCAAATCGATCGCATTGTAATTTTCCAGAAGATGAATATTCGGATGCTGCTTAACCTGGTCTACCAGAGTGATTTGTACAGCCTGACCGGTTGCATCGGCGGCATGTAAAATACGACGGTGACTGTGGCCACCCTCCCGCGTCAGATGGTATTTCAAACTGCCGTCAGTATCCTGATACTGATCAAAGGGCACGCCTTGCGCAATCAGCCATTGCATCGCCTCTTTGGCGTGTTCAGCGGTATA
>NZ_JBFJPY010000121.1:0-8022 GCF_041616895.1 Arsukibacterium sp.
CACCGTTGAAGGCACGTACCAGCAAGCGGCACAGCTAGCCGATGATTATCCGGAACTGGCCCAGTGGTTTAGTATTGGCAGCTCATGGCAGCATACTCAGGGCGAAGGCGGCTATCCGCTAATGGTGCTCAGGCTGGGCCAGCGCGAAACCGTTGCAGAACCCGCTGACAAGCGGCCGGTATTGTTTATCCAAAGCGCTATGCATGCCCGCGAATACGTTACCGCGGAACTGAATTTACAGTTTGCCCGACAACTGCTGCAAAATTATCAGCAGCAGGCTGATGCCAACTGGCTGCTGAATTTCACTGAAATACATTTGTTATTTCAAATGAACCCGGATGGTCGTAAATACGCAGAGCAAGGTCAGCTTTGGCGCAAGAGTGCTAATCTTACTCACTGCCCGCAGGACGAGCCCGGTGTCGATTTAAACCGCAACTTCAGCTACAGCTGGAATATCAGCAGCAAAGGCTCCAGTGGCGAGGCCTGCTCAACGGTTTATCGCGGCCCACAAGCAGGCTCGGAGCCTGAAACTCAGGCAGTAGAGCGCTATATTCGCCAGCTGTATGCCAACCGTCGTGGCAGCAGCTTTCAGGATCCGGCGCCAGCGGAAACCATGGGCCTGCACCTCGATTTACACAGCGCCGGTGAGCTGGTGCTGTGGCCCTGGGGCCACACTACTGAGCCGGCACCAAACGCTAGCCAGTTACAAACTCTGGGCCGCAAGCTGGCCTGGTTTAATAATTATTATCCCAGTCAGAGCATTGGCTTATACCCAACCGATGGTACCAGTGACAGCATCAGTTATGGTGAGTTAGGCGTAGCAGCCATTACCCTGGAACTTGGCACAAGCTTTTTTCAAGGCTGTGGCTTTTTTACCAATTCATTATTGCCGGCCAATTTACCGCTGCTGCAGTATGCTGCAAAAGTTAGCAAGGCCCCTTATCAGCTGCCGGCAGGGCCCGACATTGCCGGGCTTAACGCCAACGGTACCAGCCATGCCTATATTCAGGCGGGTGACATCGTTGCCCTGAATTTTAACGCCGACGATCAGCGCTTTAATCAAAGCAATGGCAGTGAGCCCAGCCAGGCCGTTGTTTCGGCGCGTATTTTCCAGCATGCGCCACCCTGGCATAGCGCCAGTACTGAATTGGCAACCGCCGACATTATCAGCAGTAATAGCAGTGGCAGCATTGCAACAATGCAGGCTCAGCTGCAAACGAGCGACTGGCCAGTGGGTCAGCAGCTGTTGTATGTGCAAGCAGAAGACAGCGCAGGTAATCTTGGTGCAGTAAGTGCGGTATTTGTCACAGTAGGAGAGCTGCGCAGCCCAGTGGCCGATTTCAGCAGTAATTGCGACGGCCTGAGCTGCAGCTTTGACGGCAGTGCCAGCAGCGCTGATTCAGAAATAACCGGTTATCAGTGGCAACTTTCCGAAAGCAGCACCTTAAGCGGCGCTGCAGTAAACCATAGTTTTGCCAGTGCCGGCAGTTACCAGGCTAGGTTAACCGTCACCGACAGCAATGGGTTAAGCGCCAGCATCAGTAAAACCATTACCGTCAGCGCGCCGCCTCAGTCGACTCCCCCGCCAGCCAATACCTTAGAAGGTAGTAGTAGCGGCAGTATCAGCGTCTTTTTCAGCCTGCTATTGTTGCTGTTTATCCGCAGAATTTGTGAGAAGCCCAATGCATATTTATAAAGCGCTCAGCCCTATTAAAGCGCTGTCTTTTGATTTAGACGACACGCTATACGATAACGCGCCGGTGATCGCAGCGGCAGAGCAGGCAATGCTTAACGCATTGCTTAAACTGGCACCGGCAAGCAAAGGTAAAGATAGTGATTTCTGGTGGCAACATCGCTTAACACTGGCGAAAATTGAACCGGAACTGCGCCATGATATTGGCCGCTGGCGCCTGCTGGGGATTGAAGCCGGCTTGCTGGAGCTGGGTGTTACGCAGACAGAGGCGAAAAAAGTGGCCCAGCAGGGCTATGATGCTTTTTTAACTGCCCGCACTAAAATCAGCTTAACCGCCCAGGTGAATGATTTACTCACTGCCCTGGCTAAACAGTACCGGCTGATTGCCATTACCAATGGCAATGCCTGTATTCATAAAATGGGTTTGGGTGACTTATTTGAATTCAGCTTGCAGGCCGGGCCCGCCGGGAAAATGAAACCGTATCCGGATATGTTTCACTCGGCGGCACAGCGACTGAAGCTGGCACCTTCGCAAATTCTGCATATTGGTGATAGCCATCGCGCCGACGTGATGGGTGCCTTAGCAGCGGGTTGTCAGGCTGCCTGGCTTGATCATCATCAGCAAGCGGTAACTATCCTGCCACATATCCGGCTGACTGATGTAAACCAGCTAAATGCTTTAGTGGCGCAAATATAGTAACACTGGTTATTTATCCACTAATTCTATCGCTTTACTTGGCGCTTACCACAGGGCTGTTATAATGGCCGCAAATGGTTTACTGAGATGTGCTGATGGATGTATCCAACCTGCTGGATGGTTTAAACGATAAACAACGTGACGCGGTGGCAGCGCCGGCGCAGCATATGCTGATATTAGCCGGTGCCGGCAGTGGTAAAACCCGGGTTCTGGTGCATCGTTTAGCCTGGTTAATGCAGGTGGAAACCGTTGCGCCATACAGTTTACTGGCGGTGACATTTACCAATAAAGCGGCGCAGGAAATGCGCGGCCGGATAGAAAGCACCATTGGCGTAAGTTTAAATAACCTGTGGATGGGTACCTTTCATGGTTTATCGCACCGCATGCTGCGCGCGCATTATCAACAGGCCGGTTTGCCGCAGGGTTTTCAGATCATCGACTCGGACGATCAGTACCGCCTGGTGAAGCGGGTATTAAAAGCATTAAACCTGGATGAAAAACACTGGCCGGCTAAACAAATACAGTGGTTTATTAATGGCCGCAAAGACGACGGTCAGCGCCCGGGTATGATCGATGCAGGTGGCGATTTCAGTTTGCAGCAAATGGTTAAAATTTATGCGGCGTATCAGGAAATGTGTGACCGCGCCGGCCTGGTCGATTTTGCCGAAATTCTGTTACGCAGCTTTGAGCTGCTGAAAAACCACGCCGATGTGCGGGGTCATTATCAGCAAAGGTTTCGCCATATTCTGGTAGACGAGTTTCAGGACACCAATGCTATTCAGTATAACTGGTTACGTTTGTTGGCCGGGACGGCTGCCAAGGTAATGATTGTTGGTGATGATGATCAATCTATTTATGGCTGGCGTGGGGCAAGGGTTGAGAATATTCAGCAGTTTTTACGTGATTTCGATGGTGCCGAGACCATTCGGCTGGAGCAAAACTACCGCTCTACTGCCACCATTTTAAAAGCCGCTAACGCGGTGATTGCCAATAACAGCGGCCGGCTGGGTAAAGACTTATGGACGGAAGACAGCGAAGGCGAAGCCATTTCACTGTATACCGCCTTTAACGAGCTGGACGAAGCCCGCTTTATTGTCAGCCGCATTCGCAGCTGGCATAACCAGGGCGGCAGCTTAACCGAGAGCGCGATTTTATACCGGAATAATGCCCAGTCACGGGTATTAGAAGAAGCCTTAATTCAGGAAGGCCTGCATTATCGCATTTATGGCGGCCTGCGCTTTTACGAGCGACAGGAAATTAAAGATGCCCTGGCTTATTTACGGCTGATCAGTAACCGCCAGGATGATGCGGCGATGGAGCGGATTATTAACACCCCGGCCCGCGGCATTGGCGATACCACCATGAATAAGGTGCGGCTGCATGCCCGCAGTGAACAGCAAACGCTGTGGCAAGCCCTGCAGCAAATGTTGCAGCAGAAGCAACTCAGTGGCCGTGCTGCCAACGCCATAGAGCAGTTTATGCTGTTAATAGACCGCCTGGAACAGGAGCTAACCGACCTACCCCTGTTTGAACAAGCCGAGCATATTATTAAGCAATCCGGTTTGTATGCCATGTATCAAGCGGAGAAAGGCGAAAAAGCCCAGACCCGGATAGAGAACTTAAACGAGTTAGTGACCGCCTGTCAGAACTTTAACAGCAATACCGTGGAAGATATGACACCACTGGCCGCGTTTTTATCCCAGGCTGCGCTGGAAGCGGGCGATTATCAGGCAGAAGAACACTCAGACGCAGTGCAGCTGATGACCTTGCACAGCGCCAAGGGTCTGGAATTCCCGTTGGTGTTTATTTGTGGTTTAGAAGAAGGCATGTTTCCAAGCCAGCAAAGTGGCGACGACCCAACAAGGCTCGAAGAAGAGCGGCGGCTGTGTTACGTCGGCATGACCCGCGCCATGCAAAAGCTGTATTTATGTCATGCTGAAAGCCGCCGTTTATATGGCCAGGAGCAATACCATAAAGCGTCACGGTTTATCCGGGAAATTCCGGTAGAATATCTGGAAGAAATTCGTTTAACCACCCAAGTTAGCCGGCCTGCTCAGTCTAACCGTTTTGGTAGTGCCGCCAGCCATGTCGCGTTTGAGAATACCGGCTTTAATTTAGGCCAGCGGGTGCTGCATGAAAAGTTTGGCGAGGGCACAGTACTTAATTATGAAGGAGTTGGCCCGCAATCGCGCATTCAGGTTAATTTTGATCAGCTGGGCAGTAAATGGCTGATGACAGCCTATGCCAGATTGCAGGCGGTTGGCTAAAATGCCCTTAACAGGCTATTTGCAGCCGCTATTGACGCAAGCCGCGGCTCGTCAATGCCGGCTGCCGGTATTACTGCAAGGTGATGCTGAACCACTGTTGCAGCAGAGTCTGGCCTTAGTAGCGCAAGTTCAACCAGAAAAACTGTATTGGTTGGGCGAGCACGCCCCGCAAAACAGTACGGTTTTGCAAGCTGGCCAAAATTATCAGCTGCTTGGCAGCGAATGCGATATGCTGATCATTAACGCCTTGAATGGGTTTAATGCCGATCTTATCGCCGCCAGCGCCGGTTGCTTAAAAGCAGGTGGCTTGTGGCTGTTATTGGCGCAACCCGATACACAGTGGTGTCAGCAGCCAAACCCGGGCCACAGTGCATTGTTGCCTTACCCAGTAGACCCGCAATATTATCAGGGACAGTTTACCCGCTTCTGGTTAGCCCAACTGGCAAAGGGCCCGTTGTTAACCCTTAGTCTGCATGATAATAAGCTCGAAACCCGCAGACAGCTCAGCTTGCCCGATTTTATCGCACCCACTGCAGTAGCAGCGCCCTATGCCAGCACCGGACAACAGCATGCCGTAGCGGCAATATTAAAAGTGGTATCTGGCCATCGTAAACGGCCACTGGTGCTGGTTGCAGACAGGGGCCGTGGTAAGTCTGCTGCGTTGGGGCTGGCCGCAGCATTACTGGTGCAGCAAGGTAAAAAACGGTTGGCCATTACCGCCGCCAGCCCACATGCTGCCAATACCGCAATCAGCCACTATCAGCAGCAGATGGCAGATCTGCCGGGCTTGCAGTTTATGCCGGTAGACCAGATATTAGCGGAGAAACCAGATTTAGATCTATTACTGATAGATGAAGCAGCTGCCCTGCCCACTGCCGTTTTAAAACAACTTGCCGACAGCTACAGCAGGCTTGTGTTTGCCACTACCGAGCATGGCTATGAAGGCACCGGCCGTGGCTTTCAGTTGCGTTTTCAACACTATCTTGCACAAACCCAACCTGGCTGGAAGCGGCTTGAGCTGACCGAACCGGTTCGTTATCAGCAGCAAGATCCGCTGGAGCAGCTTATTTTTCAAAGCTTCTTGCTGCGCCAACCTTTAACAACACCGCGCTATCAGCCAGATGAGCCAGTGCAGTTGCGGCAGTTTCAGGCTGAAGACTGGCTGAGCGCTCCTGAGCAACTTGCAGCAGTATTTCACCTGCTTAGTCAGGCCCATTACCAGACGCAGATAAAAGATCTGGCCGCACTGTTAGATAACCCTCAGCTTCGCGTGGCTGCACTTTATCAACAAGATCAGCTGTTAGCCTGTGCTTTGCTTAGCCATGAGGGCGAGTTGGAACCAGAACTTTGCCAGCATATTTATCAGGGGAAACGACGGGTTCAGGGTCATTTACTGGCACAAAGCCTGGCGTTTCATTTAGCACAACCACAACTTGCCACTGAGCGCTTGGTTCGGATAATGCGGATTACGGTTGAGCAAAGCCTGCAACGCCAGGGACTTGGTGGTCTATTGTTAGCAAAACTGGCCAGCAGCTTAAAGCAGCAAGGTGTTAACTGGCTTGGAACCAGCTTTGGGGTAAGCCCGGCGCTGTTAGCATTCTGGCAGCAGGCAAACTATCTTCCTGTCCGGCTTAGTCATTTTGCCGACAACGCCAGCAGTGAACCATCAGCACTGATGTTACAACCTCTTTTAGCGGATCAGAAAATTGCTAAGCAATTAACTGAAGCGTTTGCCGAACAACTTTATCACTGCCTGCCAGAGTACCCTGCGACGCTCGATTTTGATGTGCTAAGTCAATTAGTTCAGCCACCTGGGCGCGCAATAAACGAAATCGAAATGTCACAGCTGCAACTATTTGTTGCTGGACAACGCCCTTACGAGCTGGTCGCGGGTGTGTTATTAAAGTGGTTTAATGTTAATTTTCAACAGACAGATATTGCTCCGGCCAGGGTTTTAGCAGCACGCTTATGGCAAAAACAAGGTTGGCAGCAGATCAGCCAACGGTTTAACCTGGCAGGTAAAGCAGCATGCATTAATGTTATGCGCCAGGGTATTTGCGATTAGTTAAAACTGGTCCTGCCACAAACACTGTTTTAACCCGCAGAAAAGTGCTAATGTTCGGCGATTTTTTTATTTAACGCTGATAGTTAAACCCCTCTATGACGATAATTACACCCTTATTACTAAGCCTGGCTATGGGCAGCACAGCAGGCTACAGCCAGACAGAATTGCGTACTTTGCAGTATGCGGTAAACAGTTATGCTTACAGCACATCACTTGAGCAATTTTACCGCCACTGTAATGAGCTCGACCCTGAACAATACATGGTCAAAAAGCCTGATAACACGCGCCTTCATAGCTTGTTGCAGCTGCAACTACAACTCGATGTTGAACAATTTCTCAGTAATGTCGCCGCTAATCCTAAGTTTCAGCAACGCGTTCCTGATGATATCACCCTGACGGATTGTGCCAATCATCCGGCTTATCAGCGGATAATAGATAGGTACGAGCTGGAGTTATTTGCGCTGGAAATTGCCACCCCTGTTAAAGTGAGCAAACAAAGCCCTGAGAGCCAGCGTAGACAAAACCAGCAACTTAAAATTAAAAAGGCCGCTGAGCTGCTTGAGCGTAGCAAAGCAGTAGCAATGGTCAGTATTATTGATCGCAATAGCTTAAGCACGCTGGAACAAGCCAATTTTCTTCACCCCGAGTATAAAGGCCGTTACATCTATAAAGTAGATCAGGGCTGGCGTAACATTCCATCGAGGTATATGGGAATGCAAAGCTATCTGACAGACCAGCAGTTTGCAGCAAGCCCTAAAAGCTGGTTGTTATTACTCGACCAGCATAACCAGTTTATTCAGGTATTCAGTGAAGCAGATGCTAAAACTTATCTGAACTTGCTTGGCAAACCGGAATGGCATTTTGATATTCAGGGTAATTTGCAGCGTAAATAAAAACCTAAGACTAAATCCCCCTTGATCCCCCTTTCTCAAAGGGGGAGACCAAAATGCAGTCCGATATCGCATAACGATAAAAACTCAGTAATAAGCACAAAGCTAGAGAACTACTCTCGCATGGGACTGCCCTGCTCGAGTAGTTCACCGCCACTAAATCACAGGCAATAAAAAAGCCCCTGCTCTTTCGAGAGGGGCTGTTCTATTAATTGGGAGCCTGCGGGGCTGGCCTACCAGCGGTGTACTACGTTTGCCTGTTACAATGCAAAAAAGCCCACTCGACTGAGTGGGCTTTTTGGCTTTATTGGGAGCCTGGCGGTGTACTACTCTCGCATGGCGAATGCCACACTACCATCGTCGCAGCTGCGTTTCACTTCTGAGTTCGGAATGGGATCAGGTGGTTCCAC
>NZ_JBFJPY010000122.1:0-7929 GCF_041616895.1 Arsukibacterium sp.
CGCTCCGGATTCGAGCAATGCGGTGCCTGGCGGATTGGCGCAAAAAAGCTGACCCTGGCGGATACCTTGCAACATGCCGGCACAACCGCTGCTGGCGGGTGCCAGCTCCAGTGGATCACAGCTGTTGTCGTCCAGGTAGCGCAGCACGCCGTGGATAGGCTGCAGGCCACTTAATGTTTTCAGCCACAGTTTGCCGCTTTTAAACATTAAATCTGCACCATGCACCAGGGCAATATCCAGATAATTAGCTAAGAAAGCATGTTCAAAGTAAGCGGTATCCCGCTGCTGATGCGTGAGCAGGGCGGCCAGTTGCTGATGATTGCTCTGAGCCGGTTGTTGCAGTAACTGCTGCAATTGACGAAAAAAACCGGCTAACTGGGTTTTTTTAATCTGAGTATTCAGCTCAGTGGTGGTATTGTTAAAGGCCAGCCGGTGTTCCAGCACATGACCAAGCCCCGCCGGTGCCCGACTGACATCGTTGTAAACACAAAAGCTGCCATCGCTGTTGCGGCCGACATCACAGGCAAGCATCGATAACCAAGGCTGTTCGGCGACTAACTCTGCACAGGGGAGTAAAAAGCTGCTGTTAAGGTAAATGACTTCGGCCGGAATAATGCCCTGTTGTAGCAATTTTTGCGGGCCATACAAATCTGCAAGCATGGCATTAAGCAACTTATGGCGCTGACTCATACCATGCTCCAGCGTCTGCCATTCTTCACCGGCAATTAACCAGGGTTGCAAATCCAGTTGCCGTGCTGAGGTATGCCAGGGATCAACTGCGGCACCATTTTCTCGCAGCTGGTGCTGTAATTCGTTATGCAACTGGCTCAGTGTAGTATCGTTTTGTTGCTGCCACCATTGTTGCAGCGTGTGCCACTGGGGTTGCGTCTGCCAGTGTTGCTGTTCGCTGTATCCTGGCTGCGCCGGCTTTAATGACATAAGGCTCCTGTAATAAACGTCTGTTGCCAACCGGATAAAGCATGTTGGCCTGAGTAACCCTTCAAGCTGACAGCTGCTGGCTTTGCTGGCTGCTCTTTGGCTCTACAATCACCTGGTGCAAATTGATAATACCGCTCTGAATGTTATCGATAAGCACATGCAGTTGCTCTGTAGATAAATCAGTAAGGGGCTGCGCTTTTAACAGTGCCTGCAACGCGTGTACCTGCTCTAAAATACTGTTGCTGTGTGGCAAGGTTCTGGCAGAAGCTGCCACCCGGTTTAAACAATAGGCAATAGATCGCGGGAAATCAGCATAGGTTAACAGGTAATCAATGGTATCGACATCGCCGCTTTGCTCAGCAAGATAGTAATGATAAGACTCTATGCCACCTAAAGCATTAAGAATAGAGGTCCAGCGGAATTTTGGTCGTTTTATCTGGGTAGGCTGCAGTTGTTGTAACACCAGCACATCCATAATCCGGGTGGTCATATCAGCCCGCTCTAAAAGCCGGCCACTGTTAAACAGGTCAAATGCATCGCCGCGTAACATCACCCCATCTAACACGCCAACCACCATCTGACAGCGCCGGCTGACTTCCGTCATCAGGTTGTAGCGGTGCTGCCTGCCTTGTAATTGCTGACAGTGTTGTTTTAAAAATAAGTCCAGTTTATTCAGCTCTTCCCACATATCCCGGGGAATAAGCTGGCGGATGGTACGGGCGTTAAATTTCAACTGGCTGCAGGTATAGCGAATAGACACCGTACTGTCTTTATTACTGATTAAATGCGACATCACTGCATTTTCAATACTGGATTGCTCTGGTTGCGCGTCGGCGGGTAGTTGGTAACTATCCAGGGCTTTGGTGCTGTTCAGCCCCATGACATCCAGCAATACCGGCCAGCTGAATTTAGTATCTTTATGGCTGTCGATCAGCAAATGGCTGGTCGCATTGACCAGGCGGGCCGTGTTATCCAACCGCTCCAGATACCGGCCAAGCCAGAAAATATGTTCAACAGATTTTAATAACATGGGTTATACCTCATCATTGATGATCCAGGTGTCTTTACTGCCGCCACCTTGGGAGGAATTGACCACAAGGGAGCCTTTGGTTAATGCAACGCGGCTTAGGCCGCCCGTAGTGCAGTACAGCTCTTCTCCCTGTAAAATAAAGGGGCGCAAGTCAAGATGGCGTGGCTCTAAAACATCACCACACAAAGTGGGAGCTGTTGACAGATTTAATGTAGGCTGGGCAATAAAATTGCGGGGATTTGCTTCAATAGCAGCAGCCATTTCTTGCTGTTCGGCCAGGGTAGAGCGGGGGCCGATTAAGATGCCGTAGCCGCCAGACTCGTTAGCCGGTTTAACCACCAGTTTGTCCAGGTTCGCCAGGACATAACTTTTTTGTTTAGGATCGAGACACAAAAAGGTTTCGACATTATCGATAAGGGGCTGCTCTCTCAGGTAATAATCAATAATTGCCGGCACATAGGCATACACCACTTTGTCGTCTGCAACGCCGGAACCGGGGGCATTCGCAATAGAAACATTGCCTTTAGCCCAGGCTTTGATAAGACCTGGAATGCCGAGTACCGAGTCTGGCCGGAAGGCTTGTGGATCAATAAAAACATCGTCGACCCGCCGGTATATCACATCGACCCGTCGTTTACCGCGCAGGGTTTTTAACCACACGACATCATCTTCGACATACATATCGTGATTTTCTGCCAGCGCGATCCCCATTTGCTGGGCCAAAAACGTATGCTCAAAATAGGCTGAGTTATAAATTCCCGGCGTGAGCAATACGATGCTGGGTACATCACCGTCACGCGGAGATAACGATGCCAGCATTTTCCACAGCTGGTGCGGGTAGTCATCTACCGGAAAAATAGTCGAGTCGGCAAACAGCTCCGGAAACACCCGCTTCATAACGGTACGGTTTTCCAGCATATAAGATACGCCAGAAGGCACCCGTAAATTATCTTCCAATACCAAAAACTTACCGCTGCCGTCGCGCACTAGATCGGTGCCACATATATTGGCCCATGCCTTATAACGGGGCGACACACCCTGACACGCCTTCAGGTAATTGCGGGACTGTAACACCAATTCGCTGGGTACAATGCCGTCTTTCAGAATTTTCTGGTCGTTATATAAGTCATCAATAAACAGATTAAGGGCGTGTAGACGCTGTTTTAAGCCATCGCTGGTTAGCTGCCATTCGCTGCTGGGAATAGTGCGTGGCATTACGTCCAGTGGCCAGGCGCGGTCTATGTTGTCACCATCAGCATACAGAGTAAAACACACGCCCATGTCGCTAATGGTCTGATTTATCAATGATTGTCGTCTGATTAATTCGCTGGGGCCATGTTTATCAATAAAACGGGCAATGGCAACGGCGGGGCGTCGAATACTGCCATTGGCACTAACAAGTTCGTCAAAACAGCCGTCTGTTAGCGGATACCCTCCTTGAGTAAAGCTGGTCGAGCTCATTGGCAACTCCTTGTCTTACGCAGTATAGCAATGCGCTTTAGTTATTAAGTTTAGTTGGTAACTCTAGCAATGCATATGCCACCCTGCAACAAAGCCTGAATCTTGAATTAAATGAGTTAATTAAAGGCATAAAATTACGCCATTTTGCAAAGTATACTGGTTAAATTTGAAAATGCTGCTTATGCTTTAGTGGGGATGCAGAGTCCTAATCGACCCATACTAGGCAGCTGCCGGGGTATCGGGCGTTAGCATGATTCCGATAATCAATAGCACTTCACTCTTTTTAATTTTAGTAGAGAATGCAATGACATTACAAAAGACATTCGTGACATGGCTGACCGGGTTAGTCATTTTCATCGCTATTATACTGATAGCGCTTATTTCAGGACGAGAAGCCGATAGATTAACGCAACAGCTCGAACAAGAGCGCCAACAGTTAGGACGAGAAATTATTGCGTTGTTAACGTTAACTGACAATTTGATGTTGTCGCAGGTGCAAAGCAGTATGCGTTTGTTTAAACAACGTATTGCGCAAAGTGGTGATATTAGCGTCGGGTCTCCGGTCGTTGTTGCGGGGCGCCAGGTAAATGATCTGTTGTTTGACAACGAAGGGCAGGCAAATAAATATCAGCTCGTAGATTCAGTTACCGCAATTATGGGTGGAACAGCGACATTATTCAGTCGTGATAACGATGATTTTGTCCGCATTTCTACTAACGTGATCAGTAACAATAGCCGTGCTATCGGCACGTTGCTGGCCCCTGATGGTTTAGCCATTGCGGCAATTCGTCGAAATGAACCGTTTTACGGTGTGGTCGATATTTTAGGTAACCCATTTGTTACCGGTTATGAACCTTTAACAGATCGCAACAATAAGGTTGTTGGCATCAGCTATGTAGGCTACAGGGCAGATTTACAGGCATTAAATAACATGGTAATGCAAAGCCGTTTGTTATCAAGGGGCTTTGTGGCAATTGAAGATCGCAGCGGTAAAATTCGTGTCAGTTCTGATAATATCGGTGTAGAGGATATTCAGCGTATTTTAGCTGAGCAAGACACTGGCTGGAATAAAACAACGGTGCCGTTTTCACCTTGGGGTTACAAAGTACATTTAATGTATTCGGAAAAGGAAAGAAACACTTTGGTTTGGCAGTCACTGTGGTCTACCATTACCTTTGTTATTTTTATTGGTATTGTACTGATTGCATTAGTTTTTTTTGTCATGCGTCGTGTTGTTATCCAACCTATAAATACCGTAAATGCATCGCTTTCTAATATTGTCGAGGGGGAAGGCGATTTAACTGCCCGGCTTAATTTCGTCAATAAAAATGAGATAGGCACCATGGCAAACAGCTTTGATGCGTTATTAGACCGAGTAAGAGGGACTATTGTTGACGTACAACAGGTTTCTAAGGGTTTGAAGGAATCAGCATTAACGATGGATAGGGCTGCACAGCAGGTGTCAGATAAAATCACACAGCAAACTCATGGTACCTCCGATATCGCCAATGCAATAGCAGAAATGACAACCACCTCGCATGCCGTTGCGAAGGGTGCTTTAGAGGCGGAATCTGCGACTTTGCAAGTTGCCAAATTGACAGAGCAGGTTATGACTGTTATCGAAAAAACCGTTGATAATTCGCAATTGCAAATACAGGCAGTGGATGAATCTGACCTGGCGATAGGATCGTTGACTAAAGCGAGTAATAATATCGCGAAAGTTTTAGAGGTGATTAACAGCATTGCAGAGCAAACTAATTTACTGGCATTGAATGCTGCAATTGAAGCGGCGCGGGCAGGTGAGCAGGGTAGAGGTTTTAGTGTTGTGGCAGATGAAGTCCGCTCGCTAGCTGGCAGGACACAAGCCTCTACAGGTGAAATTAAGCAGATGATTTCAGGCCTGGAGTCTGGTGTTCAATCGGTTCAGAAAATTAATAGCCGTTACAAGTTAACCGTATCCGATAATGTGCAATTTGCTGAGGGGGCCCGTAGTGCATTATTTGACGTGCAGGCAGCGGTAGAACGAATAAAAAGTCAGAATGCGGGTATTGCCAGTGCGGCTGAGCAACAAAGTACCGTTGCCGAGAATATAAATCAGAAAACACAACAGGTTCGGCAACTGGCTACTGACAGTGCTCACCAGGCTAAACTGGCACAGCAGACCAGCAATGCCTTGTCTGAGCAATGCGAGTCGCTGGTAACGATCTTGTCCGCTTACAAAGTTTAAGCTTTGCAGATATATCGCTATCCTGAGTGTGAGTAATTAGCTATCTAAACCAATAAAAAAGCCCCGCCGGTTCACCGGCGGGGCTTTTTAAAGCACGCTTCCTACTTAGTTTTTAGCAGCAGCGGCTTTCTTTTCTTTTTCTTTGGCAATAACGGTTTCAGCTACGTTGCTCGGGCACGGTGAGTAGTGCGAGAACTCCATAGAGAACTGACCGCGACCAGAGGTCATGGTGCGCAGTGAGCTAATGTAACCGAACATTTCTGACAGTGGCACGTCAGCCTTGATCCGTACACCAGTAACACCGGCTTCCTGGCCAGAAATCATGCCGCGACGACGGTTTAAGTCACCGATAACATCACCAACGTGATCTTCCGGGGTGAATACGTCAACTTTCATGATTGGCTCAAGTAACTGGGCGCCAGCTTTTGGAATTGATTGACGGAAAGCGCCTTTAGCAGCGATTTCAAAGGCGATTGCTGATGAGTCAACGGCGTGGAAACCACCGTCGAATACTTCAACTTCAACGTCTAATACCGGGAAGCCAGCCAGGGTACCGGTTGACATCATTGAAGCAAAGCCTTTCTCGATAGCAGGCATAAACTCTTTTGGTACGCTACCGCCAACTACTGTTGACTTAAAGCTAAAGCCAGAGTTCTGCTCGCCCGGACGGATACGGTAATCAATTTTACCGAACTGACCTGAACCACCAGATTGTTTTTTGTGGGTGTAGCTGTCTTCTACTTCACGGGTAATGGTTTCACGGTAAGCAACCTGTGGCTGGCCAACTACTAACTCTACGCCGTAAGTACGCTTCAGGATATCTACTTTGATATCTAAGTGTAATTCACCCATACCTTTAAGGATGGTTTCACCTGAGTCTACATCGGTTTCAACCCGGAACGTTGGATCTTCAGCAACCATCTTACCGATAGCGATACCCATTTTTTCTACTGAACCTTTATCTTTTGGTGTTACAGAGATAGAGATTACTGGCTCTGGGAATACCATTGGTTCCAGCGTACAAGGGTGCTTAGGATCACACAGAGTGTGGCCTGTCTGAGTGTTGTTCTTCATACCTACCAGGGCAATGATGTCACCCGCCTGAGCAGAAGTAAGGTCGATACGGTCGTTAGCGTACATCTCAACCATACGGCCGATACGCTCAGTTTTACCGGTAAATGAGTTAAGGATGGTATCACCTTTGTTCAGTACACCAGAGTAAATACGGATAAAGGTCAGGGCGCCGAAACGGTCATCCATGATTTTAAACGCTAAGGCGCGGAATGGCTCATCAGCAGAAACAATAGCGTGCTGACCGTTCTCGTTACCTTCTTCGTCCGTCAGTGGCTGCGGAATAACTTCAGTTGGGCTTGGCAGATAATCAACAACAGCATCCAGCAATAATTGCATACCTTTGTTTTTAAAGGCAGAACCACAATATGTTGGGAAGAATGCCAGGTCACGACAACCTTTACGGATACAACGCTGAATGTCTTCGATAGACGGCTCTTCGCCATCCATATAGGCCATTAACAGGTCGTCATCTTGCTCTAATGCGGTTTCGATTAACTGAGTGCGGTACATTTCAACGTCATCAGCCATATCTGCTGGTACGTCAGTTACCTGGTAGTTTTCTGGCTGGCCGGTTTCATCCCAGACGTAGGCTTTCTGGGTTAACAGGTCAACAACGCCTGAGAAGGTATCTTCACGGCCGATAGGCAAGGTCATGATCAGTGGGTTAGCGCCCAGTACTTTTTTAACCTGCTCGGTAACACGGATAAAGTCAGCACCAATACGGTCAAGTTTATTAACGAAAATCAGACGTGATACTTCAGCGTCGTTGGCATAACGCCAGTTGGTTTCTGATTGTGGTTCAACACCGCCAGAGCCACAAAATACACCGATACCGCCATCCAGTACTTTTAATGAACGATAAACTTCAACGGTAAAGTCAACGTGTCCCGGGGTATCGATAACGTTGAAACGGTAACCTTTCCAGAAACAGCTAACGGCTGCTGACTGGATAGTTATACCGCGCTCGGCTTCCTGTTCCATAAAGTCGGTGGTTGATTCACCTTCGTGAACTTCGCCTAACTTATGAATTTTACCGGTCAGTTTCAGGATACGTTCGGTAGTCGTGGTTTTGCCGGCATCAACGTGGGCGAAGATACCAATGTTTCTGTATAAGGATAAATCTGCTGACATAGTAATCTCAATAAGCTAGGGTTTGAAAATAGTGCGACAATATACAGGATTTTAAAAAGATTTGCAG
>NZ_JBFJPY010000123.1:0-7835 GCF_041616895.1 Arsukibacterium sp.
GAAGTGAGTGAGCGCTGCCAACAACGCTGCAGCGCCAAATAGGACGTAGGGTATTCGCTAACGAGTGGGTGGTGCAGCTAGACGGCAAGTGAGAGAATCTTCCTGAGCATAGTTGCCTATGCGATGAAGTGAGTGAGCGCTGCCAACAACGCTGCAGCGCCAAATAGGACGCGAATAAAAAAAAGCCCGCTCAAGGGAGCGGGCAAAGTTGAAGTTTTGCTTCAATAAATCCAGGGAACATGCTTGAAACAGCAGCAAAACTAATCTTAGCCATTAGTCATACCGCTTATGTGAACTTTACTAAACAGGGTAACCCTCTTACCTTGTCTTTGCGCTAGCTCTGAACACAGGGCGTATGTTAAAGACTTCGAGTAATTACTTCAAACGAGAAAAATTAGCGCGCTGGCATTAATTAAACTAATGTGAGGCGGTTAATCCGTTGTGCGTTAATTAACCGGTTAATTTGCAGGGAGTGAAAGAAAGCCTTTATTCATGTGCGATTAAGTTTCAATGTGGATGATAGCTCGGATTACTTTTTGTAGTTGTATATCGCAGTTGCGGCCTTTTTTATGCTAAAACCAAACCCGGCCAAAGGTTTGAACTTAAGCGTGTTGCCACAGTCTGCTTTTTGAACAGAATACAAGTGGTAATAACAAATAAATATAGTTGCAATGAAGGCTTGTCAGCCATTGAGTTTACCTGGCTGGCTAATTATCATACGCGGCAAAATAAGATGTGGTTATAAATGGCAGATAAAAGCTTCACCTGGCCGGTACGGGTATATTATGAAGACACCGATGCAGGCGGTATTGTTTATTACGCGAATTATCTGAAGTTTTTTGAAAGGGCCCGCACCGAATGGTTACGAGCTCTGGGTATTGAACAAGACATTTTATTGTCAAATAATATCGGTTTTGTTGTAACGCAGGTTTTAATGAACAACAAAAAAAGTGCAGGGTTTAATGAATTATTGACGGTATCTAGTCAAATCAGTACCTTAAAGTCTGCGAGTATCATTTTTTCCCAGCAAATTTATAATGCTTCGGCCCAATTATTGTGTCAGGCTGAAATTAAAGTTGCCTGTATTGACCAGCAGGCTATGAAAGCCCGGCCAATGCCGGCCGAAATTGCAGAGGTATTAACGCGTGTCAGGTGAAATTTCCATTCTTCATTTATTACTGGATGCCAGTATCGTAGTGCAGCTGGTAATGCTTATTCTGGTAGGCATGTCAGTGGCCTCCTGGAGTATGATTTTTAAACGGAAAAACGTACTGCAAGCTGCCCTTGCTGATGCTAAGAGATTTGAAGATAAATTTTGGTCGGGTGTGGATTTATCAAAACTTTACGCTGAGGTCAGCGCCCGTCAGAGTAATAGTGGCTTAGAGTCACTGTTTAAAGCCGGTTTCAAAGAATTTGCCCGGTTACATAAAAGCAGTCGGCAGCAGCCTGCGGCAGTAATGGAAGGCGCGCAGCGCGCCATGCGGGTTGGCTTGTCTCGTGAAGTGGAGCGTCTGGAAACTAATTTACCTTTCCTGGCGACGGTGGGTTCTATCAGTCCTTACATTGGCTTGTTTGGAACGGTATGGGGCATTATGAATTCGTTTATTGCTTTAGGTGCTGTGCAGCAAGCGACGCTGGCTATGGTTGCACCCGGTATTGCCGAAGCACTGATCGCAACAGCTATCGGTCTGTTTGCGGCAATACCAGCTGTTATTGCTTATAACAAGTTTTCGCATCAGGTTGAGCTGCTGGAAAGCAGCTATGTGAACTTTGTTGAAGAGTTCTCTAATATTTTGCACCGCCAAGCGGTGAACAGTACCGAGGCAGCCTGATGTACGTGCGCAAAAAGCGGCGAATGATGGCCGAGATAAATGTCGTGCCTTACATCGATGTTATGCTGGTGCTGCTGGTCATTTTTATGGTAACTACCCCACTGATTACCCAGGGGGTAAAAGTTGAGTTGCCAAAATCTGCTGCAGAGCCGATTGCGCAAATGACAGAAGGCAAAACGCCGTTAGTGGCCACGGTAGATAGTGACGGTTTATATTACTTTGAAAAAGATGGTAATCAACAAGGTCCTTTTACCTCAGCCGAGCTGCAGGTTGAAGTGGCGAGCTGGCTAACGATAGAGCCCGGCACCCAGGTCATTGTTAAAGGCGATAAAGCGGTGAGTTACGAAGCGGTGATACGTTTAATTAATGTTTTGAAAAATGCTGGTGCGCCGGCAGTGGGTTTAATGACTGACAATGAAGTTTGATAAGCTTAAACCAGCCCTGAGCACATCTTTAGCAAAATCTGTGGCCTTGCATGTCGCGATTTTGTTGTTGCTGATTTTTGGTGCCAGTATCAGTTTCAAACGTAAAACGGTTGAGCTTTCTGTCAGTGCCGAGCAGGCGGTAGAGAGTAACCCGGCTCCGGTGGAGGCCGTGGCGATTGATCGTAAGCAATTAGAGCAGCGGGTCGCCGAAATTCAGAAAAACCGCGATGACGCCAAAAAAGCGGAAGAAGATAGGATTGCGGCGCTGGAACGCAGAGCTAAACAGGCTGAGCGTGACCGGGCAGCTGAAGAGCAGCGCTTAAAGCGGGTGGCAGAAGAGAAGCGCCAGGCAGACGAAGCGGCACGTAAATCAAAAGCGGCAGCAGCAGAAGCGCAGAAGCAACAACAGGCTGAAGCCGCCAAAGCCAAGCAAGCGGAAGAAGCACGTAAGGCACGCGAGGCAGAGCAGAAAAAAGCCGAAGCCGCCGCGAAGGCTGCAGAAGAGCGGCGCAAGCAAGCGGAAGAAGAAGCCGCTAAAGCACAGGCCGAGCGTGAGCGCAAGGCGCGTGAAGCCCGTGAGCAGGCCGAACGGGAACGGCAAATTCAAGAGCAGCTTGCAAACGAGGCAGAGGCAAGGCGCCAGGCTCGTGCTCAGCAAGCGGTTACTGAAGTACAGCGCTACACGGCAATGATCCGGGACGCGATACAACGTAATTTATTAGTAGATGAAAACATGCGTGGGAAAACAGCCAGAATTAATATCAGGCTGGCAACCAGTGGCTTTGTAACCGATGTGCGCTATGTTAGTGGCGACCGTCAGGTAGCAGATGCGGCTATTCGAGCAGTGAATCGGGCAGGAACCTTACCGATGTCTGCTGACCCTGATGTTTACAATCAACTTAAAGATATAACTTTAACGGTGGCACCAGAATTTCAATGATGATTAATGTACTGAAAAAAACGCTTATTCTTACCCTGTTACTGGTACCGGGATTAGCTCGTGCATCTTTAGAGATCGTGATTACCGAGGGTATTGACTCTGCCAGGCCAATTGCGATTCTGCCATTTAGTTTTAACGGTACCACCCGGCCCACGGAAAACCTGGCTGAGATTGTGTCTGCCGATTTAATGCGCAGCGGCAAGTTTAGCCCGCTGGCCCGTATTAAAATGCCGCAACAGCCGACTAAAGCCAGCGATATAAATTATGCCGCCTGGGCGAAAGAAGGGGTTGAGGCGATTGTGGTTGGTCAAATCAAGGAAATTGGCATTGACCGTTATACCGTTAGCTTTGAACTGGTTGATGTGCTGAAAGGTAATAGTGGCCCCAGTTCTCAAATGCTCAATGCCGGTAAACTGGTAACCAGCAATGAACACATATTAGATAGCCGTGAAACGACCATCAATGGCGGCCAGTTCCGCCAGTATGCCCACCGGATCAGCGATATTGTTTATGAGAAACTGACCGGTGAACGCGGTGCGTTTTTAACTAAAATTGCATACGTACTGGTCCAGCCGGACACTGAATTTCCTTATCAGTTGGTGGTTGCGGATTATGACGGCGTAAACGAGCAAATATTACTGCGCTCTAAAGAGCCATTAATGTCACCCAGCTGGTCGCCAGATGGAACCAAGCTGGCTTACGTGACTTTTGAGCGGCGTCAGGCTCAGATATTTATTCAGGATATCTATAGTGGCCGGCGCACGGTAGTCAGCACCTTTCCTGGCATTAACGGTGCGCCGGTGTGGTCGCCCGATGGGGAAAGCTTAGCCCTGGTGCTGTCTAAGGATGGCAATCCGGAAATCTACACTTTAAATATTGCCAGCAAAGCGTTACGTCGCGTTACGAATCAGCGCGCTATTGATACCGAACCAAGTTGGTCGCCAGATGGCAACGAGCTGGTATTCAGTTCGGACAGAGGTGGAAATCCACAGCTTTATAGCGTAAATTTAGTAACGGGTACTACCAGACGGTTAACATTTGAAGGTGAAATGAACCTGGCTGGCTCTTACACCCCTGATGGCAGCACTATAGTGATGGTGAACCGAACGCAGGGGCAGTACCATATTGCAAAAATGGATCGGCAAAGCCGGTTCCTGCAAGTATTGACCAAGACCAATCTGGATGAGTCGCCCAGTATTGCGCCTAATGGTTCTATGATTATATACAGCACTATGCACGGTTCGTCGCAAGTGTTGGCACTGGTTTCAATGGATGGACGCTTTAAAGCCCGACTGCCGGCGATAAATGGACAGGTTAAATCGCCGGCCTGGTCACCTTTTTTATAAAACAAAAACGTGGTTAACTTACTAAGGACAACAAAATGAACTTAAACAAAGTGTTAAAGGCTTTATTAATCGCAGTTCCTGTGATGACATTAGCCGCCTGTAGCTCAACGTCATCAACTTCTGCTGACGATGGCCTTAATTCAGGAGTTGCTGAACCTGTTGAAACTGTGCAGGTTGAAACAGCAGCACCAGTAATGAGCCCTGCAGAGCAAATGCGTCAGAAACTTGAAGCATTGCGTCAGGAAAACACTATTTATTTCGACTTTGACCGTGCGACAGTGCGTCCAGAGTTTGTAGAAGTGTTAGAAGCACACGGCACTTTTTTACGTGCTAACCCAAGCGTTCGGGTGACCATTGAAGGTCATTCAGATGAGCGTGGTACTCCAGAATACAACATCGCCCTGGGCGAACGTCGTGCTCAGGCAGTTCAGTCTTATTTACAGAACCTTGGTGTGTCAGCGGGTCAATTATCTACCGTTAGCTACGGTGAAGAGAAGCCAGTAGACAGATCACGTACTGAGACTGGTTTTGCTAAGAACCGTCGCGCAGTATTGGTATACTAATAAAATAAATAATATGAGTGATCATGACAGTAAATAAAACACTGTGGGTTGCTCTGTCCTTAGTGAGTACTGGTGCCTGGGGTAACCCGGCACCAGTTACTGAGCTGGGCAGAAATGTCACAACAAATCAGCAGCTTGCCAGTCCAGCCTCTGGTACTCTGGAGCAACGTCTGGCTACCTTAGAGAGAGTGGTGGAAGCCCGGGCTCAGGGGCAGTTGCAAATGCAGCAGCAACTTAACATATTGCTCGAAGAAGTCAGTCAGCTACGTGGCGTTACTGAAACGCACACCTATCAGCTTGATGAAATGCTGCAGCGTCAACGTGATTTATATCAGGAAATTGATCGTCGGGTAGGGGCTTTGCAAACCAGCAACGCAACTCAGCAATCCGCGGTTAGCAGTAACGCTAATAACGTTCCGACCGTTTCCTATTCTTCAAACATGTCAGAAAATGAAGCTTACGACAAAGCTGTAAATATGGTGTTGAAGGATCGGCGTTATGAAGCCGCCATTCCTGAGTTTGAAGCCTTTTTACAAAACTACCCTAATTCAGGTTATGCGCCCAATGCGCATTACTGGCTTGGCCAGCTGTTGTTTAATAACAATGAGCTTGCTAAAGCAAAAACCCATTTTGAACGCGTAGTGGCTAACTTCAGTACATCTAATAAAGTACCCGACGCATTATTAAAGCTGGGTCAGTTGGCAGAGCGCGAAAACAATAAAGACGCTGCGCTACGTTTTTACCGGCAATTAACCAAAGACCATGCCTCAGCAACGTCTGCCAGGTTAGCTCAGGAACGCATAGACATCCTGAAATAAACACCACAAGCCAACCCTCAGGTTGGCTTTGTTGTTTCATATCGCTGACTTTTTGTGCAGTCAGGCCATGATGGTGGCCTTTTTAACAATTTTCGGTTGCACTAACGCCGTAAATCAGTAAGATATGCGTCCGCGGTTAGGGTCGTTAGCTCAGTTGGTAGAGCAGTTGACTTTTAATCAATTGGTCGCTGGTTCGAATCCAGCACGACCCACCAAATCGCACAAACAAGTACACCGAAGCGGGTCGTTAGCTCAGTTGGTAGAGCAGTTGACTTTTAATCAATTGGTCGCTGGTTCGAATCCAGCACGACCCACCACTTCGCGTTTATTCTGTTTGGGTCATTAGCTCAGCTGGTAGAGCAGCGGACTTTTAATCCGTTGGTCGATGGTTCGAATCCATCATGACCCACCACTTTATGTTTTTCTGTTTGGGTCGTTAGCTCAGTTGGTAGAGCAGTTGACTTTTAATCAATTGGTCGCTGGTTCGAATCCAGCACGACCCACCAAACACCACTCCCATAAATACTGTTCTTGCTCGCTTGCCGCGTGTATAATATGCCCCTTTTTACGCAACAGGTCAGGTGTTATGACGCAGTCGATGTATTTTAGTGAACAGGATTTCCGTTTCCCAAAAAAACCTGCATCACTGTCTGCAGATGAAAAGCTTGCTTACAAAACCCGAATTAAAGCCTTGCTGCAGCAAAAAAATGCGGTATTAGTGGCCCATTACTACACCGATCCGGAAATTCAGGCACTGGCTGAAGAGACCGGCGGCTGTGTTTCAGACTCGTTAGAGATGGCCCGTTTTGGCAATGAACACCCGGCACAGACATTAATTGTCGCCGGGGTTAAGTTTATGGGCGAAACTGCAAAAATTCTGACGCCAAATAAAACGGTGCTAATGCCAACGCTGGAAGCCACCTGTTCTTTAGATTTAGGCTGCCCGGCTGAACCGTTCTCGGCGTTTTGTGATGCGCACCCTGACCGCGTGGTAGTGGTGTACGCCAATACCTCGGCGGCGGTAAAAGCGCGGGCCGATTGGGTGGTTACGTCCTCTATTGCGTTAGATGTTGTAGATTATTTAGACAGCCAGGGTAAGAAAATCCTGTGGGGCCCCGATAAACACCTGGGCGCTTATGTGCAGAAGCAAACCGGCGCGGACATGTTGTTATGGGATGCCGCCTGTATTGTACATGACGAGTTTAAAGCCAATGCGCTGGTGGAGCTGAAAAAGCAGTACCCTGAAGCCGCCGTACTGGTGCATCCGGAATCCCCCGACAGTGTGGTGCAGTTAGCTGACGCGGTAGGCTCAACCAGCCAGTTAATTAAAGCCAGCCAAACCTTGCCCAATAGTACCTTTATTGTCGCGACCGACAAGGGCATTTTTTACAAAATGCAGCAACAAATGCCAGACCGTACCTTTATCGAAGCCCCAACCGGCGGTAACGGCGCAACGTGCCGTAGCTGCGCACATTGCCCTTGGATGGCAATGAACGGCTTAAAAGCGATTGAGGACGCATTAAACGATGCGAATGGCCATGAGATCTTTGTTGATGATGCATTACGTGAAAAAGCGTTAGTACCACTTAACCGCATGCTCGGTTTCGCAAAAGAGCTAAAAATGCAGGTAAAAGGCAACGCGTAAGCTAAAAACTAATGCAAAAAATGTACGGGCTGCTTAAAAAGCAGCCATAAAAAAGCCGTTATGTATATAACAGTTGCAGCGCAGAGCGAATTTCCCTAGTATAGCCGCGCTTGCAACGCAAGTTCCGGAGAGATGGCTGAGTGGCTGAAGGCGCACGCCTGGAAAGTGTGTTTAGTTTAACCCCTAACGAGGGTTCGAATCCCTCTCTCTCCGCCAATTAAATGAAAAGAGCCCACGCCAAAAGCGTGGGCTCTTTTCATTTAAGC
>NZ_JBFJPY010000124.1:0-7571 GCF_041616895.1 Arsukibacterium sp.
ACTGATTAGTTGGGGTAGTGCGGGCGGCGATCATACCGATCCAAGTCAAAGTGCCGCTAATTCACGCAGTGGTTTACAAATAACCGAGTCACCGGCAATGGGCCTTATTGAAACTAATAATATGCTGCCATCGCCAACAAACACTATTACGCATTATAACAATACGTTGTCGAATACCTTCGCAACGTTAACTACTGCCAGTATCTTAACCACGTTAAATTTGACACCCACCATGCCGGCAGGTCCAGCGGCGCCAGAGTTTACCACAACGTTTTCGGTAGACTTTATTGAAACGGCGAACCAAACGCCTTGTGATTTTCCAAGTGCTACTGTTTGCGATGATATTTTCGTTATTCAGTTTGGAGCATTAAACAGTGAGTTCGTTTACGATGGTGTCACTTATTTTGCCAGCATTGTTGAGCTGTCAGGTAATTTAACGCCACTGTCCAATGACACATGCGCCAGAGCCGGTGTTGCCAATGGTTGTTTAGGCTTTGCAACGCCAGAAAGTGCATTTACTCCGGCACGTTTTGGTTTCCTTATCACTACTCGTCCGGTGAATGTACCTGAGCCCGCCATGTTAGGTTTATTTGGCTTAGGTTTGTTGGGCTTACGCGCTTTCGGACGTCGTCGGTTAACAACGAAATAACCCGAACTTAAGTAAGTGTCAACGTTAAAAACCGGAGCGAACTCCGGTTTTTTTATTTCATGCACGCGGCATCTCGAATTTCACAATACTTCAAATTTATTCAGTATTTCGTTTTTTGTCAGGGATTTGTCCACTACTTTTATCGAAGCAATTTATCAAAATGTCGCTTGAAGTTTATTTTTTAAACAGTAAATTTTACACAACTTAATCATTAATTTAAAATATTCAATAAAAACAGTGCTTTAAAATGTGGCTCGAAAAATGCTTAATTTAGGATAGTTAAGCGGATATCAACAGTTATTCCGCTAGTTTGTTCCAACAAGGAGTGTCGTATGAAGAAAATATGTAACAGTATGCTGGCGGGAGTCGTGCTATTAATTGCGCCATTTAGTCAGGCCGCAGTTATGCAATGGACGTTTGATGTTAGTACTAAATGGACAAATGCAGAATTTACAGCAGGCAATGGAACTGCAACGTTTAATGACTCATTAATAAGTTGGGGCGCAACAGGCGGCTCTTTTACCGGTGCTAATCCTAACCGAAGTGCTTTACAACTTTCTAATTCACCGGCTACTGGTACCATAAATACTAATGGTGCATTGGCAGCGACTAATACGATCACACATTTTAATAATCCAGTTGCTCTCACTAATCGTCTGCTAGACAGAGCAAATCTGGAGACAATGCTAACCTTAACACCACTACTGCCAGTAGCAGGGCCACAACTGGCGCCATTGCAAACTTTGTTTTCAATCAATTTTGTCGAAACGCCGAACAGAACACCTTGTAATTTTCCAAGTGTGACAATCTGCGATGATATTTTTATACTTGAGTTTGGTGGATTAAACAGTGAGTTTGTATACGAGGGAATATCTTACTTTATTAGCATCGTTGAGCTGTCTGGTAATTTAATACCGTTACCTAATGCGACCTGTGCCAGAGCAGAAGTTGCTAATGGTTGTTTAGGTTTTACAACACCTGAAAGAGCAGCTACCCCAGCGCAATTTGGTTTCTTAATTACCACCCGGACAGTAGAGGTACCTGAACCCGCTATGTTAGGTTTGTTTGGTTTAGGCTTGTTAGGTATGCGTGCTTTTGGACGTCGTCGTCTGACAAAAAAATAATGAGTGGATAATGAGATAGTAGAAAGGCGACCTGATGGTCGCCTTTTTGTTTAACTGTGGGCCTGCCTACAGTGCGGTTATTTCAGCTTGCTGGGCATTTAGCTTACTGATTGCTTGCTCTAGTTCGGTTTGTTTTGCCCGTTCTTTTGCCAGCACCGCTTCTGGTGCCTTTGCCACAAAACCGGGGTTGTTTAATTTGCCGCTAACCCTGGCAAGTTCCTGCTGGGTTTTCTCAAGTTGTTTGCTTATCCGGTTAAGTTCGGCGTCTTTATCAATTAAACCTGCCATCGGGATCAGTAAATCCATATTGCCGACTAACTGAGTTGCACTGGCTGGTGCTTTTTCATCCGCAGCTAGCACGGTAACGCTGTCGAGTTTGGCCATCACCATTAAAAAGTTCTGGTTTTGCTTAAGGCGGCGTTGCTCTTCGTTATTCAGATTGCGCAGCAACACATTAAGCGGTTTGCTGGGGGCAATGTTCATTTCGCCGCGCACATTACGAATGGCAGTAATCACTGCTTTTAACCATTCTAAATCGGCCATCGCTGTGTCATCAGCCAGGCTTTCATTAAACTTTGGATAAGCTTGTAACATAATGCTATCACCGTCGATGAGACAAAGTGGCTTTACCGATTGCCAGATGGTTTCAGTTATAAAGGGCATTATCGGGTGCATTAAACGCAATAAACTTTCCAGCACGGTCAGCAACGTATGCAAGGTACCGCGTTGTTCTGCCTCGGTGCCTTTAAATAACACTGGCTTAGTCAGCTCCAAATACCAATCGCAGAATTGGTTCCAGGTAAATTCATACAGGGCTGTTGCAGCTAAATCGAAACGGTAGTTGTCGATATGCTGAGTAACTTGTTGCACTGTTTGCTGGTATTGCGCCAGGATCCATTTATCTGCCAGTGACAGCACTTTTGGCTCGTTGCCAAAACCACAGTCTTTGTCTTCAGTATTCATCAGTACATAACGACTGGCATTCCACAGTTTATTGCAAAAATTGCGATATCCTTCCAACCGTTTCATATCCCAGTTAATATCGCGCCCGGTGGAAGCAAGTGATGCAAGAGTAAATCGGACGGCGTCGGTACCGCTGGCAGTGATACCGTCCGGGAATTGTTGTTCAGTTTGTTTTGCTATTTTCTCTGCGAGTTTAGGCTGCATCAGATTGCTGGTGCGTTTAGCCAGCAGATCAGGCAGGCTAATGCCATCAATCATATCCAGTGGGTCAATCACGTTACCCTTAGATTTTGACATTTTATCGCCATTTTCATCGCGAATAAGCCCGGTAACGTACACCGTTTTAAACGGCACCTGCGGCTTACCATCATCATCTTTGATAAAATGCATGGTCATCATGATCATCCGGGCAACCCAGAAGAAAATAATGTCAAAACCGGTAACTAACACATCGGTCGGATGAAAGGTTTTTAAATCTTCTGTCTGCTCGGGCCAGCCAAGCGTAGAGAATGTCCAAAGCGCTGAGCTGAACCAGGTGTCCAGCACATCATCATCTTGTCGAAGTGGTAAGTCAGCAGCTAACTGATAAGCACTGCGCACTTCCTGCTCGGTCCGGCCAACATAGACCTTGCCGTCGTTATCGTACCAGGCTGGAATGCGGTGTCCCCACCAAAGCTGACGAGAGATACACCAGTCCTGAATGTCACGCATCCAGCTAAAATACATATTTTCATATTGCTTGGGTACGAACTCGATCTGACCGGTTTCTACCGCTTCCACAGCCGTTTTGGCCAGTGGCGCAACCCGCACGTACCATTGATCTGTAAGCAGTGGCTCAATCACCACTCCACTTCTATCGCCATACGGCAGGGTGTTAGTCAGGTTTTCAACTTTGTCGAGTAAATCTGCAGCATCAAAAGCGGCAACAATAGCTTTGCGGGCAGCGTAGCGATCTAACCCCTGAAAGGCTGCCGGGATTGCTGCTGTCGCGTTCGGATTAAGCTCGCCGTTACTGTGAAAACACTCGCCATCAGTGCGGATAGTCGCATCCTGAGTCAGCACATTAATCATCGGCAGCTGGTTACGTTTACCTACTTCATAATCATTAAAATCGTGAGCCGGGGTGATTTTTACGCAGCCAGTGCCTTTATCTTTATCGGCATGCTCGTCGCTGATAACAGGAATTCGACGATTAACTAACGGTAGTAAAATGTCTTTGCCAATCAGTGTCTGATAGCGCTCATCGTCCGGATTAACGGCAACAGCGGTGTCGCCAAGCATGGTTTCCGGGCGGGTAGTAGCAACCACCAGATAGTTTTTGCCATCTGCAGTAACGGCCCCATCGGCCAGCGGGTAGCGCAAATGCCACATATGGCCTTGCTGCTCTTTATTCTCGACTTCTAAATCGGAAATGGCGGTGTGCAGTTTAGGGTCCCAGTTGACCAGACGTTTACCGCGGTAAATCAAGTCATCCTGATAAAGGCGGACGAACACTTCCTGCACGGCTTCAGACAAGCCCTTATCCATGGTAAAGCGCTCGCGCTCCCAGTCAACAGAATTACCTAGCCGGCGCATTTGCGCGGTTATGGTGCCACCTGATTCGGCTTTCCAGTCCCATACTTTTTCAATAAACGCTTCGCGGCCCAGTTGATGCCGCCCTGGTAAGCCGGCTGCAGCCAGCTGCCGCTCTACCACCATTTGGGTGGCGATACCTGCGTGGTCACTACCTACCTGCCACAGAGTGTTTTTGCCCCGCATCCGCTGATAACGGGTCATGGCATCCATAATGGTCTGCTGAAACGCATGACCCATATGCAGGCTACCAGTGACATTTGGCGGTGGGATCATAATGCAGTAGCTACCGGCACCCGTATCGCCGGCAGGTTTAAAATAACCTTTACTTTCCCATGCGCTGTACATGGCTTGTTCTATCTGACTGGGATTAAATGTTTTTTCCATGAGAGTACCTGTTGTTCAGTCGGCATTGACGGTTGCAGGAGTAATACCTGACTGACGATATTGCTTATAACGTTCCCGGGCTTGTGCTTTGGCAGCGTCTTGCGTCGGAACAAATTCGATAATGTCGGAAAACCGGCTGGCAAAGGCGGGTATGTCAGTTGCCAGGTTAATCAGAACCTGTCGGCTTTGTCTGGGGGGCTGCCAGCTTATTTCTACTGGAGCGCCTCTGGCCGGGCCTTCACCAGATAAATTATGTGGCACAAAACTGTCGGCATCAAATTGCCATAACAGCTGATCGATGAGTTCCGCATCTTGCTGGCTGGCAGTATAAACAAAAACCCGCTGGTTAGCGCGGTAAAAGTTAGCGCACAGCTGACATGCTAAAGCAAAATGAGCTGGCGTAGTGCTCAGCTCATTTTCAGTCGACTGCTGGGGTTCAGCCAGCACATAAAAGGTAACCGCCATCAGTGATCCTGGTTGTGGCCAGCCCGGTTAATTAGAAACTGGGTTAATAAGGCAACTGGTCTGCCGGTAGAGCCTTTATCTTTGCCGCCACTGCGCCAGGCTGTTCCGGCAATATCTAAGTGTGCCCAGTTATATTTGCGAGTAAAGCGCGACAAAAAGCACGCTGCAGTTATAGTACCAGCAGCACGGCCACCTAAGTTGCTAAAATCAGCAAAGGGGCTTTCCAGTTGTTCCTGATAATCATCCCACAAAGGCAGACGCCAGGCACGATCACCACTTTGCTCTGAGGCATTGAGGATCTCATGAGCCAGTGGGTTATGATTACTTAGTAAGCCAGATGCATGCTTGCCCAGGGCGATAACACATGCACCGGTTAAGGTAGCAACATCGATCACCAGCTCCGGATCAAACCGCTCGGCATACGTCAGCGCATCGCACAGTACTAAACGGCCTTCTGCATCCGTGTTTAATACTTCTACTGTCTGGCCAGACATGGTGGTTAAAATATCTCCTGGCCGGTAAGCATTTGCGTCAGGCATATTCTCGGCTGCAGCCAGAATAGCAACAAGATTAACCGGTAAGCCAAGGGCGATTACTGAATGCATGGTGCCAAGTACGGATGCAGCACCGCACATGTCGTATTTCATTTCATCCATACCATCGCCAGGCTTCAAACTAATACCACCTGAGTCGAACGTCAGGCCTTTACCAATTAACACCATAGGCGCGCTTTCGTTGCCGGCGCCATTATATTTGATCACCGACATTTTCGGACCGTTTACCGAACCACGGCCCACCGCCAGATAGGAGTTCATACCATGGCTGGCCAACTCTTCGGCACCAAGCACTTCAACACTAACTTTATCAGATAACTCTACCAACGCCTGCGCCTGTTCAGCTAAATACGCCGGGGTACAAATGTTAGGAGGCATATTGCCAACGTCTTTACACTGTTTGATACCAGCTGCAATCGCCAGACCTTGCTCAACAGCACGCTCGCCAATGGTCAGATCGCGGCGGGTGGGTACGTTAAATACAATTTTTCGTAACGGACGGCGGGTTTCGTCTTTTTTGCTTTTTAAGCGGTCAAACACATACAGACAGTCTTGGGTGGTTTCCACCGCATGTCGCACTTTCCAGTAGGTATCGCGGCTTTTTACATGCAGTTCAGATAAAAAGCACACCGCTTCCATCGATCCGGTTTCGTTCAGGGTGCTAATGGTTTTAGCAATAATCTGCCGGTACTGCCGCTCGTCTAATTCGCGTTCTTTACCGCAGCCCACCAGCAATACCCGCTCGCTCAGCACGTTAGGCACATGATGTAACAACAACACCTGACCGGGTTTGCCTTCTAAATCACCGCGGCGCAATAAATTGCTGATATAACCTTCGCTGATTTTATCCAGTTGTTCTGCTACTGCGGAAAGACGACGTGGCTCGTAAACGCCAACAACGATGCAAGCGCTGCGTTGTTTTTCCGGACTTCCGCTCTTAACGCTGAACTCCATACTTACTCCTGATTCTAAGAGACTGTGCTACTATAGCCATTACCAATTTTCATTGTGTTATAGCGCCAGCTAAAAACATGGCTGAATTCTACCTTGAATTGAGAAAAAAGCTCGGTTTTCACGGTGCTTTGCCTGATAATAATTGTAATAAATATCAAGTTTACTTAAAAATTGCCAGGTTTCCAGCAAAAAGACAGGTTTTAGGGGGCATTTTTGATTATATTTCGTTATCTGATTGGGGAGGTGTTTCGCGCCCAATTAGCCGTCTTTGTTATCCTGACAAGTATTATCATCAGCCAGCGCTTTGTAAAAATTCTTGCTGATGCCTCAGAAGGCGATTTGCCTGGACAACTGGTAGTAGGAATTGTTGCACTAAAATTACCGCAGCTTGCGGTGATCATCCTGCCGTTAAGTGCGTTTCTGGGGATTCTTGTCGCATATGGCCGGATATATGCTGACAGTGAGATGACCGTGCTGCATTCCACCGGCGTAAGCGAGTGGTATGTTACCCGCTTAACCTTATTGCTATCGGTGTTTATGGCGGTTTTAGCCGGCAGCGTAACCCTTTACTTAAGCCCATGGGCTACCGAGCGTGAATATCAGCTGCTGGAAAAAGCTGACAGCAATGTAGGGCTATTCTCGTTGGTGCCGGGCCGCTTTCAGCACACTGCTAATGAAAAAGCAGTGATTTTTGTTCAGGATATCAGTCGTTCAGGCAACAATTTATCCCGGGTTTTTGTGGCACAAACTGAATTACATGGTGAACAGTCACAGCATGCTATCGTGTATGCCGAAACTGGTGCCGTTACCGAGGATGCCGCAACCGGCGCTCAGATGCTCGAATTACAACGCGGTCGGCGCTACGCCGGCGATGGCCGCTCTCCCGCTTACGAAGTAACAGAG
>NZ_JBFJPY010000125.1:0-7223 GCF_041616895.1 Arsukibacterium sp.
ACTAAGGTTGTTGCCACTCAGAAAAACTTTACTCAGGGCAATATGATTACCACTGAGAATAGCTTGGATATGATGATCCAGGGCCACGGTTTTTTTGAGGTGTTAATGCCAGATGGCACCACTTCTTATACCCGAAATGGTCAGTTCACTGTCGATGGCGACGGCAACCTGGTGACCTCCGGTGCAGGCTTTCAGGTGCAGCCCAATATTGTTATCCCGCCGGATGCGACCAGTATTACCGTATCGCAGGATGGTGAAGTATCTGTGCGCTTAGCCGGCCAGGTAGATAATGCGGTACTGGGCCAGCTTACCGTGACTAATTTTATTAATCCGGCCGGTTTAGAGCCAACGGGCCAGAACCTGTTTAAAGAAACAGCAGTCAGTGGCGATCCGGTACAGGGCATTCCAGGCCTGGAAGGACTGGGGATTATTGTGCAGGGCTCGCTGGAAACCTCGAATGTTAACGTTACGGAAGAACTGGTCAGCCTGATTGAATCACAACGGGTTTACGAAATGAATTCGAAAGTGATTTCTTCCGTTGACCAGATGCTGGGTTTTGCTATTCAGCAATTATAAGTGGAGGCATTATGCGTGCTTTTATGCTGATATTATCCGCGCTATCTGCGGTCTTGTTATTAACGGCGTGTGCATCACCACAGCAGCCGTTTGCTGACGATCCGTATTATTCGCCGATACCGCCAGAGCCGGCAGTGCGTCAGGTATTAAAAACGGGCTCGCTGTTTGCGCAGCATCAGTCGAACAGTCTGTATACCGATAATAAAGCCCGAAATGAGGGGGATATTATTACCGTGGTGCTGCGTGAGCGCACTCAGGCGTCCAAGCAGGCGAAGCACGAAACGGGCAAAGATAGTAGCGTCACGGTTGACCCCATGGTGGGTCTCAGTGGTCGTGCAGTTTCTGTCGCTGGCAATGTGCTGCAGTTTGGCGCTAATTCAACCGCTGAATTTAAAGGCGATGCCAAAGCGGATCAAAGTAACAGCCTGGTCGGCGATATTTCGGTTAACGTGCTGCAGGTCATGGCCAATGGCAATTTAGTGATCCGGGGCGAGAAGTGGTTAACCTTAAATACCGGCAAAGAATATATTCGTTTAACCGGCATCATCCGGCCACAGGATGTGGATGTGAATAACACCGTGGAATCAAATAAAATTGCCAACGCCCGGATCGAATACAGCGGCACCGGGGCCCACCATTATGGTCAGTCGCCAGGATGGCTAAGCCGGTTTTTCAACGGACCCTTGTGGCCTTTTTAAGAAAGTGGCCTTTTTAACCGCTATGGCCTTTTTAAAAATTGCCATGTTTAGCGTAACAGTATGAGTAATATTAAATGAACACTGCAGGCTACTTAGGAGTAACAACCATGTTCCGGAACAAACTGGCTGGGTATCTGGTATTGCTGCTGACTCTGTCGCTGACAACAGGGCAGGCTGATGCAGCCCGGATTAAAGATGTGGCCGATATCGAAGGCGTACGCTCAAACCAGTTGGTGGGCTATGGTCTGGTGGTCGGTTTACCTGGTACTGGCGAGCAGAGTCCGTTTACCGAACAAAGCTTTCGCACCATGCTGGCCAATTTCGGTATTAATTTGCCGGCAGGTCAGCGTAGCCAGATTAAAAACGTGGCTGCGGTAGCGGTGCATGCGGAACTGCCTGCGTTTGCCAAGCCGGGCCAGACTATCGATATCACGGTGTCATCGGTAGGCAGCGCCAAAAGCTTGCGCGGTGGTACCTTATTGCAAACGTTTTTAACCGGTTTAGATGGCAATGTGTATGCTATTGCCCAGGGTAGCTTGATTGTCAGCGGTTTAGGTGCCGAAGGCCTGGATGGTTCGCGGATTTTGGTTAACACCCCAACCGTTGGCAGCATTCCAAATGGTGCCATGGTAGAGCGTGAAGTTATCTCGCCTTTTGGTAATGGTGATTTTATTACGTTTAACTTAAAAGAAGCAGATTTTACCACCTCAAAAAGATTAACCGATGTGATTAACCAGTTTATCGGGCCTGACACCGCTTATGCTAAAGACGCCAGCTCAGTTCAGGTCAGAGCGCCCCGCGACTTATCGCAACGGGTATCTTATCTGTCAACTTTAGAGAATTTAGAGTTTGCTCCTGCTGATCATTCGGCCAAGATTATTATCAATTCACGAACCGGCACAATTGTCATTGGTAAAGACGTCAGGTTATTTCCGGCGGCAGTCACGCACGGTGGCTTAACGGTCACCATTGCTGAAAACCCAGAGGTGGTGCAGCCTAATGCATTTGCCGATGGCGTTACCGCCATTGAAGAAAATACCATTATTGATGTGAACCGGGATAACTCCCGCATGTTTAAATTTGATCCTGGAGTGACGCTGGACGATTTAGTTCGCACCGTTAATGCAGTAGGTGCGGCTCCTGGGGATTTAATGGCCATTTTGGAAGCATTAAAAGAAGCTGGCGCAATTCATGGCGAGCTGGTGGTGATTTAAGATGAGCCTGACCAAAACTCAAGTCTCTTATCATGATGTAAATAGCCTGCAGAATATTAAAACTGCGGCTAAAACCGATGAAAAAGCCGGCTTGCGGCAGGCGGCCGAACAGTTTGAATCCATTTTTATGAGCATGTTGCTCAGCAGTATGCGTAAAGCCAATGCGGCGTTTGAAGCCGAAGGCATGATGAATAGTCAGACCACCGAGTTTTACCGGGACATGCATGACAGTCAGTTAGCAACCGATTTAGCGCAAAAAGGCGCACTCGGTCTGGCTGATTTGCTGGTTGCTCAGCTTGACCCGACCGCGGTAAGCAAAGCCGCAAACAAAAATTCAGAACTTAAAATGCCCGGTGAAGTTAGTTTCAATCCGCTACCAGCGCGGCCAGATAACAGTAGAGTACTGAGCAACAGCGAACTTAGCAGCAACGTCAAACACACGTTAAACGCGATTGCCGAGTTACCTAAAGTATCAATATTACCAGCATCAGCACCTGCAAATTCGGCGCTGACCGCTGCCTCTGAGGCAAAGGTAGCGGTAACGAGCAAGCCTGACTGGCAAATTGGCTCGCCCGAGGACTTTGTCCGTAAATTATTACCGGCAGCAAAACAGGCAGCTAAAGCGCTTGGCTTAGATCCATTGGCAATGATCGCGCAGGCGGCACTGGAAACTGGCTGGGGCCAGCGGATGATTAAAACTGCCCAAGGCGACAACAGTTTTAATTTGTTTGGTATTAAAGCCCAGCGCAATTGGCAGGGTGAAAGTGCGGTGGTCGATACCCTGGAGTTTCGTGGTGGCGTTGCCCAAAAAGAGCAAGCCCGCTTTCGTGCTTACAGCTCGCCAGAGCAAAGTTTGCAGGACTACGCTAACTTTATCAGTGACAGCCCCCGCTATCAGCAAGCGATTCAGGTTGCTGCACAGCCGGCTGCATACTTTAACGAATTACAGGCCGCGGGGTACGCTACCGATCCTGCTTATGCAAAAAAAATAATGGCTGTTTATCAAAGCCCTGCGTTTGAGTTGGTTCGCAGCGAGCTGACTGCCGCTCAAGATAATCATATTCAAGACAACCATGCTCAAGATAATCGTACTCAAGATTTCAACCATGGCGCCGATGAATAGCATGTTAGCCAACAAAAGTGGCGACGGAGCAACCTATGTCAGATAATTTACTTAAAATTGGTAGTTCAGCAGTAATGGCAAACTCCACGCTGCTTAATACCACAAGTAATAATATCGCTAATTTAAATACCCCGGGCTATGTCAGGCAGCGCACTGAGTTTGAAGCAGAGCAAATGGGTTTAGGGGTAGGAAAGGGCACCACCGAGCGGTTGGTGAGTGAATTTACCCTGCAACAGTTGCGACGTGACACCACTAATCTTGCCTATGCCAATCAATATGTGTCAGAGGCTAACCGCATTGATGGTTTGTTCTCTAATCCGGCTAACAGCATTTCAACGGCAGTAAACGATTTATTTCAAAAGTTTCAAACTGCTAATAACGATCCCAGTTCAATCTCAACCCGATTACTTATTATCAGTAGCAGTGAATCCTTGCTTGACCGTTTTGGCACGCTGTCCAATTTGGTGCTGGATCAATCCACTTATATTAATCAGCAGCTGGAGCTGGATTTGCGCGCAACCAATAGCCTGATTAAAAATGTGGCCGATCTTAATAGAAATATCGCGAACTATGGAACCGGCAGTTCTAAACCGATACCACTGGATTTGTTTGATAAGCGGGATGAGGCTATCCGGCAACTGGCGGAGAAGGTTCAGATTAAAGTGCTGGATGCTGCCAATGGTGAAAAGCTGGTGTTTATGGCCACAGGCCAATCGCTGGTGATTGAAAATGGTGAATTTGGTATTTTAAGTTTGCAGGGCAATCCTGATCCCAATGTTAAAGAGTTGCAGTTACAAAGCACCGCCAGACCCGGCGTTTTAAGGCAAGTGGGTAACGAACAACTGGGTGGCCAGTTAGGTGCTTTACTGGCCTTTCGTGACGAAACCCTTATTCCGACTCAAAATCAGTTGGGGCAGTTGGCGCTGGCAATGGCCGACTCGTTAAATGAACAGAATAAGCTCGGCATGACGGGCAACGGCGATATTGGTAAAGACTTGTTTGCATTACCAAGCTTTAACGGGCTTCGTTTTAATGAGAACACGGGTGCGGGTGCCGTGACTGCCGTTATTGAACCTGGCAGAGCGTATCAGCTGCCGCCAAACGATTTCTTAGTGACTTTTCAAAGCCCTGGCACCTTTATCGTCGAAGCTGTCGATAGCTTTGGCAACGCCATTCCTAACTCTGCTATTAGCCAAACCGTCGCCGGTTTTCCTGCGACAATTAATGCCGCCAGCAGCCCGGATGATGATTTATATGGGTTACAAATAACCTTAAATGATAGCCTCGGCGCCTTTGCTGACGGCGACAGGTTCTTATTAAAGCCGCTGGCTGATGCGGCCAGACAAGTAACACAACTGAGTAACCGGGCCGAAGATATTGCCTTGGCATCGCCGGTCAGAAGCAGTGAAGCGGTTGATAACCTGGGTAATGCTGAAGTAAATGCGCTGGTGGTTAGCAGCACCGATCCGGCATCATCAGTCTTTAGTCCGCCTGCGGCGTTAAATGGTGCGCCATTTCAGATTACTTATATTGGTGGTAATCAGTTTGAAGTGCGGGACAATACCAGTACATTGCTGGGAACCACCCCAGCTTTACCTGCCGGACAGTTCAATAATATTATGACCCAGGCAAGTTTAGGTAATTACGGTTTCGATTTTAATATTACCGGAGCGCCGCAAACGGGAGATGTTTTTACCATAGACTATAATGTGGGTGGCTTTAACGATAACCGCAATGGCTTACAAATTGCTGCATTGCAGACAAAAGATACCATGCGTCGCTACGCGGTCACGACCCCGAATGCGGATAACCAAATGAGTTTTAATGAAGCTTACGGCACTATGGTAAGCTTTGTCGGTGATAAAACGGCCCAGGCCAGAAATGGCCAGGCCGCGGCTGAGGCATTATATTCACAAACTCAGAACTTATTTGAATCGCTATCAGGTGTTAGCCTGGATGAAGAGGCTGCAAATTTGGTCAGGTTTCAACAAAGTTACGCGGCTGCCTCTAAGATTATTTCGACATCGCAAACCATCTTTGACACCCTGCTGCAGGCTGTGAGGTAACCATGAGAATTTCATTCAACACCAAATTTAACCAGGGCTTAAACGGCATTCTGGATACTCAGCGCCGCCTGCTTAAAGCGCAGGATCAAATGATTAAGCAAACCAAAATTCTGACTCCTGCAGATGACCCATCGGGCAGTGCCAAGGTGCTGGGTGTGGGGCAGAATCTGTCGCAGTTAGCCCAGTTTGAGCAAAATGGTATTGCCGTCAAAAACAATCTCGGGGTGGAAGAAACCGTTCTGACCTCGGCCAGAACGGCAATGGACCGTGCCAGATTGTTAGCATTGTCTGCGGGTAACGGGTCTTATTCTGAATCTGAGCGGGAAGCGGTTGCCAATGAGTTAGAGGGCATTCAACAGCAACTGTTTGATCTGATGAATAGCCGCAATGTCGAAGGTGGCTTTTTGTTTTCAGGTTTTCAGGATAGCGTTAAAGCGTTTTCACTTGATGCCAGCACCGGTAAATATGTATTTAACGGCGACGATGGTCAGAAATCGTTGCAGGTCTCCCCCGGAGTGGTATTACCGGTAAATGACAGTGGAAAAAAAGTATTTGATAGCGTGCAGGTAACGCCACAGCCCGGTGCTGCGGTAATCTCTGTGCCAGGGCCTACCAGCGCTGATGTGACTGTGGCTAATCAGGCTCAGTTTAATAACTTTTATCGTAACAACTACGATAAACTAAACCCCACTAACAATACGTTTAATGTGGTGCTTACCGCACCCAGTAATTATGAAATAACCCGGGGCGGTGTTGCGTTGGTGCCGCCGGTGACGGGAGCTTATACCTCAGGAGCGCCTATTTCGTTTAATGGGTTGGAGATTACTATTAGTGGCCCGGCTGGGGCGGGGCAAGTTGATTTCGACTTACCGGCACCTGAAAAAACCAATATTTTAAACACGATTTCTGAATTGATGGCCGCCTTGCGGGTGCCAGGGCCAACAGATGATGTGTATCAAAGTAAAATTGCTAAAGCGATAGGCGAAATTGATTCTGCATCGACCAGTGTTGGTGCGACCCGTTCGTCGATAGGTGGGCGCATTAACGTGCTCGATAGCATTAACGGCTCTAATGCCGATTTAGAAATTCTGGCCAAGCAATACCAAGCTGATCTGGCAGAGGTAGACTTTTCCAAAGTGATTGCCGATCTGACGAAAGAGGAGACTGCATTGCAGGCAGTGCAACAAACCTTTAGTAGCATAACCAATACCTCATTGTTTGACTTTATTCGTTAGATTATAAATCTTTCCCGTCCATTATGGGCTGTCCGTTATGACCGGCAAAACGTTGCCGGTCTTGTTTTATCAACACTTCACTCAATTAAACCTTCAAAACCTCTTTTTTATACGTTTTTTAAAAAAAAGTTTAAAGTTTCGTTTTTAAGCTCCGATAACTAAGTATCAGGCAAGTCATCGCAACCGTTAAAACGTGATGGTTAGCAGCGCAAAATAAGTTATCAGGAGAAACACCATGGCTTTATACGTCAACAGCAACATCAGCGCGTTAAATGCACAGCGTCAGTTAATGAACAGCGGTAACGCCCTGG
>NZ_JBFJPY010000126.1:0-6963 GCF_041616895.1 Arsukibacterium sp.
TGGCGCTATTTAGCTGATGGCAGCCCCAACCCGGATTTTGTGATTAATAAGCCGGAGTATAGTGGCGCCAGCATCTTATTAACCCGGGCTAACTTTGGTTGTGGCTCCAGCCGCGAACACGCACCCTGGGCTATTCAGCAAGCTGGCTTTAATGTGATTATTGCCGAAAGCTTTGCCGATATTTTCTTTAACAACAGTGTTAATAACGCCATGTTATTAATTCAGTTAAGTAAAACCAATATCGACCTGCTGTTTAATCGCTGCACGCAGGGCCCGCAACACTGGCAAATTGACTTGCAGAGTAAGGAAATCATGTTTGGCAACAATGCTGCGCTGGGCTTTAATATCGACGCAGATATTAAACAGCGGCTATTATCCGGGCTGGATTTTATCGGCAGCAGCGAGCAGTTAAAGCTACAAATTGCCGATTACGAGCAAAGCCGCCGCATCAGCCAGCCTTGGCTTGGCTAAAGTGTAACCTGCGTAACAGGATCCCATCTGTCAGGCGAGGCCGCGTTAGCGGCTAAGATTTAACCGACATAAGCTGCCAAGATTTGGGAAATCAGCGCACTGCGTTGTGCGCTGACGCCGTGTGTATGGCTCATGTTTTGCTTCAGCTTAACTGCTGCCGTGTTTTACCCTTACTACGGAAAATAATGCGGGTAATTGGTACGGTTAAATGGCTTCAGATTGTATTTTGGCTGCAAAAAGGCGACTAAGTCCGTCAGTTCCGTTACCGTCATCACATCATTGTAATTACGCATCAGCGATTCTCCTGCGGCATCGGTGTAGCCCGGCCGATCAAAACCCTGAGCAATTTTATGTGACGGGTTAATCACCGATGTTACCAGCTCTGCATAGGTTTTGATGGTTCTGACATCGCCGCCCAGCGGCACTTTTTTTGGTAATTGTGCTTCAATTGCGCGGTCATCCATGTCTTCAAGGCTATGGCAGGCCATGCACTTATAGGCAATAAACACGGTTTTACCGGCGTCGGCATTACCCTCAGGCAAGCTAAAACCACGCGGCGACTCAGGCCCCGGGCTACAGGCCGCTAGCAGCAACATTAATGGCATCAGTAGGTACAGATTGGCTTTCATGCGATTTCTCCTTCGTATTGTACTGCCAGTTTGGCCAGCTCGTCCGGTAAATAACAGCTAGTTTATTTATGCCGGCTTGCTTGGTGTGCACTACTCCTTGCCTGGCTGTTTGGTCAGTGTGGTTAAACCCTGCAGGATGTCCAGCGGCACCGGAAACACCACTGTGTGGGTTTTATCATTAGCGATTTCAGTCAACGTTTGCAGATAACGCAGCTGCAGTGCCTGATTCTGCTTCGACAATACATTCGCTGCCTGCAGCAGGTTTTCTGCCGCTTCCTGCTCACCCATCGCATGGATCACTTTTGCCCGGCGGTTACGTTCGGCTTCCGCCTGACGGGCAATAGCGCGGATCATGCTTTCATCCAGATCGACGTGCTTTATTTCCACATTCGACACTTTGATGCCCCAGGCATCGGTTTGCCGGTCAAGAATGGCGCGGATATCAGCATTCAGTTTATCGCGCTCGGCCAGCATATCATCCAGCTCGTGCTGCCCCAGCACCGAGCGCAACGTGGTTTGCGATAACTGACTGGTCGCGACCAGATAGTCTTCCACCTGAATAATGGCTTTTTGTGGCTCGACTACCTTAAAGTACACCACAGCATTCACCTTCACCGACACGTTATCACGCGAGATCACATCCTGTGTCGGCACGTCCATCACTATGGTGCGTAAATCCACCCGCACGATTTGCTGCAGCACCGGGATTACAATAATCAAGCCCGGCCCTTTTACCTGCTGGAAGCGGCCGAGTAAAAAAATTACGCCGCGCTCATACTCCCGCAGCACGCGAAACATCGATAACAACAACAGCGCAATCAGCAGGCCCAGTGAGGCCCAGAAATAGCTGTCAAATAGCTGTTCAGTCATGAGATGGCTCCTTCGATTTTGTCACCTGCAATACCAGGCCGTCGATGGCCTGTACCTGCACCCAATCGCCTACTTGTAATGGTTGTGCGGCAGCAACCTGCCACCACTCGCCTTCAAGATGTATCATCGGGTGTTGCTGTTCAAAATGCTCGATTTGTGCCCGTTTCCCGAGCAAGGTAGTGGTACCGGACACCAGTGGGTTGCGACGGTTTTGCAGCAGCATCCCGACAACAAAAAAAGTAAAACCGGCACTGCAAACCGCCACAGCTGCGATAACCGGCAGCGCCAGCTGAAACTCCGGATAGGGGCTGTCAAACAGGATCACCGAACCGATCACCAGCGCGATAATGCCGCCAATTCCCAGCACTCCAAAGCTGGGGGCTATTGCTTCAGCCACCAACAGCGCAAGGCCAAGCAGAATAATCGCCAGCCCGGCATAATTAACTGGTAAAACCTGAAATGCATACAACGCTAACAGCAGACATAGCGCACCGGTAATACCCGGTACTGCCATGCCGGGATTAGAAAATTCAAAGAACAAACCGTAGATGCCAAGCAGCATTAAAATATAGGCTACATTGGGGTTGGTTAGTACTGACAGAAACTGGTGTCGCCAGTTGGCCTGATAGGTGATAACCGGCGCATCGCTCAGGGCCAGCTGCTGTTGCCCGATCATACGACCATCCAGTTGTGCCAGCAAATCACTGACATCATTGGCGATAAAATTGATAACCTGCTGTTGCAGGGCCTGCTCAGCAGGCAGGCTGACGCCCTGGCGAACGGCCAGCTCTGCCCAGTCGCTATTGCGGCCACGTAGTTGCGCTAATCCTTTAATAAACGCGGTCGCATCATTGATCACTTTACGCTGCATTGCGCTTATGTTGCTGTCCGCCGGCTTGTCGTTTTCTGCGGGTGACAGCGCCGGGGAGGCGCCTGCCAACTGCACCGGCGTAGCAGCACCAAGCGTGGTGGCCGGTGACATCGCCGCAAAATGGCAGGCATAGAGAATATAGGTTCCGGCGCTGGCAGCTCTGGCACCCTGTGGTGCAACAAAACAGGCTAGCGGAATGTCGGATGACAGGATCCGCTGAATAATCTGCCGCATTGCCAGATCAAGGCCGCCTGGTGTATCTATCCGCAGAATTATCAGCTGGCCCTGCTCTGCATGGGCTTTAGCAATACCGGACTCTACATATTCGGCACTGGCCACGCCAATAGCGCCTTTAAGATCCAGCAGCCAAATAGCCTGACTGGCAACAGCGGACATCGGGCAACACCAAAGCAGCAGCCATATCAGTATTCGTTTCATACTGCCGCCACCCTTTGGTTAAATGGATTATCTAATTAGTATAGCTGAGGGATATCAAGCTTACCGGTATAATCTGTTCGCAACCGCTAGCTGGCCACACCTGGCTTTTTATTGCTGGACACGTTGCTGGCACGCTTTTTAATCTGCTGGCTAAACCTTTAACCGTTATATATCATTAACACAACTGGATCAGCCAGCAACGCCTTAGCGTCGGCTGGGTTAAAAATGACAGGGAAGCCCTATGCAACACAAAGCTAGATTAATGTTGGTGGCACTACTTGCCGTAATGACAGTAGGTTGCGCCAGTAATAACGTAAAGCAGGCAGCGGACGATTTTGCCGATGGCACGATAAGTAACGCAGCGCACCGGCAGCAGAAAAAGCAGAATCAGTCTGTTTATGACGACAATAAACTTAAAAAAGAGGACTCTGCTGCCGGCATCCTCAACATTGGCCTGCAGGGTTTTCTCAGGTTGTTTAAATCTGCCGAGCCTGAATAATAAATGCCGACTCTGATTTACCCGGTTAACGTCCGGCAAGGAAACCGCAGTCACTTATTTATCATGTTCAGAATAATCCTGTGTCTTATCGTGCTATTGCCAGCAGGTGCAGCAGCCACTGAAATTAAACCTTTCAAGTCTGATGGCTGCAGTTTATTTCCTGATGGCACCCGCGAGCAAAATGATTTGTGGCTGGCCTGCTGTACTGCTCACGATTACGCATATTGGCAGGGAGGCACTTATCAGCAGCGTCTTGCAGCAGACAAGGCTCTTGAAGCTTGTGTCGCAAAGGTGGGAGAGCCGGAAATTGCCCGTATTATGCTGGCGGGTGTAAGAGTTGGTGGTACCCCCTACTTACCAACAAAATTTCGCTGGGGGTTCGGCTGGCCCTACCCCAGAGGCTATAAAGCTTTAACCGATAAAGAGCTGAATCAGATTAACGAATTAGCAAGCAAATAATCAGCTAATATAACAATAAAAAAGGCAGCCAGGCTGCCTTTTTTTTATTTGGTTAGCGGTGCTGCTGCAGCTAAAAAACGCTTAGTTAGCAACCATTTTCAGGTTAGCAAACTCAATCATTTGCTCAGGCGTTTGCAATTCAGTCATTAACTCGCCAGATTGCACTGCCGCAAAACTTACCGGCTCGGCAAAATTAACGGTAACCTTCAGTTTTTCAGGCTGGTTGATAAAGGTGGTCAGGGTTTCTTTTAGCGCCAGTGGCAGTTTTTCATCACTACTGACGGCCATAAGCGCCATCCCCTGCAGGGCATCAAATGGCGGCATCTGGCCCTGGGCGCTACCCATCGCAACCAGTCGCTCGATAAAGCCATTATTGTTAATCACCAGCTCACCGCTTTTCAATGCGCCTTTTACCAGGTTTGCCATAACATCATTCATATAGCTGTCAGACATACTTAATTCTTGCTGCTCTGCCGGTGTTTTTTCACTCATGTTACGGGCAAACGCCCATAACTCCTGCATCTGGGCGAATGAGAAATTATAAGCCACGCTGAATTCGTCATTTACCCGGGTAACCTGACTAAAATATAACTCACCGGTAGCAGGTTGATATTCATAATTGTAATCAGCATGCAGCGCCAGGCCTTCGATAAACGTACTCATTTCCGGTGGCAACATTGCCAGCATCGGCTGTGCCATTTTAGCCCCTGTCAGCTCGGCGCTGCCTTTATCAGACAAGCCCTGAGGCTTTAAGCCTACGGCAGTCACTTTATCGATAGTCGCAACCTGACCCATACCCGCAATACTGACATCAATGCCGCTGACACTGTAACTGGAAGTCAGTATATTGGCCGATACATCCTGATAACCAATACTAATTGCTGGCATCAGGCCGGTAGCGGCCATTTCAGCATATGACTGATTTGCCGTTTCAATTTGCTGCTTAATCGCATCTTCAGCTTGCATGTTGGCATAATAAAACCCCGCCGCAGCGGCAACCACAACAATACCGGCCCCAACAACTAATTTATTCATACTAATCCTTTATTCACTATTATTTATAAAACGTATTATTTACAAAAGCCCGAAATCGTAGCACATCACCTGAGCTGGCGAAAAGTGAGTTGGTTAACTATTTCATCATTAGCTTAACTATGCTGGAATAATTGGCCGCTGCAGAGGGGAAAGCATTTACCTGCTCCAGAAAGCCTGTTAGCGTAACGCTATCTTTTTTTGGCAAAATTATCTTTCGCCATGGCAACGTATTTTCTGTGGTTCGACTTACTCGGCGTCGCGGTATTTGCCGTATCTGGAACTCTGGCGGCATGGCGCAACCAGATGGATGGTTTTGGGGTAATTGTGCTGGCCAGTGTTACCGCGATTGGTGGTGGCACCTTGCGCGATCTTATTTTAGATGTACCGGTTATCTGGATAAACAATAACAGCTACTTTTATGCCATTCTCATCGCCGCTATCGGCACTATTCTGCTGGTGCGTAACCGCTTAACCATTCCGCATAATACGTTGCAGTTTTTCGATGCCTTAGGCCTGGCTTTCTTCGTTATTATGGGCACCCAAAAGGCGCTCGATTTTGGCACATCAACCTTGGTGGCCATTATGCTGGGTACCATGAGCGCAGTGTGCGGCGGCATGATCCGCGACGTGCTGTGCCGGGAAATCCCGATGGTATTCCGGGGTGAGTTATATGCCGTTACCTGCTTGGTCGGTGGTGGTGTTTACACCGGTTTACTGGCGCTTGGTGCAGCCCAGTTGCCCGCTATGCTGGCCGGAATGTTAACATTACTGCTGCTACGCCTGGCCGCGATTAAATGGCAAATTACCATTCCGGTTTTTGGTAAACATCACAACGAGTTAAATGAACCCTGACCATGCCAGCTGCCCGCTCACATTTAATGAGCAGTAACCCCAGCCGTGTGGTGCAACTGGATATCATCCGTGGTTTTGCCATTTTAGGCATTCTATTGATGAACATATTTGCCTTCGCCAACCCGCCTGATTACTCACACAGTGTTATTTGGCACCCTGCTGTAAGTGCGTTAGATATTGGCTTGTACAACCTGCAGACACTGTTATTTTCCGGCCGGTTTTTAACCTTATTTAACCTGCTATTCGGGGTAAGCCTGCTACTTATCATGGAAAAGTATGGTGAGCGCTATTTACAGCGCCGCTTAAACTGGCTGGTCGTTGTCGGTCTGCTGCATATCAGCTTTATCTGGTTTGGTGATATTTTGCTGTGGTATGCCGTTACTGGTTTGTTAGTGCTGAAACAGGGATATCATAAACTCGATACCGCTGCGCTGTGGCGCAAGGGTGCCATGTTATTTACGATATCGTTAATTATGCCGGCTATTTACAGTGGGTATTTGCTGCTGACTCCGCCGCCACCGCTGCAGCCACTGGATGCCGAAGTATTAGAGGCACAACAGCTGCTTTGGACCGGGCCTTACCTGGCTCAGTTAACCGAGCAGCTATGGCTGAACCTGATTATGCTGATCGGTTTTGTGATGACCCTGTATTGGTTGATGGCGGCATTAATGCTGTTTGGTATGGCGTTATATAAAAGTGGCTGGTTCAGCCAGGGCTATTCACGCCGCATAACAATTCTGTTATTTCTGACGTCCCTGGCAATCAGCGGCAGCACCGTAGTGCTGGATCATGTTACTGGCTACGGTTACGATCTTGGTGTATCCCTGCCGTGGGAGCAA
>NZ_JBFJPY010000127.1:0-6916 GCF_041616895.1 Arsukibacterium sp.
ACCGTTTACGGCATGGATGCCCTAACCGAGCCTACAGGGACGTATTCACGGCGTGTTGGTGTGGGTATATCGGTTCGGCTGTTCCACCGACTCTCATTTCGTTAGTAATTCAAGCTCTCTAATCAGCTGCTCGCCTTCGGTATAGGACAGGCCATCTTCGGTTAGGGTATTTAACCGGGTTATACCGTCGACACTGCCGTGGGCAGATAAAAACTGCAAAATGGCTAGTGGGTCGGCCCCTGCCAGTAAGTTACGGCCTTGTAGCACCGACACCATAGCAATAATACCCCAGGCGGCCCAGTTAGACACGTCTGCTACTATCAGTTCGTCGCATTCAGTGACGGCCGGAATAATATTCAGCTGGTCTAAAAATGCGACCATATTTCCCATACCAATTTCATTACCGCCATCCCCAATACCGATAGTAGGGCAACGGGCCAGGCTTAAAAAGTGGTCGAAACTGGCGCAGCGCGCGGTAATATCTTCGCCGCGCATATTGGCGTAGCGGCCGGCGGCGGTAAAGCCGGGGCGTTCTATCGAGATCACCAGCTGGGGTTGCAGTTCGGCCAGGGCCTGACTGGCAATAGCCGGCAGATTTTGCTGCTGGTTTACGCTGATTTGATAGGTACGGTAACGGCTGGCAAGCACCGAACATAGCGGGTTGCCGCTTACCAGTATGGGCCTGGCGCCTAATTGTTCAAGCAATTGATATAAAGCAATAGCGCCAACCGGGCCATCAGTTTCAAAGGTATCGAGTACCGGAAAACCAGTACCAATTAATACCGTGCCGCGGCATTGGTTAAGCAACCGGGCGGCGCGCAGGATATAACCCGGGCGCAGCTGTTGTTGCAGCAGTTGCATGCCGCGTAAGTTGCGGGCAACCAGTAGCTGCTCTATTTGCTGGCTTAGCGCGGGTAAATCAGGTGTTGTCATTAGCTGCTCCCGCGCTGCTGCAACGTGCGTTTATTTCTGCTAATAACCTTGCATCACGGGCCCGGGCCAGCAGCAGGGCATTATGAGCCTGCTGCGGGTCAATTTTTTCAAAGCTTAGCACGGTGCCAGCCGGTGCCTGGGCCAGCTTCCAGCAATCGAGCGACAATACGCTGCCTATTTTCGGGTAGCCACCCAGCGTTTGCCGGTCGTTTAGCAGCACAATAGGCTGGCCGTCGGGCGGAATTTGCACCGCGCCATAACAAATACCCTCAGATAACAGGCTCTGGCTGCTGCACTGAATGGCCGGGCCACTGAGCTTGACGCCCATCCGGTCAGCTTTTGGGGTCACGGTGTACTGGTTAAGATAAAACCGCTGGCGCGCCACGTTACTGAATAATGGCAGCTGATAGCCTTCAACAAGTCGCAGGCTAAGCCCTTTAGTAAAGTCAAAATCAGGTTGCTGGCCCTTGGCTAAATGCCGAAGTGGTAACGGAGCGCTGGCTAGCACTGGCAGTTTGTCGCCCGGTTGCAGTTTAGCGCCGTTTTGGTGAAGGCCGCCGATTCCTTCGCGCATCACGGTGGCGCCACTGCCAAAATGCGGGGCAATCTGAAAACCACCGGCAACGGCCACATAAGCGCGCAATCCCAGGCTTGCCATGCCCAGTTCAATGACATCGCCCGCCTGCACCGGATGGCTTTGCCATTGTGTTTTATTCTCGCCGTTGATGGTAAGGGCAACGCTGGCACCGGTAACGCACAGGTTGGTAGTGCAATGGGCCTTTAACTGCAGGCCACCAATGCTGCATTCAATAAGGCTGGCATTCGCGTCGTTCCCTACGAGGGCATTTGCCCAATGCGCCGAAGCGGCATCGAGCGGGCCGCCATTGGTTAAGCCCAGAGCGCCCTGGCCAAAGCGGCCCTGATCCTGAACAAGGCTTAGTACGCCGGGGCTAAGCACTTCAAAATAGTCCACTTCAAAATGGCTCATAGCTCTCCACCCAACTGCAAAAATTCGGCTTTGCTAATGGCAACAAATTGCACTTCGTCACCAACGGCCACCGGCATGGCGGGCTCTTGATCCGGCTGAAACATTGGCGTAGGGCAAAGGCCAATAATATTCCAGCCACCTGGCGATACTGCCGGGTATACCGCAGTTTGCCTATCGGCAATCGCTACTGCCCCACGTGGCACTTTAGCGCGCGGCGAGGCAAGGCGCGGCATGGCCAGTTGTGCTGCCACTTCACCTAAATAAGCAAAACCCGGGGCAAAGCCAATGGCATAAACCCGATACAGCTGCTGCTGATGCAGTTTAATGACCTGTTCGATACTAAGCTGTTTGGTTTTGGCAATACGCGCTAAGTCGGGCCCGCTTTGCTCGCTGTAATAGACCGGCAGCTCAATACGCCGGCCACGGGCAACTGTATTGCTGCTAAGCGAGGCAAGTGCCTTGTTAAGCAGAGTGCTAACGGCAAAATGATCACAACTAAACGGGTTAAATACCACCAGTACCGAGGCATAAGAGGGAAGCAGTTCGACTAAATGCTGGCCCAGTGCCTGGCGAATAAGCGGCATGGCCTGCTGCACTAAACCGGCAATATCTGCAGCCATTTTCTGCTCAAAATACAGCATAACCGCGTTTTCGCTGGCCAGGGCAAGACGGTACAACGACATGCTCAGCGTACTGCCTGCAACAACTGGCGAATTTGCGCCACCTGCGCTACTGCCGCCGGGTTGTCGCCATGCACACAAAGGGTATCGGCTTGCAGCGCCAGGCGCTGGCCGGAGGCGGTGGTTACGCTGCCATCGTTCAGTAATTCAGACACCTGAGCCAGTACTGCCGCATCATGCAATACCGCGCCGCTTTGGCTGCGCGGGGTTAGCTTGCCTTCATCGGTATAGCGTCGGTCGGCAAAGGCTTCAAACAATAATGCCACTTTTAATTCGGCTGCCTGTTGCTGGTAAGTATGGCGGTTGTTATCGGCCAGCAGCATCAGTTTTAACGGTTTATGATAGCTGGCTATGGCCTGCACTACCGCCTGCCACACAGCAGGTTTGCTCATCATATCGTTATACAATGCACCATGCGGCTTTACGTAGCTTAAGTTTAAACCCTGACACTGCGCCATGCCATCCAGCGCGGCAATTTGATAATGCAGCAGGTTAATAATTTCGTTATGTGAGCACTGCATACTGCGCCGGCCAAAGCCGTTCAAATCGGGGTAGGCAGGGTGGGCACCAATAGTGACATTATGCTGTTTCGCCAGTTGTAAGGTGCGCTGCATTACATCGGGATCGCCGGCGTGAAAACCGCAGGCAATATTGGCCTGATCAATATAAGGCATTACCTGACTGTCAAGACCCATAGTCCAGCTGCCGAAGCTTTCGCCTAAATCGCAATTAAGTTGCATGCTGTCTCCCGGATCTTTGGCTTAAGGAATAAATTATTCATGTTGTGCGGCCAATTAGCAAGCGTTGTCATAATACAGCAAGTTGAATAGGCTTCGCCCGGCCGACGGTTTGCAATTTGCTGAGTTTAAGTTATTACTTAATTGTTAACTTAAGGCCAGCAACATGCACAGCGACACCGCACCAGAACAACGCAAGCAGAAAACCGGACCTAAAAGGGTTGCCGGGTTGCTGTTGCTGATGGCGGCATTACTGGCGCTGATGGTGTTTGGTTACTATCGCCACGCCCAAGCTCGCAGTAGTGTAATTAATCAGGATTACTTCAGGGTGCTGGCTGAGGCAAGCAATACCTTTACTGAAAACCTGATAAAACTGCAAAGTTTGTATGATTATCAGGAAAGCGAAACTGCTATCAGGGCGTTGTTTCCCAGTTATAAAGTTACCCACCGCCAACAGCTGTCCGGCGACTGCCCGCAAGCGGAGGGAGATGAGAACGCGACCCCTTGCCCCAGCTACCGCAATCGCTACTGGTTAACTCAGGATAAAGTGCAGCTGCGTTGGTATCAGCAGACTGAAAACAACAGTGTAAATTATCTTGAAGCGGAAATTCAGCATGCCGATTTTTTACCTGAACCAGAGCGTGGTTTCAGCCAGTTGTTGTTTGTTACTGAAGATAGTCAGGTACTGGCCAGTACCGGCGGTGAAACAACCATTTCTTTTGTTAATTTAACCAGCGTAACCGAAGCACTTAGCAAGCAGCAATACCGTGATTTTTTTAGTGAGGTAACCGATAGCAGAGCGCCACCTGAGCCCAGGCTGCCAAGTTACAGTGTTCATCTGGACATGGAGCTGTCTTACGGTGACTACCGCTTGTTTATTTATCCGATGCGACTGGCCGCCGGCTTGGTCGCCGTCAACAATAATGCAGCAGATCAGGCGGTATCGCAGCTGTATCTGGTGGGTTTACTGCCTCAGCAACAGCTGGCCGAGCAGGGCAGTGGCTACTGGAATATCCCTTTGCTGTTTGCCACCCTGGTAAGCTTAACCTTTGTCTGGTCGGTACTTCGGATGTATTTACAGCCGAAAAACCAGTCGGTTAACCGCTTGTATGCCAGCTTTTGTTATTTGGTGGCCTATGGTTTTTTTTCGGTATTACTGGCCCTTATTTTCAGCTATTTGACCGTAACCGTATGGCAGCAGAGCCGGCAGCAACAGGCACAAGCTTATGTTGAACAATTACGGACTGATTTAACAGCTGATATCCATGCCGTATTTAGCCAGCTGCATAGCTACAGTTTATATTATCAGCGGCACTGGCAGGGGGATGCGATTGATACCGCATTGTTGCCGGAGGCGGTAACGCTAAAGCAAATTAATTATCAGCAATTGTTTGCGCCCTGTCCGAAGACAGAGCTGGCCTATGATTTTTATCCAGAGCACATGCACGTCGCTGCTGACAAAGAATGCACCATGCAAACGTACTATCGTCAAAATTCTGATGAAAATAGTGCAGCAGCGGCCAGCAAGTTGTTGTCGGTAACCTTGCTGGATGCAGTAGGCCGCTCACGCTTCCCATCTATGTATTTTCTGGAAAACAACGCGGCGCCCAAGGTGTATGATTTATCACACCGTGATTACTTTAAGCGGGTACGAAATGGCAATGGCTGGCAACTGTCGTTGAATAATCAGCGCTTTGACAATGTGTATATTCAGCGGTTACTGAATGTGAATAACGGCACCCGGGGCACCACCATTGCGATGCCATTAGAGATTAAGCGAAGCGATGACGGTGAGAGTGACAATGACAGTAACAGCAATGTCAGCGATGCCGGCTTTGTGCTGGTGGCCGATGTGGTGCTGCCGTCGGTGAGTCTGGCACCTCCCTCTGCCAACGGCCTGCAGTTTATGGTGGTGGAGCGACGTACCGGTAAGGTGTTGTATCACAATGATAATAGCCGCACTTTTGTTGAAAATATTTACTACATCGGCAGTGAGAGCAACCTGCTGAGCCAGACCGTCAGATCCGGTGAGCCGGCCGGTAGTGCTGTCAGAACCGGTCTTGCCGGCTTTTATCATGGTCAGCCCGGTAATTTTATCCTGGCGGGCTCACCGGTAGATGAATGGGCGCTGGTGTTGTTTTATCCGCAGGATCATGTCGATGCCATTATGAGCAACCAGTTTCTGATCTTCAGCGTCAGCATGATTGTATTCTTTTTGCTGTTGATCACCGCTTTACTGCTGCTGCGACGCTTTATTAACAGTAAGCTGGTAAAAAACCGGCTGGGGATCCCGCTTGGTTTTGACAGCCGGCGCTTGTTGTTGCTGGTGTCACTGGTCTGGGGCCTGGTTTATGGTTTTTTTGCGCTGCGCACTGCGCTGCAGCTTACTATCCCTTCAACCCAGCTTGCGTCGCTATTGCCGTGGTTAAGCGCCGTATTATCTTTGCTGATTATTGGTTGTGTCAGCCTGTTTTTGCGCCAGCGCAAACCGCAGGCACCGGTAATTAAACCGGCCGCTAAACTAATGATAGCCTGCAGTGTCGCTGTAATCAGCTTTCTGCCGTTCAGTTATTTGTCTTATATCAGCAAGGTGCCGCAGCAGGCCTTGCAGGCTCATTATGCCAAAATGCAATGTATTGAGTTTAATCGCGAGCGGGCCGAGTTACATGAGTTTGCTATAAACCGTTTTCCTAATTCCATTACTGAGCAGCGTTTGCAACCCACCCAGCTGCTGCCGGTTTCCTGGTCTGTGGCAACCTATCAGCAGCGCTGCGCCGGCGTCAGCAGTAGCGGTTTGCCGGATGACTATCCGAAACTCAGTACCATTATTGGCAATACGTACTTGTGGCAGTGGATAAAAACTTTTCTGGTGCGCTTAGAGCCGCTTGAGATGAATAGTGAGGCGCAGCGCAGCGCGTCTGACAATCAACAAGGCATTGGCAGTGAAGCCATGCAAACATTGCATGATACCAGCAACAGCCCGAAAACATTGAGCCAGCTATTGCTTGTCAGTATGCAGTTTTTGCTTCCGTTGCTGTTGTTCTTAGTGCTGTGGCAGCTTTATGTGCGTCGGGTGTTATGGCTGAGACTGGGTTATGACAGTGATTTTTTACGGCATATTTATCAGCTGAGCGCCAAAACGCAGCTGGCAGCTGCGACACGGCTGGTTGACGGGTTGCAGCTACAGTTAACCGCCTGTCCACCGGCCGGGGTAAATCTACTGATGCTGTTAAAACAAGTGCGGTTGGCCGAAAGCGGCAGCGCGCTGCTGCCGGGTTTTGAGCAGCTTTACCGGCGAAGTGCCACCTTACAGCAGCTTGACGATGAATTGCAGAACGTGTCGATAATGCTGCAGCAGAGCGAGCCTGGCAAGACGATGCAGGTTACTCTAAGCCAGATAGATACCGGTCTGAATGGCCCGAGGCGGCGCCAGCTGTTACTGGGCCTGATTACTGAACTCAAAGCGCTGACCTTATTAGGCGAGCTCAGTGCCTTTACCCTGGTGATGGGATTTAACAGTTTGCAGCGGCTTACCATCAAAGACGAGTTAGTTACCGCCAGCGAAAGTGCGCTGCAGC
>NZ_JBFJPY010000128.1:0-6790 GCF_041616895.1 Arsukibacterium sp.
CTTTGAACAAAATGACTACTCAGCGGGTAACCCGGATTTCGACAATAGTGGTCATCGTTTCTCAGTAAACTTTGTTGACAAGTTTTTAGACGATACCGTTGGTGTAGCGCTGGTTGTATCATCAATGGAAACGCCACGCCAGGAGCAGCAGTTCCGTGGTTGGGGTTATGCCGGTGTTAATTTAAGTCTTGATGATAACGGTGATTTTAACAATGCTCGTCGTGATACCGACACGGTAGATGTACCAGCAGGTACGGTAGTATTAGGTGGTCACGACTCATTTACCCGTTCGGCGATGCTGGAGCGCGACTCGTTCGCGGCTATTGTTGAATATACGCCAACTGACAAACTGACCTTAAAATTTGACGCCTTATATGTCGACTTTACCGAAAACGACGTGCGTCGTGGCCTGGAAGAAGGTGGTGCTGAGTGGGGTACTGGCGATTACACCATTACCGGCGTTGAGAACGGCCTGGTAACCTCAGGTTACTACGATGGTTTTCATTCTGTAGTGCGTAACGATGCGCGCAGCCAGGAAGCAGATTTATTCACCTTTGGCTTAAACCTTGAGTATGAGCTAAGCGACGATTGGACTGCCCAACTCGATATGTCCAGCGGTAAAGTAGATAAAACCATTACCGACGTAGAAAGTTATTCTGGTGTCGGCCGTGCTGGCACGCCAGGTCGGCCACTGGCTGCCCGTAGCTGGACCATGACCCCAACTGGCGTGATCTATAGTGATCATCCAACCCTGCCATCAGTAGATTACACCGATGCCAGCTTAATGCGTTTAGCCGGGCCGCAAGGCTGGGGTGGCGCTCTGGGTGCAATTCCACAATTCGACGGCACAACTAATGCCCAGGATGGTTTTGTTAACCAGCCAGTATTTGAAGAAACCTTAGACAGCCTGCGCCTGCAATTTAATGGCTTTGTCAGCTGGGGCATTATTACCGGCGTTGAAACCGGTATCGCCTATCAGGAGCGTTCAAAAACCAAAATTAATAACGGTGCCTTTTTAACCGCGCCAAGCTGGCCGGACGATGTCGCTATTCCTAACCCGTTGGGCGTCGCCGATTTAAGTTTTATTGGTATTGCGGGTGTAACCGCTTATGACAGTTTAGGCTTGTACAACAGCGGTTACTATATTGAAACCGATGCGGCGCTTTTAGAAAACGGTCGTTTTGGTGATACTTACAAAATTGATGAAGAGCTAACCACCTTATTTGCTAAGTTTGACGTAAATACCGAAGTGGCAGGTATGATGGTGCAGGGTAACTTTGGTCTGCAAGTGGTTAATGCCAAACAAAGTGGTGAAGGCTTCAGTACTACCAGCAACGCCCAGGGCTTTACCGTGGCAACGCCGGTCAGTGACAGCGATGATTACACCGATATTCTGCCTACGTTAAATGTAAGCGTCGAAGTAGCTGACCGCCAATACGTACGTACCGCGCTATCGAAAGTGATCAGCCGGCCACGGATGGATGATATGCGGCCAAATGCCCAGGTTACCTTCCAGTTTAATGACTCAAACATTCTTAGTGACGACCCACAAAACAGTCCCTGGGGTGGAAATTCCGGTAATACCCGGTTAAAGCCGTTAGAGGCTAATCAGTTTGATTTAGCTTACGAGAACTATTATCACGACAATGGCTTCTTTGCCGCCAGCTTTTTCTTTAAAGATCTGAAAAACTGGCACCGCAATGAAACCGTCATTGCGGATTTTTCAGACGTTTATATTCCGGGCTATCACCAGTCTTCAAATGAAACAGGTAACCGTCCGCCGGAGCTTTTCGTCGGCAACATTTCTCAGGTTACTGATGGTTTACAGGGGTTTGTGCGTGGTTACGAATTCCAGGCCAGTGTACCGTTTGAAATAGTGCACGAAGCTTTAGATGGTTTTGGAGTGGTGGCCAGCGCCACCTTTATGGACGGAAAGCTGGATGACGGTGCCCGGGTGCCGGGTTTATCTGAAGAAACGTATACCCTTACTGCCTACTATGAGTACAAAGGCTTTGAATTCCGGGTGTCGGGCACCAAGCGTGATGAGTTCCTGACAGAAACCCGGGGTTTAAGCTTGTCTCGTGTCGAGTGTGTTGACCGCGGTGCTGAGCTGTGGGATGCCCAGCTTGGTTATGACTTCAGCGAGTCAGGCATTGATGGCCTCGATGGTCTGCGCTTAACCTTCCAGGTGCAGAATATTACTGACGAGCCAACCTTAAGAACCAACGGCGCTGATGCCCGCCAGGTTACGGATTATCAGAGTTTTGGTAGGAACTTTATGTTAGGTTTAAACTATAAGTTTTAATGCTTAAGTTCTGATAATTCTGCCAGTCTGGCCTGCTATAGTAAGTAGCAAGCCAGGCCAAAGGCAGAGCAGGTTCTCCCTGGTAAAAGCCCGGCCTGGTTTAAGGGCCGGGTTTTTTTTGAGTAGGATATTATGAACAACGCTGTAAAAAAAGTAGTGGTGTTAGGCGGCGGTACTGCCGGTTGGATGGCCGCGGCCTTACTGAAAAAAGTGCTGGCCGGTGCTATCGAGATTGAGCTGGTGGAATCAGAAGACATTGGCACGGTTGGCGTTGGTGAAGCCACCATTCCGCCCATTCGGTTATTTAATAATGTCATGGGGATTAACGAAGCTGAGTTTTTACGCGAAACCAAAGCGACCATTAAACTGGCGATTAAATTCGATAACTGGCGGGTGCCGGGCGAAGGTTATTTTCATACCTTTGGTGCGCCGGGTAAAAGCCTGGCTTTCTGTCATTTTCATCATTTATGGCTGCGGGCCAGACAGCAGGGCGATAAAACCGATTTATGGCAATACGACTTAAACTACCTGTGTGCCATGGCCGGCAAGTTTGCGCCCATTAATGCTAAAGACAGCATTCTGGAATTACCCTACGCCTATCACTTTGATGCCGGGCTGTATGCCCGCTACTTAAGAAAGCTTAGCGAGCAAATGGGCGTGGTGCGCCATGAAGGTAAAGTTCAGCAGGTATTTCAGCACACCAATGGTGATATTAAATGCCTGGTGCTGGAAGATGGCCGTGAGCTTAGTGGCGATTTGTTTATTGATTGCTCGGGCTTTCGCGGTTTGCTTATTCAGGAAAAATTAAACGCTGGCTATGACGACTGGAGCCACTTTTTACCCTGTGATCGTGCGGTAGCCGTGCCTTCTGAGCGCTTTGATAAAACCCTACCCTATACTCGCGCTATCGCACACACTGCCGGCTGGCAGTGGCGTATTCCGCTGCAGCATCGTAACGGCAATGGCCTGGTATTCAGCAGTTCGCACTACACTGATGAGCAGGCCGCTGACTTATTACTGGCCAATTTAGATCGCAAAGCGCTGGCTGAGCCTAAGTTTATACGTTTTAAAACCGGCCGTCGCCGCCAGCAATGGCAGCGCAATGTGGTGGCGGTAGGCCTGGCCAGTGGGTTTTTAGAGCCGCTGGAGTCAACCAGTATTCACCTGATCCAGTCGGCGGTGGTGCGGCTGATCCAATTGTTTCCGCACAACGGCATTTGCCCGAGCGCCGTTAAAGAATATAACCGGCAATCCGAGCTGGAATATACCCAAATTCGTGACTTTCTGATCCTGCACTACCATGTTAACCAGCGCAGTGACAGCCAGTTCTGGCGCGATATGCAGCAGTTGGCCATTCCGGATAGCTTACGCCAAAAAATGGCTATTTTCGCCGATAATGGGCAGTTATTTCGCGATCAGAACGATTTATTTCTGGAAAGCTCCTGGCTGCAGGTCATGCTAGGCCAGGGCATAGAGCCGAAAGATTACCACCCGATTGCCAATAATTTCAGCGCCGAAAAGCTGCGCGAGATGCTGGCCAATATTCAGGCGATTAAGCAGGAGCCGCTGAGTAAACTGCCTGATCATGACACCTTTATTCAAACCATGATTAACCGTAGTTAATTAATAAAGGAAACCACAGGCCAGCCATAGCGAGGAAGGTAATCGCACATGGCTGGCCCTATCAAACTTAGTCTGAATATTTTACGCTGTGTGGTTTAAATTTACCGTTCTTAGTAAACCGCTTAAGCCACTTTGTGAATTTCACACCAGCTGCGCTTTGCTCCGTGTAGAACGGGTGTGGCACCTCTGGGGTGGCAAAAAACTCAGTCAGAATCGTATGACTATTACCACTGCCAATATAGTACTGATAGTTGTGTGTTGTCTCAGATAAAAAGTTTAACGAGGCTTCCATTCTGGCGTTCCACTCGGCGAAGTACAGGTAGTCATATTCGTTTATTCCCCAGCTAAAAGGATTGGTATTACCCAAGTCATTTTGGTCCATAATCTTCAAAAATTGCACTTGTACCAGATCAAGCTGGGTACTGTACTGAGCAAACCGACTATCAGGATAGGCTTCAGTTAATCGGCTAAAAATTTCAGCGTTAAATCCTACCGCGGAATAGGTGGTTAACCCTTCGCTAAACAGCAACGGCAGGCTGGTTTCCACATTCCAGACTTTATCAAAATCGAACACACTATCGATAAAACCCTGGGTAACCACAGCTGAAGACGCATCGGCAAATAATGCACTATCTGCGTTGGGGAAGGCAGCCTGTAAATAAGGAAAATGTAAGGTGGCACCATAACCACCGGCGCTTGAACCGGTGACCAGCAGCTTTTTGACTTTTTTCTGCTTTTTATCATCGAAATGCTGTTTCAACCAGGCGCTAACGGCCATAAAATTGTCGTAACCACGGTGTTTAACGGTGACCGGCGCACCGGGAAAACCGGTGATTGTGCCGTCTACATCGCGGTAGGTTGTATCGCTTGAGCCAACGTGAATATCGCCGGTGCAATAAGGAATAAACACCTTACTCCAGTCTTTATACGGATTCTCTTTTTCAGCGTCGTTAAAAATACCGCCGGCATTAAGTGGTGAATTCTCGGCCAATATGGAAGGGTTATAGGCAGGACGCGCGCCGGGTACTCCCGCCAAGGCCAGTGAGCCAACACAGGTTGCATCATTCCAGCACGCTCCGCCACCATTAAAATACACTAACAGGTTTTTACTTTTGCCTTGTTTAAAGTAAAAGTGAAACGCGTTATTAACAGGTTCGCCATTAATCGGGTTTAGCACGGTGTCAAAAGCACAGCTGGGATTAATAGTTTTAGTGAAGCCCTGGTCATCGATAATGTCCATTTGAGCATCTACCGGGATCACTTGCCATTCAGCCGCCGCAGGTTTGGCTTGTACATCAGCTGCTATGGCACCTAACACCAGTACTGCACCAAGCATTAATAATCTTTTCATATGAGGGTCCGTTTCATCGTTAAGTATTGCGGGCCGATATTGCCGCATTAAAAAGATAGGACACTCTTGTGACTAAATATAGAACACTTGTTAAAAAATCATGCTTTGTCATTAAGTATTGAAAAGACTGCCCGGTAATTTTTACTCACAACGTGAACACTTTATACAACCAGAACACGGCACCGCCATTACCAAGCCCTACGATCCCGCTCTGGATAAGCTGGAATAAAGTTTGCTTCTTGCCTATGGTTATAAGCACTAATAAAGCAATAAGGAGCACTATATGGCTATTATTAATTGGGCAACGGCAAAATATGAAGGCTTAGGCAAAGACGGCAAAGGACATGTTTCTACTCAATCAGGCGCATTAAAAGACCAGCCCTATGGCTTTAATACCCGCTTTGATAATAAAACCGGCACAAACCCCGAAGAGCAAATTGCTGCGGCGCACGCGTCGTGTTTTACCATGGCCCTGTCGTTTGGTTTAGCTGGCAAGGGTTTTAGCAAAGGCACCCTGGAGTCTAAAGTTGAAATTACCCTGGTAAAAGACGGTGATGGTTTTACCATTACTAAATCTGAAATAAAGTTGGATGCTAAAGTACCAGGTATGCATGGCAGCGATTTTGAAAAAGCGGCAGTTGAAGCAAAACTAAACTGCCCCATTTCGAAATTACTGAATTGCGACATTACTCTGGATATCATGTCGTTTGAAGGCAATTAACCAACAAACACTTTTGGCCTGGCCACACTAATTCTGTTTCATTGTGGCGTTTTGCCATAAGTTCTGGTGTGCCGGCTCCTGGAAAAACTGCTCCGGCTGCCAGCAGCGGGGCAGTAGCTTGCGCAGGTAGCGCTCTTCGCCATCCTGATACAAGGCGTTTAGCAAAGCTTTTAAGCGGTGCTCGGGTAGCACTTCCAGCCGTTCGCGGGCAATTTTAAAGTACAGGTTGTAATCGGTTTGCAGGCTAATGTCGATGCCGGTATTGCGATACTGCTGCTGGCGACTGACTATCCGGCAATTGGGTTGCTCTGGCTTTTGCGGGTACAGGCCATTAACGATAGCGAATTCGTAGCGGTCCTGTGGTTGCTGATCGGGCCCCAGTGGCGTAAACACCACACCATAACCCTGCGGAAACAAGCCGGTTATTCTAAGTAGCTGGTCAACCAGTAAACCACTATATTCATTTCGCCTTGCCCCCTCACGCATTAATAATGCCGCCTTCGGTAGCATTGCGTAATTGAAGCGCTGCCGGCCAGGTAGCACAATTGACGCATACACTTGTGGTACTTTTAATAAGCTGCCAAACAACGTTTTATCACCCGGGTTTAACTGCAACAACTGGCTAAGCCACTGCAAGCGTTGGTGTTGCGCCGCAAGGTAGTTATCGCGCTCAGTTCTGTTGTTACCAATGTAGGGTGCTATGCCGAAACCCTGTTTCAGCAAGGCCAGGCTGGCATCGCTACTGATTTTAAGCAGCCTTTCCCGGTCTGTCAGGCTTAACGGCCGGCCA
>NZ_JBFJPY010000129.1:0-6641 GCF_041616895.1 Arsukibacterium sp.
CAATAGTTTACCCGCCAGTATTGTCGGTTTATCAGCCGGCGAGTTCCGTGTCGATGAGTCGGGTGGTGCTACCTATCAGTTACCTCTGAGCCTGCCCGCTGGTATTGCCGGGGTGCAGCCGCAACTGGCCTTCAGTTACAACAGCAACGCCGGTGATGGTTATATGGGCACTGGCTGGTCTTTTGCCGGCACCTCAGCCATAACCCGCTGCCCTAAAAATATTGCGATTGATGGCGTTCAGGGCAATGTAGCCTTTGCTAACAGTGATCGCTTGTGCTTGGGCGGCCAGCGTTTACTGGCAGGCAGCAATACCGATGCTGGTTACTGGAGCGCGGGAACCTACTATCCGGAAATTGACGATTTTTCTATCATCAGATCGCACGGCTCAGCGACACAAGGCGCGTTAGGTTACACCGTTGAGACTAAATCCGGTGAAATTCATTACTACGGCGAGGTATCTGCGGTATCAGGTAATGACGGAATGGCTAAGCCGCTTGCCGCAACCTTTAAAACTGCTGACGGCGCAACTCAAACAGGCAGTGATGCCTTTTTTAATACTCAGGCTGGTGAAAATATTGCGCGGATGTGGGCGCTTAAAGCTATTCGTGATGTAAAAGGCAATTATATTGTCTTTAAATACGCTGAAGATTTAACCAAAGGTGAACATTACCTTACCGAGGTACACTATACCGGACGTGTGAATGGTAACGCGCCATTTGCTAAGGTGGTTTTGGAGTACAGCGAGAACCCGAAAAAGGCTCAGGGCTGGCAAGCAGGTGTGCCGGTAGCCATGACCAAACTGTTAAACAAGGTTCATGTGCTGGTCGATAACGAATACTATCGTCACTACCAATTAAATTACCGTTCATCTAATGTTATTGAAGAAAAAAACTATCTTGAGTCTGTGCAGGAGTGCGTTACCAATGATGGTAAAGGCTGTTTACCGGCCACTACCTTTAAATGGTCTCATCCCGAGTTTGCTGTCAGTTCAATGCAGCCAAATTGCAGCGAGCCAGGTGCACCCTGTCATGATGATTTAGTAACCACACCTTTCAAACCTTTCGAAGCTACCTCAACAACGCGCAACTTTTCTAATGAACGCTTTTACACCCAGATGATTGATATCAATGGCGATGGTTTTGTTGACATGGTGTATCCGCGCAATGGCGCCTGGTATGCCAGGCTGGGCGGCCTTAATGCAACCTGGACCGAAAATTGTTACACCATAGAAGGGTTTGAAGATTGTCACAGCACAAGTGCATTAAGTAGTTTTAGTGCTGAGGTTTTATTGTCAACCTTTGGTGTCGCCAATAAAGATTATTTGCAAACCATAGATTATGACGGAGATGGTAAGCGTGATTTATTGTTGGCCTCAGGCGAAAATGCCGCATGGAGTGTTATTTTATTTAAACCTTCTACATCAACCCGCGTTAACTGCGCAAGGCCAACTGAAGTAAATTGCGGCAGCACTACAATAACCCACAACACCACGTTAGTGAGTACAGGTAAACTAGCATATGGCTTTAAAAATGGCGCCACGGTGGCCGATGTTAATGGCGACGGACTGGAAGACATTTTGTTTATCAAAGATGGCAGGTTCCAGGCATATATAAATTTAGGTGTTAATGCTGCTGGCGAGCACCAGGGTATGCAGCACCTTACTGACGCAGGAAGCTTTGGTGGTAACGCTGCCAATGACCCGTTCTCAGCCGATTTTCGCACAGGTTCTGCTGATATGAAATCAGCCGCCATGTTTGATGTGAATGGCGATGGTAAAACCGATATTGTCCTAAAAGTGACAGAAGGAAGTTGTTCAAGAGGTGCGATTAACCGGGGTGATTGTATAGAGGCGGGTGGAACCTGGACAGAGGCAACCGTTTATAAGCTGTATACCTCTGATGGCAGCCGTTATAACGAGCAGCAAACATTAGGCAAAATTCGCAATGTTCGCGCTGGTGATTTAAATGGCGATGGTTATACCGATCTTATTTTTAGAAGCGAGTTTAGTAATTTCTGGAGCTATCGTTTATCCAATGGCAAGCAGTTCCATAACGCCGTGCAAACGTATTTTAGTGTTACAGACAGCACTGTTAACTTAACTCAGTTTGTCGATATCAATGCCGATGGCCGCACTGATATTCTATTTCCGGAAACGACCTCGCGCTGGCGCGTTGAGCTGTCAGCACCGGCGCAATCAGCCAGTCAGGTTGCATTTACTGCAAGGGGTTATCTAAATTACGATGCCGGTGCAGCGGTGCGTTTTACCGACATTAATGCCGACGGCAAGTTAGATTTACTAACCGCTACCAGTGACAACGGCTGGAAGATATTCAGAAGCACCCGCCCATTTATTAAAGATCACGTTATTAATGGCATTACCAACGGCTGGGGCGTAAAAACCTCAATAAGCTACCAGTCTATAGTAGATAAAGACGTTTATATCCGCCGTGACTCTGGCAATAACCTGAACAGCGATTACTTCTCACCATTAAGTGGTATGTACGTAGTGTCGGATGTTAGCACGGCAACTACTGCTTCAGCATCTGTGGGGGTTAGCTACCGTTATGCTGGCATGCTGTTGCATAAAAAAGGCCGCGGCATGCTCGGTTTTGAAGAGCTGCAAACCATAGATAAACAAACAGACGTAATGACCCGCACGGTATATCACCAACTCTGGCCATTTACCGGCATACCAAAGCACACCACTCAGTGGCTGGGAGATAAGTTATTATCGTCTGCAGAAAACACTCTGGGCTACGTTAATATCGCTACAAATGCAACGGTTAGCGGTGCTGGTAATGCTGAGGTTGCGTCAGCACGTATCTTCCCGTTTGTACAAAGTTCAGAAGAGCTAAGTTATCAACTTGGCTCCGATATGGCGACGGTATATACCCTGGCCAAAACCAACAGCAGTTTCGCCTATGACAAATTTGGTAACCTGACTAGCAGCACGGTAGTGCAAACTAACCCGGACGAGCCTGGTTTCAGCCAAACTACCAGTACCAGTAATATTTATACCGGGGCAAGTACCAACTACCCGCGTTATGGTCGTTTAACCAAAACAACCGTAAACAAGACATTGGTAGAGGATAGTGGCACCCAAAGCAGTACCCGGATCAGCAGCTTTGAATACTACAATGATTTAATGCTGAAAACAGAAACGCTGGCACCGACTGAACCCAAGTACCGCGTTGTTACCACTCACAATTACGACGCCGCTGGTAATAGTACCGGGCAAACTGTTACAGCAGCAACCAAGGCCGATGGTACCGGTGTGCAAAGCCGTAGCAGCAGTACCTTGTTTGATAACCGGTTCAGGTTCGTAAAACAAACTACCGATGCGTTGGGTTATAAAACCGACTATACCTATGATTCAAAGTCTGCCGACAGTATTACCGGCCGTGTCGATTACATTACCCAAACCGATGCCAATGGCCAGGTGTCACGCGCCTACTTTAATATTTTAGGCCAGCAAAGCCGTAGCTACAGCAAAGGCGCCGGGAGTAGTGATCCTGTTGTAGATCAATATAGCGCAACGGAATATTGCAGCGTGGTAAGTTGTGATGTAACCGGGGCTTATGTCCGGATAAGAAGCTGGGGAGATGGTCAGGGCGAAAAACAGCAGTTTTTAGATATGTTTGGTCGGGAAATTGCTACGAAAGCAAAACTACTGGCAGATAACAGTTGGTCAACTAGCGCGACTACCTACGATGCGCAAGGCCGGCCAAAACTCAGCTACGAGCCCTATACTACAACGCCGGGGGCGTACAGCGAGGCGCATTATGATGACCTGGGGCGGATAAAAAGTACTACTGCGGCAAATGGCGCGGTAAGTAGTGTCAGCCACCAAGGTTTAATCAGCGTTACTACCGATGCACTTAATCATACCAGTACCACTTTAACTAATTATGCTGGCCAAACCAGGCAGGTCACCGACCATCTAGGCAATAAGCTGGGGTATTTTTACGATGCCAACGGTAACCTTAAATCGGTGGTCGCAACCGACAATACCGGCACGGCATCGGAGCGCACCACTAACGAATATGATGCTTATGGCCGTAAAACCAGCATGAAGGATCAGGACAAAGGCGAGTGGTTCTACACCTACAATGCTTTTGGTGAGCTGCTAACCCAGCAAAATGCCGAGCAACAAGTCACCGCCTTTACCTACGATGCCGTAGGCAGGCAGTTACGCCGGCACGACCAAAGTGGCACTACTTGTTGGGATTATGGTAATAGTGAAATTAGCTATAACCGCGGCAAGCTTGTACGAGTGCGCTCTTTCAACAGCTCAGTAAGCTGCGACACCACAGCTACGGCAGATTACGAAGAGCTATACGGTTACAACAGCCGCGGCCTGGTGGCAAACAAGTTAGTACGTACTGCCGGTAGCAGCTTTGCCAGCAGCACCAGTTACGATAGTTACAACCGGCTGTATACCCTTACCTACCCCAGCTGGTCGCTTAGCCCGTCGGATGACATCGTGGTACGGCACGAGTACAGCAGCAATAACGGCATGTTAACTGCGCTGAAAAACCACAAGAACGCCGCTGAAGTGTATCAGCAGGTAATAAAGGTGAATGCCCGCGGCCAGGCGACAGAAGTTGTCTATGGTAATGGCGCCAAGGAAACCCGCGGCTTTGCGGCCGACACCGGCTGGGTAAAATCGCTTAACTTGTACAATAAAACCGGTGCTCTGGCCCATAATTTTGAGTACGACTATCAGCTAAACGGTAACCTCGACTGGCGCGAGCAACGTTTTGGCCTTAACAGCAGCGCTAGTTTTAAAGAAGACTTTGATTACGATACGCTGGATCGCCTGAAAAAGCGCACTATTGTCAATATTGGTAATAGTTCTGCCTATAGCGCACTGCCTGCATCATTAAAGATGGAAGAAAACTATGCCTACGATAACTGGGGCAATATTACCTCTAAGAGCGGCGTAGGTAACTACTGTTATGACAGCAGCAAAACCAACCGCCTGATCGCCGTAGGGTCGACTACAAGTTGCGCTGGTACAGGAGCTTACACATTTGGCTATGACAATAACGGCAATGTCACTAATGACGGTAAGCGCAGCTTTACATACACCGCCTTTGAAAAACCCAGCCGTATAAAACAAGGCAATAACTACACCGACTTCGCCTATGGCCCGGACCGTCAGTTATATCGCCGTACCGACCTGCGCGACGGCAAAACCACCGATACCTTATATATCGATGGTTTATACGAGCGTATGACCAAATCCACCGGTGAAAGCGAGCATAAGTTCTATGTCGGTAATGCGGTGATTACCAAGCGCAGTAACAGCATTCACAGCGATATTTTATATCTTCATAAAGACAACCAGGGCTCAACCATCAGCATTACCAATGCTGGCGGCAATGTGGTGCAGCAGTTTATTTACGACCCGTGGGGTAAGCAATACAGCGTTAGCACCAGCAGTCTGTTTACTACTTACAGCAACCCAGGCGACAGCAAAGGCTACACGGGCCATAAAATGATTAACGACTTTGACGTAATTCATATGGGCGGCCGCACCTACAACCCGGTACTCGGCCGCTTTATGCAAGCCGACCCGTTTATTCAGGCGCCGTCAAATCTGCAAAACTATAACCGTTATAGTTACGTGCTTAATAACCCGATGAGCTATACCGACCCCAGTGGGTATATTTTCAAAAAACTTAATAAAATGTTCGGAAAGTTGGCGCCTTTTGTAGGATTATTGGCATTGGCGATTCCAGGAGTTGGTCCATGGGCAATGGCAAACTGGTATCAAGCAGCAGCTTTTGGCTTTATGTCGGGAGGTGTTGCAACGGGTAACCTGCGCGGTGCAATTGTCGGTGCTATCTCAGGGGCTGCATTTCAGCAGATAGGTTCGCACTTTAAAAGCTTATCGAATGCGAATTTAGCGCAGGTAGATCGTGTAGCTAGTGATGGCTTTGGTGCATTAGCCGGAATGATGGGCGATAACCTACATTCTTTTGGAGGATTATCGCTCAGTGCTGGGCAGGTCGCTGGACAAATCGCATCTCACGCTGTTGCCGGAGGTATAGTATCGGTTGTTAGTGGTGGAAAGTTTGGCCATGGCTTTATTAGTGCTGGAATTACTAAGGGAGCTGGCGGTGCATTCTTAAAAGGTGGTGGCAATTTGAGTAGTGGGGATATTGTTAAAGGTACAGTATTATCAGCAGTAATTAGTGGGACAGTATCCGAGTTGACAGGAGGAAAATTCGCAAATGGAGCTAGCACAGGAGCCTTCCAATACCTATTCAACCACGCAAGAGAGAGTATGTTACAAAAGTCCAGACATTGGAACATTAATCGTCGTGAACACCTTTATGGGACTGAGTTTCTAGTTTGCGGAAACGGCGAACCTGCGTGTACTGAAGCACAAGCAGCCGAAGCGCTTATGCTTTACCCGGCCCCTGGTGCTGATGGGAGGTCTCCTGTACAGGATGGAGGTTTTAGCCATATTGGAGGGTTTGGGACTGTAGACCATCGTGTTGATCCAGACGGAAAAGGCGTATGGAATTTTACCCGAAGCAACCACATGTTGCACAACGGATGGGTTCATCGGCGAGTTGTGAGTCACAGTGGAGGAATTTATATTCGTACATACGGTGCCGGTAGCGGGAACC